>JBBDRV010000097.1:0-7560 GCA_040905285.1 Balneolaceae bacterium | reverse complement strand
CAGCAAAGGTATCCGTTCTTACATCTCCCCATCTTCCATCCGATAAAGGCCGTCCGCCGTCGTTAACAGGAAAAGCATATCCCCGTCGACCAGGGTGGATACCATGGAAGCCAGCAGGTCATTGTCTCCAAACCGGATCTCATCGACAGCAACCACATCATTTTCATTGACCACCGGAATGACCCGGTTCCGTAGCATGGCCAGCATTGTATTCCGTGCATTCAGGTGCCGTTCACGATTCTTAAGATCCGAGTGTGTAAGCAGAACCTGCCCGATCCGGCATCCATGGTGCGAAAAGCTGACACTGTACTGGTGCATCAGCACACTTTGCCCGATGGCGGCGGCCATTTGCAAGTCCGGCAGGTTGGCCGGGCGGCTGTTCCATCCCAGTGTCTGAACACCGGCTGCAATCGCACCCGATGAAACCAGGATCACTTCATAATTCTGCCGGTGCAGCCGGGAAATTCCGGTCGCCAGCCTGTCGATTTTTTCCAGGTCCGGCCGGCCCCGGCTGTCTACCAGTATCCGGCTGCCCACTTTGATTATCAGACGGCGAAGCTGGCCCGGCAGCCTGTTTCTTTTTGTCATTTCTGAAGCCATTTCAGAATATAGCACTTGAGGGATTCAGTTAACAGTGGTGCTGTGCCAGGATTGCAGTAACAGAATTGCAGTAAACAGCGGGTCAGCTGTCAGGTAATCCGGTTGTCAAAAAGCTTGCGCATCATTCCGGCATAGCTGTCGCTCATCACGACATCCCGCCGGGCCATGGTCCGCTTCATTGTCTGCAGCGCCTTGTCGAACAGATAGACAGAAATGTCCTCCGAATTTACCCAGCTGAAGGACGGGATCAGTTTCGGCGGATATCCGTGACTGAAAAGATTACAGCAAACCCCGCAGCTGGTACCGGTGTTGAGCATGGAATTGATACCGGTCTTGCTGTGATCGGCCATGACCGTGCCCAGGAATAGTTCCCCTGTATTGCGTTCCCTGCGCGTATGCCAGTCCGTAAAGCGGATGGTCCCGTAATTGTTTTTCAGATTTGACGTATTGGTATCGGCTCCCAGATTACACCACTGGCCGAAAATCGAATTTCCGGCATACCCGTCATGCGCCTTGTTTGAATAGGAGTGAAATATGACGTTATTTATCTCGCCGCCAATCTTGCAGACAGGACCGACAGTTGAATTGCCGTAAATTTTAGCGCCCATCTTGACGGTGGAGCCTCTGCAGATGACGGCCGGGCCGCGGATGGCCGACCCGGCCATAATCGTAGCTCCGGTCCCGATATAGACGGGACCGCCGGAAGTGACAAAACTTACTCCAGGCTCTATCGTAACATCTGCACCGGTGTAAACCGGCTGTCTGCCGGTTATGTATATTCCGGTGCCGGCATCCGGTTTCAGCCGGTTCAGTCCGTCTGTCCGGTCGATGTCACGTTCTATTTCATCCGGATTGTATTTCAGCAAATCCCACAGCTGCTCGAGAAGCGGGGGGGTTGCTGCAGCCTCCGTTTTGCGGAAGCCCTCTGCACGGATGCCTTTATCAAGCCAGACACCGGTGGTGGCGTCATCCGTTCTGAATGCAAGAGGCACTTCGCCGGAGGCAATGAACTCCCCTCCCGAGAGATTCAGGATCTGGTCAATAATCCGGGCGTCCGGAAGCAGACGGCTGTTGATCCAGAAAACATTATTCCCGCTGTTCCGTTCTGAAGGGAACAGGTCTTTCAGTTCCGGTCTCCCGGTTCTCATGAAAGAATCGGACTTCAGTTCATAAAGCCATTTCTCCCGAATGGTATACATGCCGATCCTGAGGTCATCCATCGGCCGTGTCAGTGTCAGCGGATGGAAATGACTGCATTGGTCATCTTCAAAAAAACAAATCGAAATTGAATGGTTTCTCCTGCCCATAAGTTATTATAGCGGTTGTACTGAATGGCTGTTTTACCTGAATGGCTGTTTTAATAGTGTATAATGAATGATAAATTGGTTAACTAACAGATACGGCTCTCAATATAATAATAAGAAAATATGTGTGGAATAGTAGGCTACATCGGAGACAGGAATGCAAGTGACGTCCTGATCAGGGGGTTAAAGCGACTGGAGTACCGCGGGTATGATTCAGCCGGGGTGGCCCTGGTCAACGGCCAGCTGGATATAGAGAAGGGAAAAGGGAAAGTGGTTAATCTTGAAAAGAAAATCTCGGCCCGGAAGCTGGTCGGAAAAATAGGCATAGGACATACCCGCTGGGCAACCCACGGCATACCCAATGATCTCAATTCCCACCCGCACCTCAGCCAGTCCGGAAAAATTGCCGTGGTGCACAACGGCATCATTGAAAATTACACCTCTCTCAAAAAAAAGCTGACAGAAAAAGGCCGCACTTTTCACAGTGATACCGATACCGAGGTAATAGCCCAGCTGATCGAGGAGATCTATGAAAACGGCATCCAGAAGAATTTTGAAAAATCCCTTCAGCTGGCATTGAAACAGATTATAGGGACATATGGAATCGCGGTGGTCAATACCGCCGAGCCCGACCGGATCTATGTGGCACGGAAAGGATCCCCTCTTCTGCTGGGCATCGGCGACAATGAAATGTTCATTGCATCCGATGCCTCCCCGGTTGTGGAGTATACAAACCGGGTCGTCTACCTGGAAGACGGGGAAATGGCCGTCGTCAGCCAGGGCAGTTATGAAGTGAAAACGATTGGGGATATCGCCCTGACCAAAGAAGTTCACGAACTGGCCCTCAGTCTGGACGAGATTGAGAAGGCCGGTTATCCTCATTTCATGCTGAAAGAGATATTTGAGCAGCCGAGGTCGGTTGCAGATTGCCTGAGGGGCCGGATACGGCCGGACCTGAATTCGATTCAGCTTGGCGGTCTTGCCGATGTCATGGATCAGCTTGTGGACGCGAAAAGACTGGTGATTGCCGCCTGCGGAACGAGCTGGCATTCGGGTCTGGTCGGAGAATACCTTTTTGAACACCTGGCAAAAATGCCGGTGGAAGTAGAATACGCATCGGAATTTCGCTACCGGGACCCGCTGATCGGGAAGGGAGATGTGTTGATGGTGATTTCCCAGAGCGGCGAGACTGCAGATACTCTTGCAGCTATGCGGGAGGCCAGGGAGAAAGGGGCTCTGGTGCTTGGAATCTGCAATGTGGTCGGGTCGACCATTGCGCGGGAGACCGATGCCGGTGTCTACACGCATGCCGGTCCTGAAATCGGAGTGGCCTCCACGAAGGCGTTCACCGCACAGGTCGTGGTGCTTGCCATGATTGCCATCGCTTTGGGCCAGCGGAAGGGAGCTCTCGCCCCGGAGTATGCATCCGATCTGATCGGTGAACTGAATCGTCTTCCCGGCAAGATTGAGAAAATACTTGACCAGAGCGAGATCATCAGGGATATGGCGAAACTCTTCACCTATGCACCCAATTTTCTGTATCTCGGGCGTACATATAACTTTCCGGTTGCGCTGGAAGGGGCACTTAAACTGAAGGAGATATCCTATATCCATGCTGAAGGCTATCCGGCAGCGGAAATGAAGCACGGCCCCATCGCGCTGATAGATGAAATGATGCCGGTTGTGGTTATAGCCGCAACCGATCATACGAATGAGAAAATGATCTCCAACATCGAGGAAGTCAAAGCGAGAAAAGGACGGCTGATTGTCGTTACGAATGAGGAAAACCAGGATGTAAAGGACCTGTCCGAGTTCTTGATTTCAATTCCTTCAACCGAAGACTGCCTGTCCCCCCTGCTGACAGTCATTCCGTTACAGCTTCTGTCCTATTATATTGCTGTGAACAGGGGCTGTGATGTGGACCAGCCCCGGAATCTGGCCAAAAGTGTGACAGTGGAGTAAGCTGGTATGAAGTTGATCATACAGAATATGGTTTGTGACCGCTGTATCGAATCGGTCCGTACGATCTTTTCGGGCTCGGGAATCCCGCTGCAGAACGTTGAGCTGGGAACGGTGGAGACCACCGGCCAACTCACCAGCCGGGAATTGGACGACGTGTCCCGGATGCTGGAAGACAAAGGATTCGCACTGGTTCTGGACCGCGAGAGCAGGTTGATCGAGCAGATAAAAGCCGTTCTTCTGAGCTATATCGATAATCTCGAAAACAGCGACAAGCCCCGGAAGCTGTCTGTATTCATGACAGAAAAGCTGCACTATAATTATTCCTATCTGAGTTCCGTCTTTTCAGACAACACGGGGGAAACGGTTGAGAATTATCTGATTCGGCTAAGGATTGAACGAGTCAAGGAGCTTTTGAGCTATCGGACGCTGACACTCAGTGAAATAGCATGGCAGCTGAAGTACAGCAGCGTGCAGTATCTTTCCAACCAGTTCAAAAAAATCACGGGCAAAACCGTTACCGAGTACCTGAAGCAGGAAAAACAGGATCGCAAAACCCTGGACCGCCTCTGACGGGGCAATCCGCAACCGCTTATCCAAATATTTTACACATCTCCCTGTTCCATCTGTAAAGGTCTGTGGCTGTACAGGCGATATATTCATGAGGAAGTGGAAATCCAATCAGGTGCATGGTAGCAGGGAGTCCAATCAAGTGCATGGTAGTCAAAATCCAATCAAGTACAACGAAGTTGAAAAATCACCCAGGCGCCCGCATATGCATCCGCACGTGAACCTTGTGATAGTAAGTGTGAGCTATGAGTGTGATAATAGTCAAAGTTATAAGTCTGAGTTATGAGTGAAAGAACCTTAAAAATTTCCGGCATGCACTGTGCCGGATGCGTGAATTCGGTAAAGCAAGCGCTGGAAGGCATCGACGGGGTCAGGTCCGCCCGGGTCAACCTGGCTTCGGAAACCGCTGTAATTGACGAGGTGAACGGGGCTGTACCGCGCCGGCTGATCCGGGAAGCTGTGGAACGAGCAGGTTTTCAGGTGGAAGAGGGTTCTGCGGGAGGGAAGGGGCAAAAGCAAAACAAACTGGCGGAAAAAAGGGAGCGTGATGAAAAAAAGCTGCAGGAATCCTGGAAAAACCTGGTTGTCTCCTGGCTGATAACAGCTCCGCTCATGATCTGGATGGCAGTGGACATGCTTTCGGTATTCCGTCCGGTCAGTCTCCCGGTGATGGAACTCCTGATGACAGCCGGTGCGGCAGCCGTGCTTTTCCGGCCGGGGAGAAAGACACTCAAAAGTGCCTGGAGGTCGGCTTTGAATGGCCATCCGAATATGGACGTGCTCATTGCCATCGGAACCCTTGCCTCATTGTGTACGGGTCCGCTTGCCCTTGCGGGTCATGCGGGCTGGATTTCATTTCCCATGCACAGTTTTGCAGGGATCGCCGCCATGATCATGGCATTTCATCTGACCGGCCGGTATATCGAAATCAAGTCCCGTGGCAGAGCGTCCGATGCCATCATAAAGCTCCTTACTCTTGAAGCGGATACGGCACGGATCCTGCGCGGCGGCAATGAAGAGGAGATTCCTGCGGGTGAGCTGTCTCCGGGGGACATCATGCTGGTGAGGCCGGGGGAAAAAGTGCCGGCGGACGGCACGGTAACCGGCGGTGTGAGTTCGGTTGATGAGGCGATGCTGACGGGTGAATCCATGCCGGTTCGCAAGGAAGCCGGGTCAGAAGTCATCGGCGGTACGATCAACCTGGAGGGCCCGCTGCACATAGCGGCTCAAAAAGTGGGTGAAGAGACATTTCTCAACCGGGTCGTCCGCCTTGTGGAAGAGGCACAGGGGTCAAAGGTTCCGGTTCAGGAATATGCCGACCGGATAACCGCTGTTTTCGTACCGGTTGTACTGATGCTGTCTGCCGGCACATTTATTATCTGGGCCTTTTTTCCCGGTGTATTCACGCCCGTTGTGGAATGGGCGGACGGATTTATCCCCTGGGTGGAACCGGACATGGGCATCTGGTCGCAGGCATTTTATGCATCGCTGGCTGTTCTGGTCATCGCCTGCCCCTGTGCACTCGGTCTGGCCACACCGGCGGCCCTGATGATCGGTACAGGACTCGGCGCCGGAAACGGGGTACTGATACGCAGGGGAGAAGCCATTCAGCGAATGCAGGAGGTGACGGATATCGTCTTCGACAAAACAGGTACGCTGACTCTGGGTAAACCGTCGGTGACAGACCTGATCCTGTTGAATGATGCCCTGTTGCATGATGCCGGAGAGACCCTGCTCATGCAGCAAATTTATGCCGTTGAGCACCTTTCGGAACATCCGATAAGCCGCGCTATTGCTGATTACGTATCTGAAAAAGACATTGATCTGCCGGAGGTCCGGCAATTTCTGGCTCATCCGGGAATGGGCGTGAGCGGACAGGTGGACGGACGGAAAGTGATTGTGGGAAACCGCCGGCTGATGGCCAAATTCGGCATCGGCATTGATCACATCGTGGAAGAGCGGAAAAACAGACTGGAGAGCGACGGAAAAACCGTTATCCTGGTGTCGGTGGATAATGTAATTACGGCGATCATTGCCCTTGCGGATACCATCAGGCCGGAGGCCGTCGATGTCGTCCGGACTCTTGAACATCAGGGTTTCCGCACGGTTATGCTCACGGGGGATAACCGGCCTGCGGCTGAAAAAACAGCACGTGAGCTGGGTATCGGCGAGCTGTTTGCAGAGGTGTTGCCGGATCAGAAAGAAGATGTCATCCGAAAGCTGCAGCAGAATGGCGGAATCGTGGCGATGGTGGGGGACGGCATCAATGATGCACCCGCCCTGACACGTGCGGATGTCGGCATTGCAGTGGGTACGGGAACAGATATTGCTATTGAATCAGCGTCAATCATTTTGATTGAAGGACATTTGCAGGCTGTCCTGAAGGCAGTAAATCTGAGCCGGGAAACGTTTAAAAAAATACGGCAAAATCTGTTTTGGGCTTCTTTCTATAATGTGGTCATGATTCCGATAGCTGTTGCCGGTCTCATGCATCCCCTTCTTGCTGAGGCGGCTATGGCCTTCAGCTCTGTGAGTGTCCTTGCCAACTCCAGGAAACTTCAGGGAAAATCGCTGACCGGCTGATGTGAATAATTTTATTGTAACAGGATGATCCCCAAAGCCTCTTATCTAGTACAGCATTTATCCTGTGCTGATTTAAAGGGACACATAACGATATAAAAAATCGCTAAATAAAGGTGTGGATAACTTGTGTTTTCACATCTAATTGTGTACCTATAGTTTGCTCTTTTTATCTCTCTCGAAAAGAATAAGGTTGTACACAGATGAAAAACTGGAAAGCCCTGTTATTTAAAGTAACACTGTTGGTTCTGGTCGGTATAGTGATTTTTACCGGCTGATATATATTCGCTGCTTCTCTTCCCGATCAGCTTTCTCCGCCGGGGTACCCCGCAGTACCGGGGAAATACCATCTGACTGGGCGCTGCAATTGGTTTTGCTCCGAACAGGGAGATGAATCTGAACCTGATGATGACAGCATGTCCGGAATGCAACGGAAACACCAGGTCCGCAGATTGATTTTTGTACTTTGACAGAGACTCTCTTCTTCTTAGAATAGTGTTTGTAAGAAAACTCATAGTGTCCTAAAAAAACGTCAGGGTCAAGGCGC
>JBBDRV010000096.1:0-7673 GCA_040905285.1 Balneolaceae bacterium | reverse complement strand
GATGATCTGCATGGCCCGGATTTTTGGGGCGCCGCTTACCGTACCTGCGGGAAAACACTGCATCAGTGCGTCGACGGAGCTCATACCCTGTTTCAGGTTCCCTGTCACGTCCGATACAATGTGCATCACATGCGAATAGCGTTCGATGGCCTGACTTCGTTCCAGTTTCACGGTTCCGGCTTTACAGACCCTGGACAGGTCATTCCTCCCAAGATCCACCAGCATGACATGTTCGGCAACCTCCTTCGGATCCTGCCGGAGTTCTTCCTCAAGGGCAAGATCCTGATTTCTGTCGATACCACGCGGTCGGGTTCCTGCTATCGGCAAAAGCTGTGCTTTGCCATGGCGGACACGTACCAGCACTTCCGGTGAAGATCCGATCAGTGAAAATCCATTAAAATCCAGATAAAAAAGATACGGGGAAGGGTTTACCATCCGCAACGCCCGGTAAAGCATGAAACGATCACCGCTGAACGGCACTTCGAATCGCTGTGAAAGAACCACCTGGAATATATCCCCTTCATATATATACTCCTTTCCCCTGTTCACCATCTCTGCAAAACGGGATTCCGAGAGATTGCTGGTAACGGTTTCTGTATCAAGGTGAAACTCACGACTTCCTGTACCGGCCTTTTTCACTGTTTCCTCCAGATGATCCAGGGAGTCCCGGGCATCATTAAATGCCTGTTCAAGATCCATTTGCGGTTTTACAAAAACCGTTTTCATAAGAACCAGCTGTTTCCGGACATGGTCGAATGCAATAATTTCATCATAAAATGCCCATACGGCCTCCGGAAGATGTACATCTTCCGGGGGTGCATCTGACAGACTTTCAATTTCCCTGACCGTATCATAAGATGAAAAACCCACTGCTCCTCCGGTCAGCGTAGGCAGATCAGGCAGATCAGGCTCTCTGTAAGCTGTCGTCAAATCCCTCAGGACATCAAAATATGCCTGATCCGATTTCTCTTCTGTACCGTTTTCCGTAATACTGACCATTTCTCCGTCAAAAACAAGAACCTTATACGGATTCCTGCCCAGAAAAGAATAGCGTGCAAGCTGTTCACCCCCTTCAACCGATTCAAGTAAAAAGGGGTATTCTGCCTGTTCCCGGAGGGAAAGAAACACCGAAACCGGGGTCAGGACATCAGCCAGCATCCGGCGGCTCACCGGAATGGCGGTATAAGACTCAGACAATTTTTTAAACGATTGAAAATCCATAAATAACAACATTGGGAAACAGACACAGATAACAGAAACAAAAAAACCCACTCCAGTTAACTGCAGTGGGCTTGAAATAGATCATTTGTGTCAGTCAGTTCTTCATAGCTCGCCCGCTGCGGTCGTTGTGTTTCCGCTCCACCACCAGACGATATGAATTGCATGGTCCTTCATAATATTGACAAGAAAGTAGAAGTTGAACGAATGAAAAGCAACAGGAAAATTATCAGGATTCCCTGTTCTGACGAAGCGGCAGATCCTCCGGGGGCATCACATCTTCATCCCCGAACTGTTCGTTCCAGAAGAGCCACCCGCCGATCAGCAACCCTTTAATAATATAGACACTGAAAACAATCATCAGGCCGTATTCCTGGAAGACGATAATCATGGACAGGTAGACAAGGAACTGCATAAACTTGGCCTTCTTGTACTTGAACGTTAATTTGTTGAACCTGGGCAGCTTGTCAAAGGGGATGGTGCTCAACATCAGAAATGACAGCAGCACGATAATCGGTACAAGCACAGTTGATACACCGAACTGCAGTTGGGAAAACAGATCCCCCCTGTTCAGGAAGGTGAGCACAAAGGCAACCAGCATGACGGCCTGGCTGGGAATCGGCAGACCGCGAAAATCCTCGAATGACAAGTCCTTGGCGTCAATATTAAACCGGGCCAGCCGGACAGCACCGCACAGTGGCGGCAGCGAACTGAGGATCACTCCCAGAATCGCCAGTTCATGCAAAGCGAAGCTGTAAATCAGAAAGCCGGGAGCGACTCCGAAAGAAACCACGTCGCTCAGTGAATCAAGCTCCGAGCCGAATGGACTGGTGGCGTTTGTCAGGCGGGCAACCACACCGTCGAGAGAATCAAACAGGCCGGCAAAGACGATCAGCCAGGCTCCAAAAACGAGATTGCCTTCCGCCACTGTCAATATGGAGAGAAACCCGCAAAACAGGTTCATTAATGTAAAAAAACTCGGTACGACAAGACGTGGAATGGGTTTGCGCTTGCGCTTTCTCTTGTGTTTTCTCCTGCGCCGGCGGAGTTTTAGTTCCTGAAGCTTTTGTATCGGATATTTCATGCTGGTATTCTGCCCAAAATGGTTTCACCTGCTACAGTACGGTCCCCTTCCCTCACATCTATCTGAACTTCTGCAGGCAGCAGCAGATCCATCCTGGACCCGAATTTCATAATTCCGAACCGCTGACCTGCATGCAGTTCCTCGCCCTCCTTTATGTGAAAGACAATTCTCCTGGCCAGGAAACCTGTTATTTGTTTAAACATCATCTTAACCCCGCTGGAATGGCGTACACCGAAATGAGCCCGCTCATTGAGTTCAGATGCATGATCTTCCCATGCCATCAGATACGTGCCCGGGAAATACTCAAGGTACTCCAGTTTTCCGGAAACGGGCACCCGGTTCACATGGACATCCAGAGGTGAGAGAAAAATGCTGATCTGTGTAACCTTTTGCTTCAGGTACGACGGTTCATCCGACTCTTTAACCAGAACAATCCTGCCGTCTGCCGGTGAAACGATCAGAAAAGGATCGTCAGGAGTTTTCCTTTCGGGATCACGAAAAAAAAAGATGATCAAACCGCAAAGGGAAATCAACAGCAGATAAATCAAATACACCGACCAGTGATCCAAAAATGAAACAGCCCATGCAACCAGCCCCGAAAAAAGAAGTACAGCAGTAATGGAAGAGTATCCCTCGGTTGCGAGCATTCGTCAGTTTCCTATCGTCCTCAGAATATCATTGAAAGTCACCAGTATGAAAATTCCGATCAGCAGGATAAACCCTATTTGCTGGAGGGCCATTCGTACCCTGGCTGAGGGTTCCCGGCGGGTTATTCCTTCATAAAGCAGAAACATAAAATGTCCACCGTCAAGTGCGGGTATGGGAAGCATATTCATGATTGCCAGAGTGACACTCAGGAATGCTGTTATTCGCCAGAATCCCTGCCAACCTCCATGTTCGGTAGCATCTTTCGTGACGTTTGCAATTGCAACAGGTCCCCCGAGATTATCCCGCACGGAAATCGCCCCCGTAAATAACTTCCGGAGCCCCTGGACAATACCCGTGAATGTATCACCGGTTTCCCGCACTCCCACGACAACCGATCCGGCCAGGTTGTAGTCCAGTTGTTTAAAGGACTCCCTGAGATCGATCGCCTGTATCCCGATCATATTTGTTTCCTGGTCCGGTGTCAGCTGCATATCCAGGCGCTCGCCGTTTCGCTCGACCTGCAGGCTGATTTCTCCTTCCGATTCACTGATCTTTTCAGTCAGCTGAACCCAGTATTCAATTTCAGCTCCATTGAAGGCAACGATTCTGTCGCCCTCCCTGATACCGGCTTTTTCGGCAGGAGAACCTTCTACAACCGCCTCGATCCGGCTGGGAAGTACCCAGCTCATATTCAGAAACTGGTCATCATTGATCCGGTCAAGGAAATTGTCCGGGGCTTTAATATTCGTCGTCACCCCATCCCGTTCCACCCTGAAACTTAAATCTCTTCCTGTGATGGCCGACGGATTGAATAGCTGATTAAAATAGTCCACTTCGCGCCCGTTCACACCGGTGATGCGATCTCCGGTTCTGAACCCAATTTCAGCAGCCAGGGTATTCTCGGGGATATAGATCCCCTCAAGTGCGTCAATCGGCAGGACATCCTCTCCATAGTGCCAGGTCATTCCGGTATAGATGACAAAGGCGAGAATACCGTTAAATATCACGCCGGCAAGGATGACTATGATGCGCTGCCAGACCGGTTTGCTTCGAAATTCATCCTCTTTCGGTGCCTGATCGATGAACTCCGTATCCATGCTTTCATCAATCATTCCGGCGATTTTCACATATCCGCCAAGCGGAGTTGCCCCCAGTACATATTCCGTCTCTCCTTTCCTGAAACCGAAAAGTTTAGGGGGAAACCCAATAGAGAACTGGTCTACCCTCATCCTGAACCATTTGGCAGCGAGAAAATGTCCCAGTTCATGAAAAAAGACCAGAATAAATATGGCAGCTGCAAAGATGCCCAGTGTACTCAATATTCCCAATAACCATTCCATAGTATATATCAGATTATGTTTGCCAGGATGCGGGTTTCCCGATCCACTTCATGTAACGCGGCCGGTGTCAGATCCGTATTACCCGTGATCTTCTCCAGGCAGCCCTCCACAATTCTGGCGATGTCAATATAATCAATTTCTCTTTTTAAAAAGCGATCCACGGCAACCTCATTGGAAGCGTTCAATACAGCCGGTGCATATCCCCCCTCTGTTCCCGCGTCAATGGCCAGTTTAAGACAGGGAAAACGGCCGTAATCCACAGGTTCAAAAGTAAAAGCCTGTTTTGTTTTCCAGTCTATCCTCGGTGTGTCCAGAAAAACCCTGTCCGGATAGGACAATGCATACATGATCGGCACTTTCATATCAGGCGGCCCCAGCTGTGCCTTGGACGATCCGTCAATAAATTCTATAACAGAATGTATAATGCTTTCCGGATGAATAACGGGCTCGATTCTGTCCAGAGGCAGATCGAACAGCCATTTTGCTTCAATAATCTCCAGTCCCTTGTTCATCAGAGTTGAAGAGTCAATGGTGACTTTAGCACCCATAGACCAGTTGGGATGGTCCAGGGCATCTTCTACCCGGATTGCAGACATCCGGTCCTCTGACCAGTCAAGGAAGGGTCCGCCACTGGCGGTGATAACGATTTTGTGCAGGGCTTTTTTTGACTCTCCCGCCAGGCACTGAAGCATTGCAGAATGTTCGGAATCAATGGGTATCAGACCGCCGGGATGACTCCGGATCAACCGGTTTATTATTTCACCGCCCACGACCAGAGACTCCTTGTTGGCCAGGGCAACTCTCTTCCCTGCTTTCAGAGCCTCGCAAGTGGGCTCGAATCCTGCAAACCCCACCAGACTGTTCAACACGACATCAACTTCATCGATAACAGCCAGTTTGATAAGATCAGCCGGGTTATAAAGAACATGTTGAGGCTTGTACTCAAGTTTCTCTTCAAAACAGCTCCTGTATTCTTCATTGCAAAGAAGCAGATAGTCAGGTCTGAACCTGTTTGCCTGATCTGCCAGAAGCTTCCAGTTGGAATGTGCGGACAGTGCCGTTACATCAAAATAATCCGGCTGCGATTCAGCTATCTCAAGAGTTTGAGTCCCGATAGAACCCGTAGACCCGAGAATAGATAATTTACGATGTTTCAAATTCTTTATTTATTGATGAACCCCAAAATAAAAAACATTTACCGGAATGCTCATTTCTATTTCCCGCCTGCCGGGTGTTTTCTGCATGCACGATCACCGGCCTTTCAGCACGCAGGACCACCGGCCTATTTCAGCCGGATAATCGCCAGCATGCGCCCCGCATCTTCTTGTTCCCTGCGGTAGGAATAGTATAGCGGAGCATCCCGGAAGGTACATCCCGGATCGATCTCAATCTGTTTTTCCGGTATGCCGGCATCCAGAAGCTGCTGATGGATAAATCCCCTCAGGTCTATATGGGGTTTGGAGAATGAAGCGGTGTTGACAAACTGTCCGGGGAACAGCGAGGCCACGTCCGGGCCCACTTCAAAATAGTGCTGACTGATGCAGGGTGCGATATAAACCAGCATATCCTCCGGACGGGCAGAGGCGGTACGGGTCATTTTCTGGATTGTCTTGGGCACAATGTTCGCGGCCGCCCCCCGCCATCCGGCATGGATCGCGCCTGTGACATGACTTTCCGGATCCGCCAGCAATACAGCCGCACAGTCCGCTACCTGTATGGCAAGAGCAACCCCGCGGGTTACAGTAATCATCGCATCTGTCCGGGGATGCATACCGGCTTTGGTCACTACTTTCACACTGTCGCCATGCACCTGTCCGGCATGGGCCACTCTGTCCGGATCCAATCCCAGTTCATTGTACAGACGCTGACGGTTGTTCTCGGTCTCCCCTTCCGGCGCTTTCGTATTCCACCCGCAGTTTAGTCCGCTGATAACCCCGTTTTCGTTAATGTTGTCTGCGTTTTTCTGCGTAAACCAGCCATCCAGATTCATATACGGCGAATAAATGCCAACGCGTTGCAATTCCATCACTTTTTTGAGAGTTCCGTCTCCATGAATTTCATTATCTCTTCCGGAAACCGTTTGCCTGTCCAGAGTTCAAACGAACGCCCCCCCTGACTGACAAACATATCCAGTCCCCTGATGGTTTCACGGGCGCCGGCCTGATTTGCCTGGTCCAGAAATTTGGTCTGTAGCGGGTTGTAAACCAGGTCATAGCAAATCCTGTCTTTCAGTAAATGAACATCCCGGTCTTCAACCGGAGACGTACTTATATCAGGATACATGCCAAGAGGAGTGCTGTTCACCAGCAAAACCGCTTCTTCCGCAAAGGCCTGCCAGTTCTGATAATTGCATGGAATAAAATCTGAAGCTTCAAGATTTTCCGGATTACGTGAAACCACGATTATCTGTCCTGCGCCAAGTTGCCCCAGTGCATGGTTCACGGCCCGACTGGCCCCTCCGCTGCCGAACACGATTACCGATTCCCCTTCAAGCTGATCTCTCCAGGACTCCAGCGGCAGCCGAAATCCGTCTACATCTGTATTATACCCCACGAGCTCCCCTTCCCGCTTTACAATGGTATTTATAGCCCCTGCTGCTTTTGCAGTTTTATCCAGCCGGTCGACAACAGACAGGAATTCCCTCTTGTAGGGAATAGTGATGTTTGAACCGAGAAACTCATCCCGGTTAATCCATGATGTAAACCGGGTCAGGTCTCCCGGAAACAGGTCAACAGCCAGGTAGTCTCCGTCAAGGCGGTGATGCCGTAAGGCTTTTCTGTGCATCCTGGGCGAAAGACTGTGACCGACAGGATGGCCTATGACCAGGTAATGAGGTTCCTTTGCTTTACCGGACGTGACAAAGTCCCTGAAGTTCACCATATCTGATAGTCTTAGGGTAGAGTATGTTGCAGTCAGCTCACCGCGTC
The DNA here is from genome assembly GCA_040905285.1 of Balneolaceae bacterium. GTDB lineage: Bacteria > Bacteroidota > Rhodothermia > Balneolales > Balneolaceae > JBBDRV01. The sequence continues at coordinate 456 of JBBDRV010000096.1, read as the reverse complement.
ATTCCCCATGGAGCTGAGTGCATCATCCGAATAGCCATTTCCGTAACTCCATTCCACATGTCCGGAGCGGTGAGTTCCTGCTGAAGAGTTCCTGCTGAATCAGGAAATCAGGGGCTGAAGCATATCCGAAAGATGTCCACGGATAGAGTAGCAACGATTTAAGCAACGAGATTAAACAGTCACTTCACTTTCAGAGGTTTTCTCATCTTCGCTTCCGGCTTCCTTGAAAGTACCGTTCTCGGCAAGTTCCTTGAACCTGGACAGGTCCTTTTTTAATTGATCAGGCAGATTTTCAATGAATTTCGCAAGATCCTCGTCCGGTTCCCCGTAAAACGTACGATAGTCCAGTGAAAAATCCACCCGGGTTCGCTCTCCGCTGTCAAGTGGAGTAAAACGAATAGTACCCGTCTGGTTCAGATTCCCATTGATGGTAATCCAGGCAAAACGGGTATTCCG
>JBBDRV010000095.1:0-7755 GCA_040905285.1 Balneolaceae bacterium | reverse complement strand
CCGAAATCAACCATTACCGGCACATCTGCAATTTCACCGGCCTGGACCGCCCGTTCCACGGGTGTGAAATCCCCGCCCCTGTAATGATGTTTCTTGATCCCCACGAGAACGTCACGGTTCTGATTGATGACAAATGCCGTGGCCACAGGATCCATATCCTCCACCCGCTGTGCATGTACAGTTCCCAGCATGCCGGACCCGGCAATGCTCAGAAAAGCAAGGACTCTCGTCCGGGAATTTTCAACGGTCTGTTCTCTGAAATCGGGAAAATCTCTCCATCCCGAGGAACCCGCATCCACAATGGTGGTCACGCCCGAACGGAATGTAAAGCCGTCAGGGGGAATGCTCCCGTAACTGTTGTTAATTTCAAACCCTCCGAATCCCACGTCCTGTGTGCCGTGGAAAACATGGGCATGCATATCTATGAGACCCGGTGTGACATACAGTCCCGACGCATCAACCACTCTCTCCGCGTTGTCAGCGGATATTTCCCTGTCCACACGGAGAATTTTACCGTCCGCTATAGCTACATCACTCGGCCCGTCAATCCCATTCGCCGGATCAATGACATGGCCTCCCTTTATAAGAATGTCGACTTGCTGGGCCCGGACATCATCGGCGGCCAATAAGCCGACGATAAAGACCAGGTTGCAGACAAATACCAACACAATCAGTGGAAAAAAATGTTTCACAGATTTGTCACGCCGGAATCGGCCGGCATGCCAGACATTCCGTATCGGCTTTTGTTTTCGCAACCATTCAATATTCATAACTTCATTCATAGATTCCATAATTTCTATTATTATCGGTTATTATCGGTGGATAGCAGCAGGTTAAGAAGACCCCAACATCTGACCGCAAAACTTTCATATCCGGCTGTGCATCCGGCGTATCCCCGCCTTTTACCTCCGGCCGATCACAGAAACCGTACCGGATACGCAGATCAGTTTTCCTGAAAGCACACTGATGTGATGGCCTGCAGATTCAGCCGGCGGCGGACCCATCTGAAGAGACAGCGTCTCAGGTGGCGACAGCCTGACCAAGAATTTCTTTTATTCTTTCTGCCACAATCCTGTCTTCACGGGGTTTGATCGTAGATAATGTAAGTCTTATTTCATCAATCCCCCCTTCCCGCCGTGCCGTCAGTCCGAGGTATGCATCGCTCGCGTTATAATTTTCAACATCCGCTTCTGTCCAGGCCTTAAGATCCGGTCGCAGTACATCGGGGAAAAAGCCGGATGTTTCAATGGAGGGCGTACCACTGCGTAACTGCTCATATACTTCTCGGGGGGTAATTCTGACTACATTTTGATCCCAATTCAGTCTGATCCAGGATGAGTCGTCAGAACCACCGTCTACCGTAGGGATGGTTTCAATCTCTGATCGTATCCAGTTGGCACGTTCGTTCCATTCATCCCTGCTGCTTCCTCCGTCTCCACCACCCTGCAGATGAAGTCTTAATGCTACGTACAGAGCAATCATCTCCTCCTTGTTCACTTTCAAGGGGCGGCCGATCGGAGCTTCGTTCGGGCTGTGATTGAGTCTTGCCGCCTCAATCAAATCCCTCCGCCCAAACAGAAGTCCTGAACTTTGCGGTCCGGCAACTGCTTTTCCGCCTGAGACAGCCGTCAGGTCAAAACCGATCTCCGGGTAGTGCAATATTGTGTCTCCACTTGCACCTGCAGCGTCGACAAAGGTAGGGACATCGTGTTTTTTCCCGAGCGCAACAAACTCTTCTTCTCCTATAGGTCCGTCGTCGCCTAAATGATGCATGAAAAGCATCATAACCGTATTCTCATTGACAGCAGCCTCCAGTTCCCTGGCACTTTCAACTTCTATCATCCTCACACCGCAGGTACGGACCGCATGATCGTAATTATTCCGGTGTGCTTTTTGAACGATCACTTCCGGCCGGGGACCCGGCAGGTCCGGCAAAAGATCTATTTTTACCTGGTTTTTACCGGTAATTGTGGCAGCCGTACCCAACAGCATCGCACCCGCCGCCCCGGAAGTGACCATGGCCGCTTCCGTATTCACCAATTCGGCAATCTTTTCACCGATCTTGTCATTCAACTCGTGCAGATTGAAAAAATCATTACTGGTCGCTGTAATCACCCGTTTCGTTTCGGGAAGCATTTCCATCCCGCCCATGTAAGTCCAGCTGCCACGGCCGTTGATCGTTGGCCTTATTCCTATTTCTTCATAAAGCTGGTCCTTGAATTCTCTGTGCGGATCTTCACCTCCATCAGTCGCGGATCTTCCGAGAGAATTGCATCCGGCAAGTCCTCCGGCAATTGTTCCCCCTGCCAGCGGCAGGAGTGCTAATTTTTTAAGGAGTTCTCTTCGTTTCATAATCGATGTTTTTTTGTGGAATATTAAAATGGGCAACAGAGACCATCATCAAATAACAGCTTCTGTTCTTTGGGAAATTTGTTGCAGCAAATTCCGTGAGTTTGAATTCGTTACTAACCGTTACTTACCTGGGTCTATCTACGTATACACCTCAGCAAAGGTAAAGTATTAGACGGTTTCCTGAATAGTTGCCAATTATGATACAGACCCTGTTCATCAGGGTCAAGCAGGGGCATTCCGCTCCCACGGAGCCGGGCTCATTCCGCCGCCCGGCCTATGCCAAACTGGTCACCCACCCGGACGGCTTTTCCATCAGCTGTCAGATGAATTTCCACCATCTTCTCACTCTCCACCGAAACCCCGTGTTCATCTGTCAGCTGTGCAACAATTTCCCTGGTTTCTATCTCAATCACTTGACCGGTGGAGGGATAAACATACTTGCCGTCCAGACCGAATGTTACCCAGTGCGGCTCATGATTTAATTCAACGGTGGTCTTGTATACCGGCGGCATGACCGTGTTATCATAAACATGCAGTGCATGATTGTCTTCATCGACCACCCATACTTCGGTTTCGTCCGGGGTCAGCCCGATACCATGGCTTGGCAACCCGCCCCCGTGGAATTTCCCCTCGTCAAGCTTTGCGTCAAATCCCTCATCTTCCACATCAATACGGTGCAGCACTTCACCGGTTTTGAGGTCTGCGATCTCAAATCCCAGCAGCCTGTTGACATTGGCATACACCAGGGTTTGGGCACTGTTGATGGTGAAGGGCCTGACCGGGGCTGAAAACGGACCGATTTTTCTCGTGATGGTGCGGCTGTCCGTATCCGCCACAGCCATTAAATTGTCCCGCAGGGCAGCCATGTAGACTTCTTTTCCGTCCGGACCGTAAATGGTGTTGTGCGATCCGGAGATGCCAGGGAAAATGGTTTCAAGGACGTCACCGGATTCCGCATCCACCACATGCCAGTGTTCGGTCATCATGTAAGAGCGGTTCCTGGGAAAGCTGGGCACATAGATCTCGTCTCCGTCCGGCAACATGGCCATCCGGTCCGCCCCGCCCGTATACTGATATTCCCATACGACCTCTTCCGTTTCCAGATCGATACGCTGCATGGTTTCAAGATTGCTGATATAAACACTGTTCGTCGCAGTACTGGCTGTAATGCCTTTTACATTTGACGGGGTTCCGTCAACTCTCTTAAGGCCCGCGGTGGCTATCCGTTTGACAAACCGGTGTCCGTCGTCAATATCAAACACCAGAAGACCATGTCCGCCGCGATCCAGATAATTGGACATCCCCGGCACCGCCACATATAAATACCGGTTTACCTCCTGGGCGTCTTCCGTCTCCTGCTCCGCCGGTGTTGATTTGGTATCGAAGTTAACAAATGGTGCAAACGCTGTGAACCAGATAGCCAGGCATCCGGCTAACAGTATCTGGAAAAAATTATGTTTCGCTTTCATATAGATATTTTTTAGGTAAAGTGAGAACAGGACAGTTAATCATGATTCCGGTAAATGAAAATCCGGTTTAACTGCCTTTTAATTTATATGGATATTATTTATTGCCAGTGCGCATACTGCCGTATGCTGAGGTCACAAATAGGTTCTGCAGTATCCATTCTGCCGGGTCCTGTTATAATTTTATATACATCCTCTTAATATATACACTGAGAGCCCTGATCTGTATTAGATTTGCAGTACGTTTTTCGGGGAATCGATGGCTGTAAGTAAAATACATTTTGTCAAAAATTGCAAGAGCTCATCCCTCCTGACATCTGATGTTTTTTGTTTTATTCCTGCTGATGAATTCCGGCCTTCTCTTTTTAATAGAGTTTTTGTTAGTTTAATTAATTCTATCTAAATTATACTTAATAATGAATATTTATTATAGTATTACAAATTTATAATTTAATTTAAATATTAATGGATATAGAAGTTTTTGATTCGAAAGAAAATCTTGGCAGGGAATCTGCCAGACGTGCCGCCGGCAGGATTGCAGAAGCCATTCAGAAGAAAGGCACGGCATCCATTATCCTGGCAACCGGAGCCAGCCAGTTTGAAATCCTGGATAACCTCATAGAGACGAAAGAGGTGGACTGGTCCAGGGTTGTGCTGTTTCACCTGGATGAATATGTGGGGATGCCTGAAAGCCATCCTGCAAGTTTCAGAAAGTTCCTGAAAGAGCGGTTTATCAAAAAGATCCCGCCTTTGAAAGCGGCACATCTTGTGAAAGGTGATGCGGATGATCCGGCTGAAGAATGTCGCCGGCTGAACAGGATTATTTCAGAACATCCGGTCGATGTCGCACTTGTGGGTATCGGGGAAAACGGCCACCTGGCTTTCAATGACCCTCCTGCCGATTTTGAGACTGAAGACCCTTTTATTGTCGTTGAACTCGATGACGTTTGCCGCAGGCAGCAGATGGGCGAGGGATGGTTCGATACATTTGAGGAAGTGCCTGAAAAGGCCATAAGCATGTCAGTGAAGCAAATCATGAAATCGGACAGTATCGTCTGTTCGGTTCCTGACAGGAGAAAAGCCGAAGCAGTGAAGAATTGCCTGCATGGGGACGTCTCCAGACTTCATCCGGCATCTGTCCTGCAAAAACATGCAGACTGCCTGATCTCTCTGGATACCGAGTCAGCTTCTCTGCTGCCCGGTTTTAATAACTCATAACTGCAGTTATCCTGTGCCCGGTCTCTGCCGGAAATGGTGCACGTCATCTGCTCATTCCATATACGCCGGATTCACAGACTGACGGGTTCACAGCCTGACGGATTCACAGCCTGACGGGTTCACAAGCCTCCGCCCCGGCACCGGAATGACTCAGTTACAGCGGATCAACAGAAAATCAGATTTAAAGCACCTGAAGAGGGACGAAAATGAACATACCGGGTTTTGTTGATTTACAGGTAAACGGGTATATGGGCGTGGATTTCTCGGCTCCCGATTTGACCGCTGAACTTTTTGTATTTGCATGCAGGGAATTGATCAGGCACGGCACAGCCGTATTCCTGCCTACCGTTATCACCTCCTCGCCCGGCGTATACAAAAAGAATCTGGAGATTATTGCAGGTTCAATGGATCATAAAGACCTGAAAGGCCATTTGGCAGGCATCCATCTGGAGGGTCCGTTTCTATCGGGAGAAGAAGGGGCCATAGGGGCCCATAATCCGGAATGGGTCATGAAGCCTGACACGGAATTCCTGGATAAATTAACCAACTGGGCGGACGGACGGGTTAAAATGCTGACCATTGCAGCCGAACTTGAAAATTCGGAACACCTGTGCAGGCACGCCGGCAAGCTGGGCATGACCGTTTCCCTGGGACATCAGCTGGCTTCAGAAGTGGATCTGGAAAAACTCGCTGCCTCTGGTGCGCGGTCACTTACTCACCTGGGCAACGGCATTCCCCGGATGCTTCCGCGGCATAACAATCCTCTCTGGGCAGGAATCGCTAACGACGAGCTGATTGCGATGATCATTGCAGACGGTCACCACCTCCCTCCCCCTGTCCTTAAAACCATTCTTCGCACCAAAGGGGTTTCCAGGGTCGCTGTCGTGAGCGACGCATCCCCGATTGCCGGGCTTCCTCCAGGCAGATACAATACGCTGGGCAATGATGTCGTGCTCGAGGAATCAGGTTTGCTCCACAATCCTGAAACCGGGTATCTGGTGGGCTCGTCATCAACCATGCTCGAATGCATAAACTACCTGTCGTCCCTGCAGATGTTCTCCACGGAAGAACTCCTTGAGCTGGGTTTCTACAACCCCCTGCGCCTCATAGATATCGACCCGGAATCCATCATTCACCTGTTACCCTCTACTCTGGAGATCGACGGCCGGCTGTTCCATATTGCCGGTACCTGATGCATCCCTCATCATCAGGTTCATGCAGGTATCATCAGGTTGGTTGTGCATTCGATATTACTTCGTCAAGACTCACCTGTTCCCCACCCCGGCGGGTGCTCTCGTCAGCTCCTTCCATAAAGGCATATACTTCGAGGGTTTCTTCAAGGCTGACCGGGGCAACACCCGTCCGGAAGAATTGAAGTATATCAGTCATCAGTCCACCGTATCCTTCATAGGGGCCCAAAGTCAGGATTTCCTCAGATCCGAAGGCAGTTCCTCCATATCCTCTCCTGCCGGCACGGATTCCCCTGAACGTACCCATGCGATCCCCTTCCCAGGTTCCGACCACAATATCCGTACCCTCTCTCCTGGTCCGGCTGACCGACCGGCAGCCGGTTCCGAGAACGGCAAACAGGGTTTCCACACCATGGATGCCATACCAGAAAAGGTCAGGGTGTGACTCCTCAAGAACAGCGGGACTGTAGGTTTCCGCTCCCATAACCTCACCTATCAGATTTTCGTAGCGTACTTCATGGGCCGAATTTATATACCGCAGGGAAGATGTGGAAAAAATCGGCGAATCGTATTGTCTTGACGCCTCCATTATGGAAATGGTATCCTGCAGGCTGGCGGCCACCGGCTTGTCGATGAACATACGCTTACCTGCTTCAATGACCTGAAGCGCCTGTTCAAGGCGGGGGTTTCCGTCATTTGTTTCAAGAAGCACCACCTCCACCCGGTCCAGCAGCTCATCGATGGAATCAACGATATCAACACCCATGCCTTTTACCTCCTCGGTAATCTCCGGGATGCGGGTGTAACTTGATTCAATCGTCCGGCTGCCGTAGGGAAATGCAGCCACTACTTTAAATCCGGTTTGTTCAGCTCCTTCCGGACTATTAATAAGTCTGGTAAAGGCAACGCTGTGAGACGTATCCAGACCTATAATTCCAACAGGAACGGGGTCTTCAGCATTTGTCCCGCCGGTGAACACCCCGCTGCCGGCCAATCCCATACCTGCTCCGGCCACAGTGACAGTTTTGATGAATTTTCTCCGATCGAATATGCTTTTCATAATATGATTTTCAGGATTGACTGCCCGGATGGTTAACCAGGTTCTATTGTTTTAGTACAGCTATTAACAGGTAATCAGTGAGAACGAACAAGCCGGATGAGGATGAACCAACAACACATGCTTCTAAACAACAGGTGCCCAGCCCGGCTCATATTCCCTGCTGTATAATTTCTCGGCCTGCGGATCTCCTATTATCCGGCCGTTGTGCGGATCGCAATTGATGACCCGGCCGGTCCGGTGAGCGATATTTCCCAGATGACAGTTATGGACACTGGCATTGACATCCGAAACATCGGAAACAGGCTTTCTCCCCTCATGAATGGAGTCAATGAAGTTGGCAATGTGATCCCGGTCAAGATCCATCCCCGGGCCCGTCAGATCAATTTCATCATCCCGCTCTATTTCCGATCTCTGCATCTCGTTATTATCATTGTCGTAGAGCGAATATCCGTTGCGGTCAATCACCAGG
>JBBDRV010000094.1:0-7805 GCA_040905285.1 Balneolaceae bacterium | reverse complement strand
ATCGACTGTATGGTCTTGTAAGACTAAGGGTATGAGGAAAGGGGCAGACAGGTGCAGGGTTCACTTTTATGAAGTCCACTGTAGTAAATACCGGGAACATCGTAGCAAAAGAAGAGTCCCAATTATAATTACACACCTGACGGCCAGAAGATTTATGCCATGCTGAATAAAATTCTATGCGTAGAGGATGACCAGCTCCTTCATCTTTTCCTGAAAAAAATGGTTGATAAAACTGATTTTGCTGATGAAATCATTGACGTCTACAATGGAAGGGAGGCGCTCGACTATTACCGGGATCTTTCAGGTTCCGTTGATGAGCAGTCACCGGATTATCCGGAATTGATATTTCTGGATCTGAAGATGCCGGTGATGGGTGGTTTAAAATTCCTGGATGAATTTGAAAAACTCTTTTTGGATAAGTTCAGCAGGACGAACGTGGTTATTCTCACATCCTATCTGGTAAAACAGGAAAGGGAGATTGCCGAACAGCATCCGTTTGTCCTCGACTATCTGACAAAACCGCTGACTTTTGAGAAGCTTAACGAGCTTAAGATAAAGCTGTCATCCCCTTCCGGGCAGTGAACCACCACTCTTTTCCGATTATGTTCAGGATGTGTAGTGCTCTTTCCTGAACAGATCTTTGGCGGGCTGGACGGTAATTACAGGCTTTTCCACTTCCCTGGCGATTTTTTCTGCGTTGGATCCCAGATCCAGAAGCTGTTTGCCACTGTAGCCGTGAGTAGTCAGAACAAGCAGGTCAGCGAACTGTTCAGCATGATTTTTGATTTCATCATGAGCAGAAACACCGGAAATTATTTTGGTTTTGAGCTGCACGGTGTGGTCTATGTTTCCTCCGCTGAGGACAGCCATATCCTCAAAAGGCTCTGCAGTCCGGTGAATGGAAATATTCCCTGTTTCTGAATCAGAGATAAAATTTTCCAGCTGCTGGATGATACTTTCATACACGGTGTGCAACTCGTCATCGTCAGGTGTTTTACTTGTCCCGAAAACAGGATTATGCTTTTCGAGTACATGAAGGAGGGTGATGTCGCTGTTGAACAGGGCGGCAAATCCGGCTGCCATCGGAAATGCGGCGAAAGACAGCAGTGACGTGTCTGTCGGGAGCATGACGTTTTTCAGATTATCCAGGTTCAGCTGGTCATCCACGGACAGTACCGGCAGAGTGGAAGACCGGATTATGTTCGTTGCGGTACTGCCGCGAAACATGCCGGATTCATCTTTTCCTTTTGCACCTATGATAATGAGGTCATAGCCGTTGTCCCGGGCATGGCGGGTAATGGTTTTAGATGGTTTGCGGTCCAGTTTGACAAATGCCCGGCCCTTGTTATCAGCTTTCAGAAAACGGTCCATGGCATTCCGAAGCTCGTTTTCTGCTTTTCCTGTCAATTCCGGTATGACCTCCTCTTCCAGGTTAATCGGCATTTCTATATTGAGGAGGTTTTCCTGAAGGTATTTTACATTCGGTATCACATGGATGAAATCAATGACGCTTTCAAACCGGGCTGCCACCTCCTGTGCAACCGGGTAAACGGTTTCTGCATTGATAGAAAAATCAGTCGGAACCAGAATTTTTTTTATTTCATCCATTTTTTTACTCCATTGGTGATATAACATTGGCCGGCAGGACCGAAACCGGAACTCAGCCTTTCCTGCCTGTCATATCAACACCATTTCCGGATTACAGCATTCATCCGTTTTCGATGATTCCCGTTCAACCTCCTCACTATCCGGGTGATGGCGGCTGGACATTCCCGTTTCAGGGAATGTCCGTTACCGCCGGAACCTTTGCCGCAGTGACCTTTACAGGAGTAATGGTGTGGATACCTGCGAAATACGGATAGGCGCTGCTGCCGTGTTCAGAAAGGTCCAGTCCTTCCTCTTCCACCTGGTCGGTAACCCGGACGCCCATCAGTACTTTAATGAGACCGAACACCGTCAGGCTGAAAACCGAAGTAAAGGCGATAACGCTGGTGGTGCCGAGCAGTTGAACCCAAAAACTTATGCCGGGCACAAAAATACCTGCAGCAAGAGTTCCCCAGATGCCGCAGACACCGTGAACCGAGATGGCGCCTACAGGATCATCTATTCTCATTCTGTCAAAAAAATTGATGGCAAAAACCACGATAACACCTGCTGTTGAACCGATTGCAACCGCACTCATCGGTGATACCACATCGGCTCCGGCAGTAATGGCCACCAGTCCGGCCAGTATACCGTTCAGGGCCATGGATGCATCCAGGCTCTTCATTACAAAGTGGGTGGTGATCATGGAAGCAAGGGCACCTGCAGAGGAAGCCAGTGCGGTGGTTACAAATACAAAAGAAACTGCAACAGGATCCGCACTTAATACGGAACCGCCATTGAACCCGAACCAGCCGACCCAAAGCAGGAAGACCCCGATGGTTGCCAGCGGTATGCTGTGGCCGGGGATGACATTGATTTTTCCCTTTTCATATTTTCCTTTTCTGGCTCCCAGCAGCAGCACACAAACCAGACCCGCAGCACCGCCGACGGCGTGTACCATTGTCGAACCGGCAAAATCATGGAAGCCCAATTCATAAAGCCAGCCGCCACCCCACAGCCAACTACCGGTAACGGGATACGAGATGGCCACAAGGAGTGCTCCGAACAGCATGAAAGCAGGCAGTTTAACTCTTCCTGTAACACATCCGGATACGATTGTAGCGGCTGTGGCGGCAAACATTGCCTGAAAAATGAAATCCGCCCAAATGGTCATTTCTCCATATACAGGTGTGAGCATACCTACAGGATTTGACGGATCGAAACCTATGCCGAAGCCCCCGAATCCAAAAAAGCCGTTGAAGTCACCTGGATACATGATTTGAAAACCGAAGAATGCATAGGTAAGCAGTCCGGTACAAAGGATAAAAACATTTTTATAGATAACATTGACGGAATTTTTTGCCTGGGTGAGGCCGCTTTCTACAGTGGCAAAACCCAGGTGCATGAGTAAAACGAGGAAAGCGGCAATCAATATCCATAGATTGTCTATAATAAATTTGGTGTACTCCGGAGATGCCTGGAATTCTTCAACAGTGGCATAGCCTCCCCCGGCTGTTTCTGTCTCTTCCGGGACAGCCTCTGCCTGTTCATTAAAACCGACAAGCTCAGCTGAAAAGTCTGTTCCCCCGGTATGGCCGGAGTAAACATCCAGGGCTACAAAGAAAGCGAAAAGAAATACGCCGAGGAACAGGATAAAAGATCTGATGGCGGATATCATTGAATAATTATGTTAAAGGTTATTGGTTCAATTGCCTCATATTTTAAGGATTTTTACTCTTTAATGAATAATTATTAATAATATTTATTTAATAAACATAAAAACATAAATATGATCTGGAATAGCGCTTCCATGAGCGGCTTCAAGACTCATCCATGGGTTACATCAGGGATGACGGACAGAATAACCCGGTCCTTCCACACCGGAATTGAGAGTATAGCGGAAACAGAACCGGTGCCGGGGATAGCCGGAAAGACAGATTCTTCTGCTGTCCGTCAGGCAAAGCTGCTGCGGGAACATGGACAGAGGCCTCAAATCATCAGGAATTATGGTGGCAGGAGATTGTTATCCTAATATAGAGCGAAAAAAGAGCCAGGTCAGCGGCCTGTAAACCAAAAAGCCAGTTTGAAGAGGATTGCCTGTTCCGGCGTTACAGATACGGTGATCATGACCTGATATCCTGAATACGACAAAGACTGATAATCCTATGGAGCCTCTGTTTTTTGAATCCTGGCAGGGAATATTGAGAACAATCATCATTACAACCCTTGCCTATATTTCCATTGTTTTTTTCCTGCGTGGATCCGGTAAAAGAACACTGGCTAAAATGCAGGCATTCGACTTTATCATCACCATTGCCCTGGGATCTTCTCTGGCAACAGTATCCCTGAATAAAAATGTACCTCTTGCAGAAGGAGCTTTGGTATTTCTGCTGCTGATCTTCCTGCAGTTTATCCTGACCTGGCTGTCGGTCAGGATAAGACGCGTGAGGACCATTGTAACCGCTACCCCTTCATTGCTTATTTACAAAGGCCAGATGCTGGGGGACATCATGAAAAAAGAGAGGATAACGTCAGAAGATATCTATGAAAAGGTAAGAGAAGAAGGCTTCAGCGGCATACGTGATCTGGATGCTGTGATTCTTGAAACGACCGGGGAAATGACCATTGTTCCCTCTGTAAATACCTCCGATACAGCTGCACTGGGAGATGTTAAGCATGTTCCGGAGAAGCTGGCATGACAGGCAGGGACAGATGCCGTATTCCCTGCGGCTATCCGCATTTGTCAGCGGCTGCCATTGATTGCAACTTGCGGATCAGTTCAAGAGCCTGTTTATGCTCCTGACAGGGGGCGATACGGCAGTATTCGCTTAAAATATCGATGGCTTCCCTGTACTGCTGTTCTGCGGCCAGAGTAAGTCCCAGATTAAAATAACTGTTTGAAAAAGCGGGTTCGATCCTGATACAGATCTCATAATGAAACTTTGCCAGTTTCCTGTTTCCAGAATCGGCATAAAGATTAGCCAGATTGAAATGGGCTTCAAGATGGCGGGGGTTGAGTTTGAGGCTCAGCGTCAGGTAATCGACGGCTTTGGTCATTTGCTGATCCTGGGATTCGAGAATACCGAGATTACAATAGGCGTCGGCCGGCCGGTCGTCCGTCCGGATGGCCTTGTGATACAGTTTCCTGGCTGCCTCCCTGTCATCCCGTTCATCCATCATGAAGGCTTCTTCAAACGGAGAGAGAGGATGTAATTTCAGCATCCGTCCTTCTGTGAACAGATTCAGCTGACGGGCATTTATTTTGGAATCCGACTTGCGGACTCTTTTTGAGCCGAATTTTTCAGTGTCCGCAGCAGAGAGCTGTATAATTTTCACGTTCGCCTTTGTTTATCTTTCCTGTTAACTGGCTTTCCCTTTTGAAGATTTCTTTTTTTTCTTCTTATTTTCCTGGCCTTTTGCCTTTTCCATTGGCTTTCTGGATGATTCAATGCTTTCTTTTAAAGCTGTCATGATATCTTTTGCCTCCGGTTTTTCTTCAGAGACACTGACCACTTCCTTGCCATGAACTTTGGCATCTATCATCTCTTTCATTGCCTGATAATAATGATTCTCCATGTCAATTTCGGCAAAATTCCTGGTCATCGAATCAACCAGTTTTTTAGCCATTTCGAGCTGCTCTTCATTTGCCTCCCCGTTTTCCAGATTGGGAACATCTTTCATGCTTCGCACCTGATTCGGATAACGAAGCTGATACATCAGAATCCCGCCCTCATGGACCGTTAGAAGGACAGGGGAAACACTGTTCCGGAGTACGACCGACCCCACACCGATTTTACCCGTATCTTCCAGTGTACTGAGAAACAGCCTGTAGGTTTTTTTGGCAAATTCATTTTCCGGCCCGATAAAATAGGGTTTGTTATACAGCATGGGGTGTACATCCCCCTTGTCTACAAATCCCTGAATTTCGATAACCTTTGACATCTTCGGGGCCACCTTTTTAAAATCCTCATCTTCAATGATCACGTACTGATCCGGTTCATACTCATACCCCTTTACAATATCCTCTTTGTCCACAGGTTTACCTGTAACTTTATCCGTTTTGGTATAACCGACCGGATGATGCTCATCCCTTGTCAACAAGTCAAAACTGATAGATTTTCCGGAATCAACAGCGGTATACAACCGGATCGGGATGGTAACCAGTGAAAACTGTATATGTCCTTTCCAGATGGTTCTCATGATAATGTTCCTTTCACTCTCTTTTGATATTCTCTTGCGGGACCTGTCCTGTTTTTGTTATCCCGCTTATCTTAACTCACTAACCTCTACTCACTTACCTCTCTACATCTCGTATCTACTCTCCACATCACTACTCTTTCTTTTTCCTATAGGGTATACGTACCGGCATCCATTTATATTTTCAAACCGGCAACTTGTTTCTGCCGGTCTCCCTGTTTTCGCACTTACAAGATCAGGTCGGTCCGCATTTTTATAAAAACAGCCTCTTTGAACAGACCATTGTCCGAAAGCCGTGCATAGTTCACTTCAACAATCAGTTCCGGCTTCACCCAAACCGTCTCTGCATCATCGGGAATATGTTCGAGGTCAGGTTTCCCGGCAGTTTCAAGCCGGGCCAGCTCTTCATAAACCTGCTGCATCGACTGTTCGTTAAAGCCCGTTCCCACTTTCCCCCGGTATTTCATGGCCCCTTCCTTTTTTTCCGCCAGGTGCAGCGCTCCAAAATAGAAATCCCGGCTCCCTTTCCCTTTGGTATAGCCGATTACATGACAGTCGACTGTACGGCGCACCTTTACCTTTAACCAGAGATCCGACCGTTTTCCGGCCAGATACCTGCCGTCCTTTTTTTTGGCCATAATTCCTTCAAGGTGATGTTTTTTCGCAGCTTCAAAAAGAGCTTCTCCATCGTCCACTGTTTCGCTCAGGCGGAAGGGCATTTCTTTTTTTATGACATCCGCAAGCCACTCCTGCCGCCGGGCAAGAGGGTCTGCGACCAGGGAACGGCCGTCAAGATACAGACAGTCAAAGATGTAACAGTGAACAGGATTTCTCCGCGACATTTTTTGAATGGCTGATGACCCCGAACTCTTCAGCCGGTTGATCACCTTCTGAAAATCCGGTTTCCCCGTTTCATCGAGAACGACTATTTCCCCGTCAAACAATCCGCAGGTGGCACGAAATGAACCGGCGGCCTCCGTCAGCTCGGGGAATTTTTCAGTGATATCATTCCGGTTTCGGCTGTGAATACGCAACCGGCCGTCTTCGAGGGAAAAAAGTGCACGAATGCCATCCCACTTTATTTCATAAATATAGTCTCCTTCCGGCGGTGCTGCAGTCGTATTTCCGTTCATGGGAGAGACGGGATCATTCAGCCAGTCCTTTTGAGGCTGGTCCGTCTTTTCCATCAGCCATTGGTTTTCACTTGTTTTGTGCATCCGGTATTCCCCGCTCAGCGCACTGCTTTCCAGCCGGAAATACAAACCGTTCTTTTTCTCTTTTGTCAGGGTGTATTTTCCCCGGGCAAAAATCCACATGTCCCCGCCGCCGTATTCCTGTTTTGGAATGGATCCCTCAAAATCAAGATACTCAACAGGATGATCTTCAGTTTGTATTGCAAGCCGTTTTACTCCGGGGCGATGGGGCAATCCCTTTGGAACCGCCCATGACCTGAGAACCCCGTCCTGTTCAATCCTGAGATCATAATGAAGGCGGGTAGCATGATGACGGTGAATCACAAAGTTGTTTCCCCTGTCTGTCTGGCGGGCGCTTCCCGGCTCGGGAGTCTTTGTGAAATCTCGTTTTTTACCATACTCAGCCAGTTGGGCGGGTGACTTGTGATAGGGAGAACCTGGGGTTACATGCGTCTGTTCTCCGGCTGTTCTTCGCGTGTGCAGGACTGAGGCATATCCGCCTATTCCTTCCCACGCGTCGCCCTCCGACTGAATTTTTTCTTCGGCATTCCTCAGATGGTAATGAGCAGAGTCGGGGAGCGTTTCAAGTTCCTCCCAGTTGAGCGGCATGGAAACCGGAGCGCCGGGCACTCCCCGCAGGCTGTAGGGGGCTATGATCGTTTGCCGGGTGCGGTTTCGATAGATGTCAATCAGTATCCTGCCTTTGCGGGCATTTTTCTTTATCTGGAGGGTTGTCTCATCTCCGTGTTTTCTGACAAAAGGCTGAGCTATAGCTTTGGCAGCTTCAAATACTTCGGACATCCCTGCATCAGGTTCCAGGGGAACAACAAG
>JBBDRV010000093.1:0-1312 GCA_040905285.1 Balneolaceae bacterium | reverse complement strand
GCGGCAATGCCGTTGTCAAAATGGGCCGGCTTCTGGCTCTCCGGATCGTGGTCGATCAGCATCGTATTGTGGCCGATCGCCTGAATGTCGTAGACCGGAAATTCCAGGTTGGTATAGTAGCCTCCCTGGCCGACCCCCGAATCGATCAGCAGCTCGTCGCCGTTCGCCTGGATCTGAAAGCTGCCCTGGTCAAAGTGGAAGTGATTGGCGTGGGGGCCAACATGAGTCGTGATGATCGTCGATTCATCCTCCCATCCCGAACGCATGGCCATCCCAAGGGCGTCAAAGGTTTCTGAAGTCGGAAGGGTCTCACGGGAACGGGGGGTAAGGTCGTCCCGGAACCAGAGATAGCTCATGTACCCGCCGTTGCCGGCTTCCCAGTAGGGTTTGACATAGTTATAGAGGAACGGATTGCCGGTACGATTAACAAACCACCAGGAATGAATTTGCGTCATCCCCCCGTAATTTTCTCGTCCGCCGTCCCCGTAATCATGGTACAGCCCGCTCGAATGGGTGGCATAAAGGGGATACTTGTAGAAACTTTCTACGTCCGTGGTCGTCGACCAGTCGACGCCGAAGTTGCGTTCAAATGCGGCCAGAATTTCCGAGGTCGACCGGCTGGCCATATTCATATAGCTATACGGCTCGCTGTAGCTGCCGTCCTCATAGTACGTCCGGGCATACAAGGTTTTCGCCTTGGTCATGATGCCCGACAGGTACGGCTCCAGATGCGGGTTGTCCGGGTCGTCGCCATAAATGGCCGTAGCGGCCAGGCCGTGGCCTGATGCGAGCACCGCAATGTGATTTGTATTGTTGGAGGGCATCCGGTTCATCTCCACCATGTCCCGGTGAAAAAGCTTCAGCCCCTTTTCCATGATGGCATCACGGACAGACTGCTTTTCCTCTTCGCTGAGGAGGTCATGCAGCATGTCGTAGCCGTAAGCCACCGGCTTAAGCGTATAGCCGACCGGGTAATAGGTCCAGAATTTGTTCTCCAGCATCCAGTCGCTGTTCCAGGTTTCGAAGGAACAGAGCTTCAGCAGGGCTTCTTTCGCCTTCTCCCCTGCCGCCTCATCGCCGGTAAACGCATAGCGGAAGCTGCCTTCCCGGATAATATTGCCAAGCCTGGACATCGGGTTCCGCCAGTTACTCATTGCCCTGAACCCGACACGGTACTTTCCATACGGTCCACCGCCCCTCTGCAGTGTCAGGTCCACTCCTTCGTTGATCTGATCGATATCCACATCCATAAACCGTGTATCCTCCAGCGCGTTGTCCAGTATGCGCTGCGCCACAGGGGAATCCTCATTGG
>JBBDRV010000092.1:0-1315 GCA_040905285.1 Balneolaceae bacterium | reverse complement strand
TCCAGTCTCACGAGTGTTTCATCCGCAATGGCTTTAATATAAGATGGATGATCATTAAGCCCTTTCATTACTGTATAATTTTCAAATTCAAAACCCTTTTCCTCCATCTCCTCCACAAGCTCGACACTCAGTTCATACAGCGTTTCAATATGATCGGTAACAAAGGCGATGGGGATCATCAGGAAGTTCCTGATCCCGTACCGCAGGTGGCGTTCAACTAACTCAGCGGTATTGGGCTGTGTCCACTTCTGGGGACCAACCCTGGACTGGAAACCGAGCCAATATGAGTTCCCGGATTCCCTCCGCTGCATGACAGCATCCACCGTTTCCCTGATTTCCGCTGTATACGGATCGCCGCTGCGCACTTCCAGCATGGGAGTTCCGTGTGCACTGAATATGAAATGGGTTTTGTTTCTGGTTTCTTCATCCATTCCGGACAGGGCTTCATCTATCCGGTCGTTCACCGCAGAAAGATACGTGTTGTTCAGGTGGTAATTCTTGACATGAAATTCTTTCCACGGCACCCCGGCCCCAAATTTTTCTTTCCGGACATTTTCCCAGTCCCGGAAACTGCTTCCCGTCGTTGTCCAGGAAAACTGTGGGTACAGGGGCATCAGCACGGTGTGCGTGATACCATCTTCCACCATATCATTCATGACCGTATCAGCAAACGGAAGCCAATACCGCATACAGGTATATACCCGGATGTCATGATCAGGCAACCGGTTTTTAAAATGCTTTTCAAGACTCCTGCGCTGGCTTTCCGTCAAACCGTTGATAGGCGAACAGCAGGACGAAGACACCTTGTCCCTCCGGTTCAGACAGTGCCGGTTTCCGGTACACCCGTTGGGGCACCCGTTAATATTCTTGTAATCTTCAGCAACATTGGGAGCCCTGAACCTGGATATAATCTTCGCGAAAGCATCCTGGAGGGTGCCACCGCCCATCTTGATGATATCCTCATCTTTAAAAAGATTATAGAGAAATTCAGGAACATTATCTTCGCGGGTGGGCCCGCCAAGATTCATAAGCACAATACCAATGCGCATCGGAGTCTGTTTAATTAAATTCATTACAAGCTTTAAACAACGATTTTTTTATGAAGGGAACGTGAAGAGCCCTCCCGGATGCCCCCGTCCCGTCCGGTGCCGCTTATTTGGCATCACTTGCTGGGTATCAACAGGTTATATTCGTACTGTCCGATTATATCCGGAAAATGGATAAGACACATTTGCTCGAGGAGCATACATACGGTAGATTCTTGCAGTCTGTCGGACTTGGGAACAGAAAGCGAGCAGGATGAGATTTTGGCACA
>JBBDRV010000091.1:0-7850 GCA_040905285.1 Balneolaceae bacterium | reverse complement strand
GATGGCTGTCTTCGTCTCAACGTTCTCGCACTGTCTCCATGACATCCTGGCCCGTTACGACAGCCACGAATGGAGTGTGGATATCCCGGTTATTATCAGTAATCATGAAGATATGCGCCCCCTGTCTGAAAAGTACGGGATTGATTATCACTGCTTTAAGATGACCCCGGAAAACAAAAATGAGATAGAACTGAAACAGCAGGCCATTCTGGAACAGTACGATATAGATTTTATTATTCTGGCCCGTTATATGCAGGTCCTGTCGGAAGATTTCGTAACCAGGTTTCCGGCACGTATTATTAATATCCACCACTCGTTCCTGCCCGCTTTTCCCGGCGCAAAGCCCTACCACTCGGCCTACAAGAGAGGAGTAAAGGTAATCGGTGCAACCAGCCATTATGTGACGACTGAACTGGATCAGGGACCTATTATCGAACAGGATGTGATCCATGTAAATCACAGGCATTCAATCGACGACCTGATCCGGAAAGGCAGAGATTTGGAAAAAATTGTTCTTGCACGAGCTATATGGCAACACTTGCAGCGAAAATCTCTTGTATTTGAGAACCGTACGATCGTATTCCAGTAAAGTGTATTCCAGTAGGGTATCCGGCAGAGCGATACAGCGATCGGATCAGGAACAGGCTACAGCTTCCCGATTTTACCCGAAATTGAGTCTGTCTTAAAATTTGACTAATAGCAAAGACTTTTTAAAGTTGACCCCCCTGTTTAATAGTTGAATTGACAGTTGAAAAAACCGGCGATTTTATGTCGGTCTTCGGTTCTCAGGGCGATGGAAAACCCTTAACCGACCATTAATCCTGACAAAGAGTCTGCCTTGAAAGGCACATAAATGGTACAACCAATTCTATACAGTTTCTACCTCGTGTAAATTGAAGAACCGGTTATTACCTTATTCAAGAAAATAATTTATCCGGATAATCAGAACCTTAAATAAATAATTATTATGTCAAGCTACCTTTTTACATCAGAATCAGTAACGGAGGGCCATCCCGATAAGATGGCTGATCAGATTTCGGACACCGTCCTGGATGCGATTCTGAAAGATGATCCAAACGGCCGCGTAGCATGTGAAACTTTTGTCAGTACAGGGCTTGTTTTGGTCGGAGGAGAAATAACAACTGAAGTCCATCTCGATATTCCGGATCTGATCCGCGGAACAGTGAAGGATATAGGATACAACGACTCATCCATGGGCTTCGATTACAAAAGCTGTGCCATCCTGAATAACATCGGCAGACAGTCTCCCGATATCGCCCAGGGAGTTGATGAAGGTCAGGGTCAGCACAAAGAGCAGGGCGCCGGAGATCAGGGTATGATGTTTGGTTATGCGGTCAACGAGACCAAAGAGCTTATGCCATTGCCTATTCAGCTCTCCCATAAATTGACAAGCCGCCTTTCCAGCGTTCGTAAAGACGGCACGCTTCCTTTTCTGAGGCCTGACGGCAAATCCCAGGTCACCATCCGTTACGATGAGGCTACCGGCAAGCCCCTGGCCGTGGATACAGTGGTCCTGTCCACCCAGCATACGGAAGATGTTTCCATGGAAGATCTCCGGGACGGAATCATGGAACAGGTTATCAAAAAAGTTCTGCCGGAGGAGCTGACTGATCTGAATGATCTGACGGTCCATATCAACCCTACCGGAAGATTCGTTATAGGCGGTCCCCAGGGGGATGCGGGCCTGACCGGCCGGAAAATAATTGTTGACACCTATGGTGGCGCTGCCCTGCACGGCGGCGGTGCCTTCTCAGGTAAAGACCCTTCCAAGGTAGACCGTTCTGCCGCTTATGCATCCCGCTATGTGGCGAAAAATGTTGTAGCTGCAGGATTGGCGGACCGCTGTACTATCGGACTGGCCTATGCAATAGGTGTGGCCGAACCGGTATCGATATGGGTTGAAACTTATGGCTCCGGCAAGGTGCCCAATTCGAAACTGACCGAAACCATTCGGGACGTTTTCCCTCTCAAGCCGAAGGAAATCATTGATGAGCTTGAACTTCTGCAACCTATCTATCGTAAAACAGCCGCTTACGGACACTTCGGAAGATCTGACTTCCCGTGGGAAAAAACAGATAAGGCAAAAGAGCTTGAGAGTTTACTCAAGGAGCTCGCATAACAGCAATCACTGGAAATGCCGGTGGCCCGTATTCCGGGCCATCCGGTCCTTTCTGTCTCTCCTGTCCCGGTAGTGCAATCAGGAATTACAGACCTGTTGTCAGTCTGGAACTCCTGCCATTTTCAGTTCTTTCGCCAGCCGGACGCCATTTTCGAAATTTCGCAATCCCATAACCGATATATTGATTCCCATTGGAATGGACAGCGGCAATTGCCTGTTGAAATCCAGTATTTTCTCCCAGACCGTTTGTGCCAGATCCAGAGAAGTAGCCACCGGATCACTGCTGCCAAAAATCAGGTTTTCAGTTCTTTCAGGTATATAAACACCGAGCCAGCGTAAAAAATCAATATCTTTCTTACTGGAAACAGGAGAAAAACTCCAGTATATCCTCGGGGGCGACAGATCTTCATCCTGCAGTATTTCTGAATAGTCCCTTAACAGCGAAATGGGATGTTCAGCTTCAGCTATTATTTGTGTTGTAAAAAAATCTGCTCCTGCCTGCTGCTTACGGAACATTCGCTCTGGCTCATCCAGATCTTTCCGCCGGCGTGTCGGAATACAGATATTCCCGACGTTAAAATGTGTAGGAGCTGTATCTTCCTCTGTATAACGAAATCGTCCCCGATTCAGAAAATGCTTCACAAATCTGTTCCCCTCTGAAACGGAAGGACCCGGATACACATCTTCAGATCTTTCTCCGCCTACCAGTATCACATTCCGGATACCGAATTCTTCCTGTGTATCCAGCAGCCATTTTTCATGTTCGCGGTACGAATGTTTGACAACCACACGGTTGATAACGAAGTCCGTATCAAATCTTTTTGCCAAAGACCGGGCATAGTTCCTTGGGCTGACCCTTTCTTTGTAAGGCTGACGTCTTTTTCCCTTGTCGCCCTTTTTGGATTCATCCTGGATTTCGGGAATATTGAGGGCATATACATCTGTCTCTTCAAACAAATGCTCCAGATGGTTGGAGTGCTGATCAAGGCGAATCTCCATATTTCCCTTCGCGGGAGGGACTATTTCAAATAGGAGAGGGTGCTTTTCTGACGTTGAAGATAATTTTTCGACTGGTGTTGTAAACATAATGCTTTACAAATTTATGTAAAGTTTGTGATTTAATTTTTGCTGAAAAGAGGTTTACCGGATGGCTGCAGAAACGAAAGCTTGACTTTCAGGCATGCTGCTGCAATCCGGAAATTCCTGGGGTTAACCGTTGCCTCTATAGATATTGAACGGACAGCATTGTGAACCACCGTGATTGCTGCTGCCCTGGGCAAAAGGGTATTGTTGATATCATCAACCGGCCATAGAGATTATGGCCACCCTAGCAGTCTGTCGGACTTACTCTACAGAGCTGCGCATGCGACCTTTTTACGCCCAAAATCTCATCCTGCCCGCTTTCTGTTCCCAAGTCCGACAGACTGCTTGTGTTATCTTTTTCTGAAATGTAAAATACCCCATGAGAGATATCCATTTTCCGCACCGTCTACCCAGTGCTTAAGACCTTTTTTCATATTCTCAAGATATTGAGCGGTTACTTTTTCTTTTAACTCATCCTCATGCTTCTCTGTCTCCCGCAGGACCGTGGAATAATGACGTTTAAGATGGACGGTCAGCTCGTCAAAATCCACTTCATCAAGTCCGTATTCTGAAGCAGTCTTCCTGTAAAAACCGGGAGAAGCCATATTCTCCAGGTGTATACGGTTAAGAATAGGCTCCAATACCCCTTCAGGGCAATCATCGGACTGCATCGGATCCGTAATAACGAACTCTCCGCCCGGCTTCAGTATACGGGCTGCTTCCATGATTACCTGTTCCCTGGCCGGGCTGTGCAGGAATGCATCCTGTGACCAGACTACATCGAATGATTCGTCATCATACGGGATGGATTCGAAATTCCCATCCACAACATCTATCAGATGGTCCAGCCCCTGCTCCCGATTTAGAATCCGGGCCCTATCATTCTCCACTTCACTCAGGTTGAGCGCTACCACACTGCAGCCGAATCTGCCTGCCAGGTAACGGGCGGCGCCTCCGTAGCCGGATCCCATATCGATAATCCGGGTGGACTCATCGAACCTGTCCAGATGTTCAATCATGCGATCCTGTGTGCGGCGGCTGGCATCGTATATGGTATCATCATCTGAGTTATACAGCCCGATATGTATATCCTCCCCGCCCCAGACTGTGGAATAAAAAGCATCAGCGTCTTCGCTGTTGTAGTAATTGCGGGCAATGTCCACCGCCTCATTATTCAGATCTTTCATAAAATCAGTTAACTTCATTCATAGTTGACAACTGTTCCACAGGAATCACTTGTCCCTGTACTTTTTTTCAGCGATATGTATGTAGAAATCCGGATCATCGCTTTTATAGGTCTCCTGAAAATCTCCATATGTATTCACCTCCTGGAACCCTACTTCCTTCATCAGTCTGCTGGTATAGTCCCGTCGCAGCGGATACATGTTGAGATGATATACTGAATCGTCCTGAAAGCGGTAACGAAAACGTGCCAGACCTTTATCCATGTGCTCTGGTTCAACTTCCACATCCGTACCACAGTAATAGAACTTGTGTTTGCTGGAATACCCTGAATCAAGAATGGCATCGTAGTTGCGCTGATCCAGAACCAATACCCCGTCATGCTTCAAAACGGAGTAAAATTCCGCCAGTGCTTTCCGGCGGTCATTTTCTGAAAACAGATGTGTAAATGAGTTACCGAGGCAGATAACCGCGTCAAATTTTTCGTGGATATCTTTGCAGAGCCATCTCCAGTCTACCTGTACTGTCCGCAGTATCTGATTCTGTGACTTGGCATTTTCAAAAGCCCGGTAGAGCATCTGAGGACTCCCGTCAGCACTTACCACATCAAAGCCCGCCTCCAACAGCCGGACGGAATGATAGCCTGTACCCGTTGCCGCATCCAGAACTTTCACGGCCCCTTTCTCCTTCAGCAGATCAATAAAAAAGGAACCTTCACCTTCTGATCGCTTATTCCAGTTGATCAATTCATCCCACTTGTTCACAAAGCGTTCCACATATTCGTTCTGATAGTGATCACTCTCCCTTATACTGACGGGGTCACTGCCAAATTTTTGATCTTTTACTTGTTCCATTTTTAAACACTTTTTTGATGATAGATTATTCGCCATGACCTGGTTAAAAACAGGAAGCACGAATCTTTTTTAATCTTACCGGTGATTTTCAACTTTTGTTGCCGGTACTAAATAATAAACTAATAAGTACCAACCGGTAATAAGTACTAAACAGTAAAGTAGTACAGCACCATGCAGATGCTGTTGAAAAAGGTTACTCAAATAAACATATTAACTCATTAATTTTCAAATATTTAAAAGAACTAATTTTTAAACGCAAAGTGCTTCCGGACCGGGGAAGACCCCCGTCATATACTTGCTAAACTTTAAATTTACAGGGATATAGTCGTATATAATGCTACCATTTTTTCCAAATTTAATTGAAATTATAAAAGTTATGAACAAGAAATAAAATGATGCAGCGATTTATTGAGAAATGGCAAGTCAATCCGGTGGTATTTTTTACCTCCGTCAGTGTCATTCTTGTTTTTATCAGTTTCGGTGCCATAAATCCAACAGGGACCGGCAATGTTTTTGAATTTATTCAATCGACAATCATCGACTATTTCGGCTGGCTTTATGTCTTTTCAGTCGCTTTTTTTCTGGTTTTTATCGCGTTCATTTATCTGGGGCCCTACAGCAAAATCAAGCTGGGAGCGGACGATTCCGTACCGGAATACAGCAATACATCCTGGTTCGCCATGCTCTTCAGTGCCGGAATGGGAATCGGCCTTGTTTTTTTCAGTGTAGCTGAACCAATGTTCCACTATCTTGAACCGCCTGTTGCAGAAGGAGAGACAGCGGCAGCAGCGGCAGAGGCCATGCGGCTGACTTTTTTTCACTGGGGTCTGCATGCCTGGAGTATTTATATTGTAGTCGGCATGTCCCTAGCCTATTTCTCTTTTCGAAAGGGATTGCCGCTGACTATCCGCTCCGCTTTTTATCCCCTCCTGGGAGAACGTATTTACGGGCCGGCAGGCAACCTGATCGATATCCTGGCTATTTTCGGGACGATGTTCGGGGTTGCCACCTCTCTCGGGCTGGGAGTTATGCAGGTCAATGCGGGGCTGGATTTCCTGTTCGGTTTTGAGGAATCGATGACTACGCAAATGACTATCATTCTTATTATCACCTGTTTTGCGACCATCTCCGTTGTCCTGGGCCTGGACAAGGGGATCAGACGCCTGAGCAATTTCAATCTGGTTTTGGCTCTGATACTCCTCGCTTTCCTGTTTGTTCTCGGACCGACCGTCTTTATTCTGAACTCACTGGCTGAAAATACCGGCAGATACCTGCAGAATATCGTGGAAATGACGTTCTGGCTGGATACGATGAGCGATGACAGGGACTGGCTGGGAACCTGGACACTTTTTTACTGGGGCTGGTGGATCGCCTGGTCCCCTTTCGTGGGGATGTTTATCGCCAGAATTTCCAAGGGCAGGACCATAAGAGAGTTCATAACCGGAGTGCTGTTCGTCCCAACGGCATTTACCCTGATCTGGCTGTCGGTCTTCGGCAGCAGCGGACTTTATATTGAATTCTTCGGTGACGGCGGCATTGCAGGACTTGCAACAGAAGAAATGCTGTTTGCTGTACTGGAGGGATTTCCGTTTTCTGCAGTAACGTCTCTTGTCGCGATTGTAGTAATTATCACATTTTTTGTCACCTCATCCGATTCCGGATCTCTGGTCATTGATATGCTGGCTTCTGGCGGAAATCCCGATCCGCCCCGGCAGCAGCGTATTTTCTGGGCATTGTCCGAGGGTGTTGTCGCAGCGATTTTACTCTATTCAGGCGGGCTGGCCGCCTTGAGAACCGCATCGATCACAACCGGATTGCCATTTGCCGTTGTGCTGGTCATTATGTGTTTCAGTCTGTACAAGGGACTGCGCGACGAGCAAAAACAAAAAGACATCAGACAGAGGGATGAATACAGGCAGGTTGTCTCAAATATGATAGAAAAACGGAAAAACAAATAGCCACTGTTAAAGGAGAGAGTTATGAAACCATTTAAAAACTGGATGATCTGTCTGGACCTTACAGGGATAGATGATTTTCTGCTTGATTATGCAAACTTTCTGGCGGGAAAATTCAAACCCGAAACAATCACGGTTCTGCATATCATCGAACAGACGGAGATTTACCGGGAGCTGCCTGATCTGTTTCCCGAAGTCAATGGCCCGGAAGAGCTCAGGATCCTGATAATGGAGGAACTGGAAGAGAAACTTGATATACTGTCGGACTCGGGGGCTGCCTTGTCAATCATTCTCGAAGATGGGAACACGACGGACACGATTATCAGAGTAATGAATGATACTGATCCGGATCTGTTGGTTATGGGTAAAAAAATCGGCTATGAAGGTGAGGGTGTCACTTCAAAAAAAATAGCCAGGTATGTATCCTGTTCTGTATTGTTTGTGCCCGAAAATGCCAGGCATCAGCTGCAGCATATTCTGATCCCTGTTAATTTCAATGAACGCTCTGCACAGGCCCTGCAGGTGGGCAGCTCAATCGCACAGGTATGTCGTGCCGATATCACCGCACAGCATATATACAAGTATCCACCGCAGTTTTTCCCCGGAATTCCCGTAGATGAATTCAAAGAGAAAATG
>JBBDRV010000090.1:0-7915 GCA_040905285.1 Balneolaceae bacterium | reverse complement strand
CTGCAGAATTCCGGGTTTTCGGGTGGGCGGACCGTGGCGGTGATCCTGACCCGTCCCTGCCCGTCGAGCATGGGATTATGCACATTGGCTTTGCTGTCCCAGATCGACTCGTCGCCCCAGTAGGGCGAGGGCTGCGGCATGGACTGCGAAGCGGCCGGTTCGGTTTCCGGATCACGTACCGTCAGCGGCACCCGGCTGGTTTCGTGATTTATGGGATCCAGAACGGGCAGGTAGTCGCCACTCGCTTCAAGGGCTCCGTAAAGAGGGCCGTTTGAATTGACTGTGGGATCCCGCCTGTCGGTGGAAACCAGGTCATGCAGGTAAACCTTCGGGTCGGCCCAGTCCCACTGGGTGATGACCACATTCCGCTCGAGTCCCTCGGGACGGGGAGGTGCCGGCGGAACTTCCCCGGCATTGATCCGGTCCGTCCAGTCCGCAAACATCCGCAGTGCCTCTTCCCGGCCGATTCGGTTGATACCCGAAATCATACTGCTTCCGGCCTGTCCGGATTGAATGCGGCGGCTCCAGGCATCTTCAGTGGTATCGAAACTGCCGAGTTCTTCGGGAATTTCTCTTGTCGCCTTGTTTCCGAGTTGATGGCAGGCCATGCAGTTGCCGGACTTGATATTCCTCAGGAAATCCGCCTGCGTCTCCATGTCGGGGGAGATTCCATTCCCGCCTGATCCGGATCCTGTTCCCGGAAACTCGCTCTTTTCCGGCACATGAAGCAGGGAAAACCAATACGCGGCCGGATAATACTCCGCCGCCGCCTGCGGATCCGGGGCTTCTTCTGCCGTCAGGTCCAGTGTGCTTCCGGGCTGCGCTTCTGTTTTCGGGGAATCCACCAGGCCGTATCCGCGGACCCATACATCGTAGGTGGCATCCGGCAGGTCGGGCAGCAGATAACGCCCCTCCTCATCGGTAACCACAATCCTGACAAAACGGGTGGGCAGGTCGTCGGTCTCTGCAATCACCCAGACACCCGCTTCAGGGCCGGCCGGTCCGCTCACTTCCCCTGAAATATTCCTTCCCTCCTCGCCGTCCCGGTCGCCGGGTGAGCCGCAGGCGTACAGACCGGTTAAAAGGGCTGTGCAGGCGATAAGATAAACAACCGGACGAAAAAGGTCTTGAGTAAAACGCCCCCTTTGAAACAGAAACTGTTGAAAACAGTCCGGTTGAAAATGGTCAGGATCAAAACGGCAGGAAGCTCTCTGATTATTCATTCTCTCATTCTCCATAATAATGGGTTTATGTGAAAGCGGATGGCCTGAAGCGGTTTAACTGTAACGGATCACAATCCCCACTGTATTCTCTCACTATTAATTTCACTGTAAATCTCTCACTGTAAACTGATTCTCCTGTAAAATGTAGAACAGCAACATCAAAAACAAAAACATACCGAACCTTGCCGCACGTCCGGACAGAAATGCACAGATATCCCATCCGGAAATCATGTCTTGTATATCTGTCAGCTATATCGTTTTATAACTGTATCAGCCAGCGGATCATGCCGGAGCTGAAAACGGACCCCCTTGTTTTCAGCTCAGCCAGTTCGATAAAAATCAGTCCGATAAATAATAGACGATGGTGGAGACTACTCTCACCTTTTTGATATGCGGTGTATTATTGTCCCTGGATGAGATGGAGAATTGCCCTGGGAGGCCCTTTTGATTTTGCCGAGTCGGCTGTCGGAATCTTCCGCAAATTTTTCCGCCACTTTTCGTGCCTCGACGGTGGCCTCTTCTATCATGACCGGTTTGATCTCATTCAGCCGGTGAACAGGTATTCTGTCCTGTTATCGTAGTCATCCCCCGTGATGGCCACCCCCTGTCTGCCGAGTTCACTCATGTTGTTCATAATCTCCCTCACCCGTTCCACATCTGTGGAGTAAATCGTGACCGTTTGAGATGCCACATATCTGAACTGATAGTTATTTTCACCATGCCTCTGGGCAAACCGGTCTGTTACCACCGGCGTATTTACCGTTAGTTCGTCCTCTCTCAGCCCGGCCTCTTCCAGAAAAGCCGTTACCTTGCTTACATTTCCGTCCAGCAAACCGTAGATCTCTTCCAGGTTGTTGCTGGCTTCTGTAAACCGGATTGGCCAGATAACCACGTCCGCCATATGCTCCTGTTCAGCAAGGCCCCGGACGGTAACTGTACGTTCATACTCTTTAAAACGGACAACTGCATTCTTGAAGAAGTACCCCAGAATGAACATTCCCAGTAAAATACCGGCTCCTATGATGATTAAACCACGCTCATTTGCTGTATTCATATTCCGGTCCTTGTCCTTTTACGGGTTCTTTTAAGGTTCAGATTTTGTTTAAAAATGTACAACACACCTGAGCCAGGAGAGCTGTGGCACGTGCGATTGTCAAGCATCTGTCAACAACCTGAGAATGAATAGCCGCATGCATTCATTCGAATGGACAACTATCAGCGCCTGTCCTGGTACGTACTGACGTGCCTGAATGCTACATGAATCGTCTGACGGGAGCAGCTGTGTTCGGGGGCAGAAGACGGCTCAAACCAATGCTTAAACACTGTGGGCAGCTTTGTAGGTGTTATTTAGAATTGATCTAAATAAAACTTGACTGCAAGAGGCTGTCGCTTTAATTTAGAATCAGTCTAAATTTAAACATTCAAATTATAAAAATGAAACGACCTGCTCTTACCAATCTAACTAATCACACAATAGCCCTGCTGGCTCCCCTGCTCATCCTGGTATCGTGCACGAACGGCACCGACGATTCCCCCGATATTGACGAACCGCCCACTTATAACTTTACCCGGTCCGGCGATAGCACCGTCAGCTTCAGCGGCCAGACAACCCGCATTCTGATGGCCGACGAACTTTTCATCAGCATGTCCGACTTTGACAATGCGACCGAAGAGTCCCTCCTCGAGATGTACCGTAATCAGACGGAAGCCGGCGGCGACACCGACCCTTTTTCAGATGCCGGGCTGAATGCATCGGATAAAAGCATCAAAAGCAAGGTAGCGGCCTCCCGCGACCTCTTTTCTTCAAATGCATCCCTGAGCGCGGAGATTAAAAATGATTTTGAAACCTGGCTCAGCGCCCAGGTGAATGAGGTATTCCCGAACCGGAATGAATTTGCCGACTCCGGTCAGGCCGGCCAGATCCCCGACGGATCCGGTGTCCGGTACGTCAGCGGGGAAGGCCTTGAATATAACCAGCTGGTCAATAAATCCCTGATCGGTGCACTGATGGCGGACCAGATGCTGAACAACTACCTCGGTTCAGCCGTACTGGACGAAGGGACGAACCGACAGGACAACGATTCCGGCCAAACGGAAGAGGGATCCGCCTACACAACGATGGAGCATAAATGGGACGAAGCCTACGGGTACATCTACGGCACATCCGCCGATCCCGCAAACCCGAACGCCACCATCGGGGAGGATGACCGGTTCCTGAACAAATACACCGGACAGGTAAGCGAAGACGAAGATTTCTCCAGCCTCTCCGGGGACATTTACAACGCTTTTAAAAAAGGTCGCGCCGCTATTGTGGCCGGGGCCTACGACGTCCGTGACGACCAGGCCGATATCATCCGCGAAAGTGTCTCGAAGGTGATTGCCGTGCGGGGAGTGTACTACCTGCAGGCAGGTAAAAACAGCCTCAGCGAACCCTCGCCGGACTACGGGTCTGCATTTCATTCCCTGTCGGAAGGATACGGGTTTATCTACAGCCTGCAATTTACACGAGTCCCCGGGACGGATCAGCCGTACCTGACACACCAGGAGGTCACCGATCTGCTTGATGACCTCCTCGGCGACGGCCCCGGCGGTCTGTGGGATGTGACCCCCGAAACGCTGGATGATATCTCTGACGAAATTGCCTCCCGTTTTGACTTCACCGTTGAACAGGCGGCTTCGAACTGAGGATACTGATAATTGCGACATGCTGATCAGAAGAATGATTCCAGACAATGATTCCTGTGCCGGCGGCCTGACTCGCCGCCGGCCATTTTACATTCCGGAAGCCATGCATCCGCCGTATCCCGCCATCACAATGTGAAATATCCCACAAAAAAACCCTGCAAAATACCCGTACCTATTCAACAGCAGCCATGAAAAAAATTCTCCTGTGTCTCTTTGCAGCCTCACTCCCCCTGTTTGTCCATTCGTGTACCGGTGACGATCCGTCCGGGCCGGGCAGTGCCGATTTTGACCGGCAGGCCATGCTGGAAAACTGGGCTGACAACATCATCATTCCTGCATTCGCTTCCTTTTCCGGACAGACCGGCCAGCTGCGGACTGCCGCGGATGCCTTTTCCGCCGAACCAACCCAGCAAACCCTGGACGACCTGCGGCAGGTCTGGGGGGCAGCCTACATTTCCTTTCAGCACGTCTCCATGTTCGAAATGGGGCGGGGGATGGAGCTGCGCAACTATCTGAATATTTATCCCGCATGCACTTCCGAATCAAATCAGGGCCTCACTCCGGAGGAGAAATGCAGCCCGGAAATTCGGGAAAATATCGAAGAGGGCTCCTATAACCTGGAGCTGCCTTCTCAATACGACAGCCAGGGATTCCCGGCACTGGACTACCTTCTGTATGGCCTGGCGGAAAGCGATGAGGACATCCTCGCCACCTATACCACCGGTTCCGGCGCCGGGGACTACCGCAGGTACATCACCGATCTTGCTGCCAGAATGGATGATCTGACGAAGGAAGTTCACTCAGACTGGGAAGAGGAATACAGGGACGATTTTGTCCGGAATTCCGGTGACGGCGCAACGGCAGCGGTGGATATGATGGTCAATGACTACATCTTCTATTACGAAAAGGCGCTGCGGGCCGGCAAGGTGGGAATCCCCGCCGGTGTTTTTTCAGGCACTCCCCTCAGCAGCCATGTGGAAGCATACTACCGGGGCGATCTCTCCAGAACGCTGCTTCTGGAGGCGCTGGACACCGTGCAGAATTTCTTTCACGGAAATCATTTTACCGGCGGCGGCAGCGGCGAAAGCCTGAAATCATATCTGGATTATCTGAATACCATCAAAGAGGGCGACGACCTGGCAACCCTGATCGACGAGCAGTTCGATGCTGCGCGAAGTGAAATCCAGACACTGGACGACAACCTGGCCCTGCAGGTTGAAAACGACAATGCCGGCATGCTTTCCGCCTACGACGAGCTGCAGAAAAATGTGGTCCTGATGAAGGTGGACATGCTCCAGGCCCTGAATATCGACGTGGATTATGTAGATGCCGACGGAGATTAGATGCCGATGGAGATTAATATTGAAACAGAGAAAATCCCGACAGGATTGAAATGCTGAGAGACAGCCCCCCGGGCACATACCTTCAAAGACAGTCGGACGCGGCTCCGCTGGCGGTATTCCGGATTCTGTTCGGATTGCTGATGCTCTGGAGCATGGTCCGCTTTGCAGCCAACGGCTGGATTGAAAAGCTGTATTTGGAACCCACCTTTTTCTTCTCCTACTACGGGTTCGGGTGGGTCCAGCCCCCGGGTGACCTTACCTACCTTCTCTTTGTTGTCTGCGGGATCTCCGCCGTCCTTGTGGCCATCGGGTACAAATACCGGCCGGCCGTCATTCTCTTTTTCCTCAGCTTCACATACATCGAGCTGATGGACAAGACCACCTATCTGAATCACTATTACTTCATCAGCATCGTCAGTTTCCTGATGATTTTTTTACCGGCCCACGCCTACTTTTCAGTGGATGCCCGTTTTGACAGCGACCTGCGTTCACAGAAGGTCCCTTCCTGGACCATCGATTCCCTCAAGCTGCTGCTGTTCATCGTCTATTTTTATGCCGGACTGGCCAAACTGAATTCCGACTGGCTGATGGAAGCCATGCCGCTCAAAATCTGGCTTCCGTCTCTGTACGCGCTCCCACTTCTCGGGGACCTGCTTCAGAAGGAATGGACCCACTACGCCTTCAGCTGGTCCGGAGCCCTCTATGATCTGTCGATTCCCTTCCTGCTGCTGATCCGCAAAACCAGGCTTGCAGCCTTTGCACTGGTTGTGGTTTTCCACCTTCTCACGCGGGTGTTCTTCCCGATCGGGATGTTCCCCTATATCATGATCGCCAGCACGCTCATCTTCTTTGACGCCTCGTTTCACCACAGGATCCTTGACAAGCTGTCCCGTGCCATCCGGGTGAGTAAAGCCCGCTTTGACAATGCCCGGACATACCGGTTTCCCAGGCCCGCCTTTCAAAAGGCGTCGCTGTTCATTGTGGGGCTTTTCTTTGCCATCCAGATCCTTTTTCCGTTTCGTCACCTGATGTATCCCGGCGAGCTGTTCTGGACAGAAGAAGGGTACCGTTTTTCCTGGCGGGTGATGCTGATGGAAAAAGCGGGGCACGCCAGTTTTAAAGTGGTTGACCCGGATACCGGAAGACGGCTGTATGTGGATAATTCACAGTTTTTGACGCGATTTCAGGAAAAACAGATGTCCACACAGCCGGATTTTATCCTCGAATACGCCCACTATCTGAAGGAGCATTTCCGGGAACGGGGAATCCGGGATCCTGAAATTTATGCAGAAAGCCATGTGGCTCTGAACGGGCGGAGAAGCCGGCCTTTCATCGCCCCTGACGTTGATCTGACAACCATTACACCCTCGCTGAAACACAAAACATGGATTTTACCATTTAATGAATCGATTAAAGGAATGTAGCCTGGCCCTGCTGCTGGGCCTGTTTGGCCTTGAGGTCTCAGCGCAGCATCATATATCCGGACAGGTCATTGATGCAGAAACCGAAGAACCGGTAGCGGACGTTGAGATTTTCAACGACGGAACGGGCAAGAGAACCTATTCCGACAGGGAGGGGCATTTTGAGACGGATCCGCTGCCTGCCGGTGCCTACAGATTGATTTTCTACTCACTGGGCTACGAAATTGTCACCGAACCCCTCATCGTCGAAGGGGGAGATGTGAACGTCGACATCCGGCTGGAAAAAATCTCCCGTGAACTCGGCGTGCTGTCGGTCACCGACCACAGGGATCAGATGTTTGCCATGAAACGCCTCCGTGAAGTGGAGGGAACGGCCATCTATGCTGGGAAAAAGACGGAAGTTATCCTCCTGAACCAGCTCGTTGCCAGCGTGGCCACCAATAATGCGCGTCAGATCTACAGCCAGGTATCCGGACTAAATATCTATGAATCGAACGATGCGGGACTCCAGCTGAACATCGGGGGACGGGGACTGGACCCGAACCGCTCCTCCAACTTCAACACCCGCCAGAACGGGTATGACATCAGTGCGGACGTGCTGGGATATCCGGAAAGCTATTATACGCCGCCGGCCGAGGCCCTGCAGGAAATCCAGGTTATCCGCGGAGCGGCCTCGCTGCAGTACGGCACCCAGTTCGGCGGCGTGGTCAACTTCAGGATGAAGCGCCCCGACCGGAGCAAAAATCTCCACTGGACGTCCCGGCAGTCCGGCGGGTCCGACAGGCTGTTCACATCCTTCAACAGCCTGAGCGGAAGCACGGGCAGTATAGGGTATTACGCGTATTTTCATCACAAGCAGGGGGACGGTTTCCGTCCGAACTCAGGGTATGATTCGCAAAATGCCTATACGCATCTGGATTACCAGTGGGGCGAAAAGACAACCCTGGCGCTAGAGCTGACCTATCAGCACTACCTGGCGCAACAGCCCGGCGGTCTTACGGATGCACAGTTTTACGAGGATCCGGTTACGAGCAATCGCGAACGCAACTGGTTTGAGGTCGACTGGAAACTGGCCGCCCTGAAACTGGATCATGAATTCACGGCCGGAACCAGACTGGGCGTAACGGTCTTCGGTCTGGATGCCACCCGTAAAGCCGTGGGATTCCGGACCAACCGGGTCTCGCAACAGGATGACCCGGATGAGCCCAGGGACCTTCTTCTGGGTGAATTCAACAACTGGGGA
>JBBDRV010000089.1:0-7922 GCA_040905285.1 Balneolaceae bacterium | reverse complement strand
TCAAACGGATAGTGCCACTGGGCAAAGGGCATGGCTCCGGAATCGAACCATACGTCCAGCAGATCCGGCACCCTGACCATAGTTCCACCATCCGGGGCTTCCCAGGTGATTTCATCAATGAAAGGTCTGTGCAGATCAATTTCAATATCCTCTGTGAAACCAGCCTTTTTCCTCAGTTCCTCAAGGCTTCCGATACACTCCACATAGTCCGGATCCCTGTTACTCACCCACAGCGGTAGCGGTGTCCCCCAGTAGCGCTGGCGGGATACCGCCCAGTCGACGTTGTTTTCAAGCCATGAGCCGAAACGCCCGGTGCCTGTGGTATCCGGCTTCCAGTTGATCTCCCTGTTCAACTCAACCATCCGGTCCTTGACGCCGGTTGTTTTGATAAACCAGGATTCAACAGGATAGGACATAAGCGGCGTCTCTTTCCGCCAGTCAAATGGATAATTATGGACAAAGGTCTCATGCATGTACATCAGACCTTTATCTTTCAGGACGCGGTTGATATCCTTGTCAGCATCTTTAAACCACATTCCCTGAAAATCAGGCACGTCTTCTGTAAAACGGCCCTCCCTGTCTACGGGGTTGTACAACGGAATTCCGGCTTTCATGCAGGTATTATAGTCGTCAGCGCCAAAAGCGGGAGCCGTGTGGACCACTCCGGTCCCCTCTTCAGTCGTCACATAATCAGCCGGAACCACTCTCCAGGCCTGCTCTTTTCCATGGGCATTCAGTGCATATTCAAAGGGAGGCCGATAGGTCCAGCCAACCAGCTCACCGCCCTTGTAACGGTCTACAATTTCATACTCATGGCGCAGTGTATTTTCAAGGCAGCCTTCCGCAACAATGTAAAATTCGGTTTCTTCCCCTTCGGTAACTTTCACCTTCACATAGTCAATATCAGGATTCACCGCCAATGCCATATTGGAAATGATAGTCCAGGGAGTCGTCGTCCAGGCCAGAAAATGTACTTTCGGATCGGCATCCAGGGGAAATTTTACATAAATGGAGGGATCCTGTGTCTCCCGGTATCCCAGGCTCACTTCATGAGAAGAGAGCACAGTCCCGCTACCGGGGGAATACCACTGGATTTTATAACCCCTGTAAATCAGATCCTTGTCAAAAAGGGTTTTGAATGCCCACCAGATCGATTCGATATAGTCATTTTCGAAGGTGACGTACGGATTCTCAAGATCCACCCAATATCCCATCCTTGTGGTGAGCTCATCCCACAGATGTTTATACTTGAGTACACTCTCCCGGCACTGCTTATTGTATTCTGCAATTCCGTACTCTTCCACCTGCGAACGTCCTTCCAGCCCCAGCTCTTTTTCCACTTCAATCTCTACAGGAAGACCGTGAGTATCCCACCCCGCTTTTCGTTCTACCTTGAATCCTTTCAACGTCTTGTACCGGCAAAACAGATCTTTTACCGTTCTTGACAGAACGTGATGAATTCCAGGTTTTCCGTTGGCCGTCGGCGGACCTTCATAAAAAGTGAATGGAATTCCATCTTCCCTGGATTCCATGCTCTTTTCGAAGATTTTCTTCTTTTTCCACCAGTTCAGAATCTCAACCTCTGACTTGGGATATGTAAGTTGTTTTACTTCTTCAAACTTTTTTGCCATACAGCCGAATGCGTGCTATTGTAAAATAATTAAGCCTTAAGTATACGAATAAAACATGAAACCAACTCAAATTTCATTTCACCGGACCGACAGAAACCTGTAAAAATAAAAGCCTGAAAAAAAAGAAATAACCGTTGCATATCCCTTTGCCAAACCATCTTGAATTCACATGCCAAAGCCCTATTTTGTTACTTATTGCCGGACAACCCGATAATTCAGTCGGATTGTTCAGATCGTTTCAATGCGTTTACAAAGAATTATTCCAGCACAATGACAAATACGACCATTTCTTCTAAAAACCCCTATAAAATCTGCTTCGTATGCCTTGGGAATATTTGCAGGAGTCCCACGGGAGAAGGAGTTTTACAGCATTTGATCAATAAAAATGGTTTGCAGGACTATTTCCACATTGACTCTGCAGGCACCTCCGCTTACCATCTGGGAGAACCGGCCAACACGAACAGCCAGCGGGTGGCAAATAAACATGGAATTGAACTGACGTCACTTGCCCGCCGGTTTGAAAAAACGGACCTGGACAGCTTCGACCTTATCCTCGCCATGGATGAAGAGAATTATCAGAATCTGATTGAATCAGCAGAAGATAATCATGTCCGGAAAATAAAAAAACTGAGGGACTTCGATCCACTTCCCGGGGACGGGAATGTCCCCGATCCCTATCACGGCGGGATGGACGGGTTTGACAAGGTATACCGGATAATCTACAGAAGCAGCGAAGCTTTGCTGGAATCTCTTGAACAGCATATACAGAAAGACTAAAATGGAACTTCCCAAAGCTCTAAGTCAGCACCTTGCTGATAAAACCGAGCTCTCAATCACGGGTTCCGAACCCCTGTCCGGCGGTAGTATCAATCGTGCCGCAAAGCTGAAAACGCCAGGAGGCGATCTCTTTTTAAAGTGGAATACGGGAGCTCCCCGGGATATGTTCGAAAAAGAAAAAAAAGGACTGCAGTTGCTGGAAAGGGCTGCGACAAACATCCGTGTTCCTGAAGTAATCGACCTGAACAGCGGGGACAACAGTCTTCCCGGCTATCTTCTGATGACCTATATTGAACCCCACCGTGGATCGAGGGAAGCTTCTTGCGGATTCGGTGAACAGCTGGCCGCTCTTCACAGCCATACAGAAGAGGATTTCGGCCTTTCCTATGACAATTATATCGGACGTCTTCCCCAGTCCAACCGGAAGCATCCCGGCTGGACCGATTTCTTTATCCGTGAACGCATCGAACCGCAATTGAAACGTGCTCTGGATGCAGATGTGCTTGAGCCTTCTGTCATGAAACAGTGGAACCGGCTTGCAGCCCGGCTGCCTGACCTTTTTCCCGAAGCCCGGCCGTCCCTCCTGCATGGCGACCTGTGGGGTGGAAATTACTTCTTCAGCACTGAGAAGCAGCCGGTGCTGTTCGATCCGGCTGTTTATTACGGTCATCCGGAAATGGAACTTGCCTTTACAAAAATGTTCGGCGGGTTTTCTGATGCTTTCTATGACGCTTATGCCGGTTCAGGAACTCTGGAGCCCGGCTTCTCGGAGCGAATACCAGTCTATAATTTATATCCGCTGCTGGTTCACGTAAATCTTTTTGGCGGACATTATGCTGCTCAGGTCCGGTCCTTTCTAAAGCACTATTAACTATTGGAGTAAAATGACACCGCAACGGATTGTCAGCCTCGTACCCAGCCTTACTGAACTGATTGCTGACCTGGATCTCGCCTCATCCCTGGCAGGCAGGACCCGTTTTTGTAAACACCCGGACCATATCGCCGGCAGGGTTCCGATTGTGGGCGGCACCAAAAATCCCCGACTGGACAAGATCAGAGAGATAAATCCGGATATGATCATCGCCAACGTGGAAGAGAACAGAAAGGAGGATATAGACGGACTAAAAAAGGACTATCCGGTATATTTAACGGACATCCATACCATTGAGGACGCACTTCTGACCATTCATGAGATGGGAGTACAATTCAATGCCGGCGATCGTGCCGCTGAACTGATTGAAAAAATCAATGAAGAACTGGACGGCATTCCGGATGAAGAACCGCGGAGCGTGACCTATTTTATCTGGCGTGCTCCATGGATGACTGTCGGTTCAGATACCTATATCCATTCTGTCCTTGAACGGTGGAAGTTAACGAATGTTTTCGGCAGGCATAATCGATATCCGAAAGTAGAGCTATCTGATGTCAGCCGGATGAATCCGGATTTCATCCTATTGAGCAGCGAACCGTACCCTTTCAGGGAAAAACATAAAAATGATGTATTTGATGCCTGTCCCGACAGCAATATTCTATTGGTTGACGGAGAGTGGTTCAGCTGGTACGGATCCAGGATGCTTCCTTCATTCAAAAAACTGAATACGTTCCGGAAGGCCATCAGTTAGAAGCCTTCGGGGCGTGCCGGACCGGCATTCATACCATCAAATACAGGAATTCGTTACCATTGCGATTGAAGATACTGAGTCAGATCCTGACAGAACCTTTAACGAGAGGATGTTACTCCTTGAAACCAATAACAGCCATACTTATCATATCCATCCTTCTCCTGTCCGGGTGCGGTTCTTCCTACGAGTTCCGCGAAACAGGAGACCTGGAAGATGCAGATATTTCCCCTGATGAATTCGCCTCCCTCATTCCAGATTATTCTGATTCGCTCCGCACACTGTCCGGAAGCGGAAGAGCCTTTATCAGCGAGCCCGGGCGGAGTGACAGGATTACTGTCGATTTTCATTCAGACAGGCAGGCAAGTCTGGTTACATTCAGGAACAGGATCGGTATCGAGGGCGGTGAGCTGCTGGTTGAGGATGATTCCGTGCTGATCTATAACAGGATTGACAGGGTTGCCGAAAAGATCGCCCTGCATGATGCCAGTCTTTCGGAAATAGGTTCTCTGGCCACCATCAATCTTGTCGATCTTTTCAATTATCCTGTTAAGCGGAGTGCCATTGACGACGTGTTTCAGGACAACAGCTATTATGTCGCTGAAACAGATGACGGAAGACAAATTACCATCGACCGCGAAACAGGGCATGTTCTGGATATTCAGATGCCGCCGGGGTCAGGTGCGCCTTACAGCAGAATAAATTATGAAGCATACGAGTATCTGAACGGCTTTTATCTGCCAAGAAAAATTACCATTTTTAGTATGGACGGTGATACAAGAGTCAGCCTTCTGGTACGACAACTTCAAACCAACCTTTCCCTCCCGGCGCTTGAAATACAAATACCGGATGGAATACCCATTATAACCCTATGATCTTTCGTATCGCATCTATCTCAATTCTGGTGGTTGTCTTCCATGCGGAAATGTCTGTCGGGCAATCCGGTTTTGAGGAGCGCCGGACAGTATTGAAGGAACAGCAGGAGGTTACCAAAGGCCAGATCGAGTCTCTTGAAGAACAGATCGAAACTTATCAGAACCGTCTTGATCTTGCCTCCAGCCGGTACGACGAAATGTATCAGCAATATGAAGAGCTGACCCGTCTTATAGCACTGCAGGACGAACGAATTCGAAGAATGGAACAGGAACAACAGCAGATTCGACAGGAAATGGAGCTCGTTGGAGAGAATATCGTGAATCTTGAAGCAGATCTGAACGAATTGATTGAACGATATCAATCTACCCTCATTTACCTCTACAAACACGGCAGGACAACAGAAATCGCGCTGGTGTTAACGTCCTCGTCAATAAACCAGCTGCTTGTTCGATCCTATTATCTGTCCAGATTCAATGAATACAGAGAAGACCAGGAAGAACAGATACGGAACAAGCAGGAACAGTTTGAGTACGCCCGGCTTGATCTGGAAAACACCAGTCGGAGAAATGAGCAAAGCCTGCACCGGATTCAGGAAGAAAAGCAGCAGCTGGCTGAAAGGGAAGACCAGCAAAAGCGCAATATTGAATTGCTTCAAAGGGATCGCAACCAGTTACAGGATCAGCTTTCAGAGGTCGAGAAACAACGCCTGCAGCTTGATGAAACCCTCACTGCGCTGATTGAAGAAGAAGCGGAAATCCATCGTGCCGAAGAAGAAAGGCAGAGGAGGCTGGCAGAGGCACGAGAAATTGAGGATGAAAGAGCGAGAGAGGAAGCAGTGGCCAGATATTCCCAGCCTGTTGCCCGGGCCGCGGTTGTCAGCAATGAAGAGCTGGAAGCTTTTGAAACATCATTTGCGGATGCAAGGGGCCGGCTTCCCTGGCCCGTTGATGAGGGAACCGTAACCGAACAGTTCGGCGAAAGAGTCCACCCGGTATTTGGCACCCGTACAAATAATCCCGGAGTGGATATAGCTACCGGAAGCCGTTCGCAGGTCCGTACGATTCATGATGGATATGTCGCAGCTGTCCAGCCTTTTACGGGTTTTGGGGATGTGGTAATGGTAAATCATGGCAGATACATAACCGTCTACGGTAACCTGAGTTCTGTTTTTGTCTCCAGGGGCCAGGTCCTGGGCCGGGGAGATGTTATCGGACTATCCGGTGACGAATATTCAATCCGCGGGGAAGTCCTTTTCTTTATGATTCGGGACGGCAGCGACAATGTTAATCCCGAGTCGTGGATTCAACAGCCCTCTCCCTGATAGCCGGATCCGGTGATCAGCTGTCGGCCGTTTTCCCGTACCACAATTTATACCTATTCTCTTTTCGTTTTTCTATCTTACAACCGCTTAATCAAGTATACCGCTTATGAATAGGGGATCCCGCATATTTGCATATACAACCTGGGTAGTGATGATTTCCCTGGCCATTATTGTCTTTACCAATAATTTTCTGGTTTACATTGCCGATCCCGACTGGATAGGGTTAGTCGCCCTGCTCGGATTCGGATTTATTTACCTTAATTTCAGTTATTTCATTAATAAAAGATATATCCGAAAAGTACTTCAGAAGACGTCAATTCACTATCTCCTTGCCTTGCTCATTTTTCTCCCCCCTGCAGCATGGGTTATTTTCATCAGCGACCGTATTTCCGGCGGCCGTATTCTTTTTCTGGTTGTGATTGCCTTTGCCTGCGGACTGGGTGCTGTCTATGGATACAGGGCCGGCAAGCGGCAACAGCAAAAACAGTTGGATAGACTGCGGGAGCGGGAGTAAAACGCAAGAGACTTTAACCAATCCGGGTGTGTAATAAAAAACCATCCGGTCGGTTTAATTAGTGCAAAATCCAAATATTATACTGAATGATTACTATTATTGGTTCCGGACCGATCGGTCTAGCCACCGGAATTGCTTTACAGCAAAAAAACATCCCTTTTCGAATTCTGGAGCGTGGCTGTCTTGCCAATGCCATCTACAACTATCCGGTCAATATGACCTTCTTTTCAACTTCCGACCGGCTGGAAATCGGCAATGTTCCATTCATTTCACATGGGAACAAGCCGACCAGAAGGGAAGCGCTTGAATACTACAGAAGGGTATCGGAGAGTTTTAATCTCCCTGTCCACCTTTATGAAGAAGTACTGGATGTGGAGGGAAAAGATGAAAAATTTACGGTCCGGACATCTAAAGGATCCTACAAAGCTTCAAAAGTGGTACTTGCAACAGGCTTTTACGGGCGGCCGAAAATGCTGGATATTCCCGGGGAAAATCTGCCGAAAGTAAAGCACTATTATGATGAACCTCATCCCTATTCCTGGCAGAAAGTGCTTGTTATCGGCGGCGGAAATTCAGCCGTTGATGCGGCACTTGAAACCTATCGGTCCGGTGCAGAGGTCTCCATGGTTGTGAGAGGGCCGAAACTGAGGGATTCTGTCAAGTACTGGGTTAAACCCGATATTGAAAACAGAATAAAAGCGGGGGAAATATCCGGTTACTTCAACACAAGAATAACCGCTATCCGTGAAAAGGAGGTGGATTTGCTCACTTCCTCTGGTAAAAAGACAATTAAAAATGACTTTGTGCTGGCGATGACGGGTTACATCCCTCACTTTGACATGATGCGGGATCTTGGCATTGAGATATCCCGGGATGAAACCAAAAAGCCTGTCTATAATGAAACATCCCTGGAAACCAACAGGAAAGGACTCTATGTAGCCGGTGTTGTTTGCGGCGGAATGGACACCAGCAGTCTTTTTATTGAGAATTCAAGAGTGCATGCCGAGCAGATTGCAAATGACATAGAACAGAAGTTGTAGCTTTCTGCCTGCAGTATTGGAGAGATCAATAAAATAGGAGATGCTGGAAAAGCGGTTTAACAGGAAAGGAAATAAAAATAGGGCAAGCTACCCATATCACGCCGCTACGACCTTCTACCGCTGCTGCCTTCCGGCCCTGACGGA
>JBBDRV010000088.1:0-7971 GCA_040905285.1 Balneolaceae bacterium | reverse complement strand
TTAATCAGGTCTTCAGAAACAGCGGCGGCCAGTCGATTTGCTATCCGTTCCTTATGTGCAGGTATCAGACCGTGTCCCAGTATCGGTCTTTTTTTTGCCGGTCGGAATAACATCGTTATAGCCAGCCAGTTGGTAAGAAAACCGATCAGGCCGCTGACGCTGACAAAACGTATTAAGCCCTCAAGTGAATAGGAGAACCCGAATAAAACCAGATTCAGATGATGGAAATCCCAGAAGAAAGACAATATGAACAGGCCGGCAAGGAACCAGGGAATTAAACTGAGAATGAAAAGCCAGACCGGCTTCCCTGTTTTTGTTTCCGTCCGTCGGCCGGCTCCGGACCGGCTGTCCGGGGGCGGCGGAGTGCCGGGGCCCTCATGGCGGGACAGGATCGTCCAGAGTTGCCTGAAGAAGGATACCGAAATCCGGCCGAAACGGCTGTCCGGAGGATATTTCTCTTTTTTGTTCCCACCCGATGTGCCAGTGGATTCATGCATGGGGAAACCCGGCCTTACTTCTCTTTAATCGATTTGAGATAATGGTCCTCGCGATTTGTCATTATTTCCTTTTCCGCTTCCGTTTGATCATTATACCCTGCCAGGTGAAGCAGGCCGTGGATAAATATGCGATAAAATTCATATTCGGGTTCCGTATGGAATTCACCGGCCTGTTCGTAAATGCGGTCTGCACAACAGTACAATGTTCCTTCGACAGATTGAAGGTCCCGATTTTCATCATATCGAAAGCTGATTACATCTGTTACATAATTCCGGCCGAGAAATGTCCTGTTCAGCCGCACAATTTCAGCTTCATCAACAAATACCACTTCAAGAAGAGAGAAGTGAACATTTTCAACGTTTTCCACGGTTG
The DNA here is from genome assembly GCA_040905285.1 of Balneolaceae bacterium. Taxonomy (GTDB): domain Bacteria; phylum Bacteroidota; class Rhodothermia; order Balneolales; family Balneolaceae; genus JBBDRV01. Next base: position 7,101 of record JBBDRV010000088.1, on the reverse strand, counting down.
CTGTAACCTGCCTGAACAGCTGTTCACTGAAAGGGAGAGTTAAACCCGATGGATTAAAAATCTGGAGAACGGGAACGTCCATGCCTTGACGGTTTTGACCCGGGCATCAGATCACAAGTGCAGTCATCAGGATTCTGCCGGCATTATGATCTTTTATATGCCCAGGTTGAATTGTTCAATCTGTTGTTCATTTTCCTCACGGGTGGACGGCATTGGTATTCTGCCGCCTGTCATCATATCCACTTCGGCAGCAAGTTCTTCACCCCTTTCATCCCGGTCGGCCAGAAAATAGACTCTTTGCAGGATTGTAAGCTGGCTGACAGCAAATGAGACGTCGTCAATCACCTCGTCCAGACTGTTTTCCAGGCGGTCGATTCTGTTACTCAACCGGCGCTGTCGATCTGTCCTGCCGCGGCTGCGGGCTTCGGTTGCTTCTGACTGGAGACGCTGCTGACGTGCTTCCAGTTCATCCAGTGTTCTAAGATCCCACTCCATCCAGTGCATAATCCGGTCTCTGCTGAAATCAGCAAGATCCACCGCATTGTCATAGGATTCCACCCGTGCATAGCGGTAAGCATACAGCGAGGGGACCGTCCAGTCATGTTCAACCTCACGGAATGGTATTTTTTCTTCTCCGGCTTCAAGCCATTCAGCCGCCCGTTCAGGCTCACCACGCTTGATAAGTTCGTCAGCAAGCTGGGTGAAGGCGTACCTGTAATTGGAGATCATGCGCCGAATGTTCTCGTCAAAATAGACATCGGGATTGTCCCACTCCCTGAAACTGAATTCCTCAAGCCTGTCTATATGCACGTCGGGATCGAGATAGCCGAAAACTCCTGCATCACGGCGTTTAGGTACAACTCTGAAGGCCTTCCCTTCAAACTGGAAGTAGGGTTGCAGGTTAAGCTGACCCTGCCGGGAAACGGTATTGGCAAAATACACGGGCCTCAGCCACTGGTTGACATGCAGGAGCTCGAGGACCATTTTATCCTGAACCTGAAGGTAATGCCGGGGATTTCCCTGCGGGCCCTGGCCCGCATACCGTCCTTCCAGTCTCCAGCGTACCTCATCGTCGAGGGAATCGACAGGAATGCTGTAGGGAACGGCACTTTTCAGCTGGTATTCAAAGGTTTCATCATGGACAATCTCCTCTATGTCTTCCGTATCCCCGTCCCCTTCAAAAACGGTCCGTAAAAGTTCCTTGTTCACCGGAATTACTTCGTCCCCCGGAGTATGCAGGGTGAGTGCCGATGTCATCTCACTGATTTCCTCATCACTCAGCCGGATGGGAAGCGGCAGGGACTCGTGAGTCTGCCGGTTTTTCATCTGTCTGATATACCAGTCTGTGTTCAGGAGGCTCATATTGACAACTCTCACGTCTGTCCGGATTCCCTCGACTTCCTGCAGGTACCACAGCGGGAATGTATCGTTGTCCCCGTTGGTAAACAGCAGGGCATTCTGCTCAACCGAATTCAGGAGGTTGTATGCATAATCCCTTGCCACGTAGTTGTTGCTGCGGTCATGGCTGGGCCAGTTCTCTTTTGCCATCCAGAAGGGGACAGCAAGAAACAACAGTGCGGCGGCCCCATACAAAGCGGCCGGTTTCTTTCCCGCCCATGATTTGATTATATCGATTGCCGCTGTGGCCCCCATGCCTATCCAGATACTGTACGCAAAGAAAGAGCCAACGTACGCGTAATCTCTCTCCCGGGGTTCCATGGGTGTCTGGTTGAGATAGAAGATAATGGCCAGACCCGTCATGATGAACAGGGTCAGGATGGCAAACGCTCTCTTCCAGTCATTGCGGAAATGATAAAGCATGCCCAGCAGACCGAATAAAAAAGGAAGATAGAAATAACCGGAGTTGGCCGGATTGCTGCTGTGCGGAGTCGGGCTGAAACCGGAATACCAGCTTGCGTCCTGTATATCTGATTCACGGCCGATAAAATTCCAGTTAAAATACCTGACGTACATGTGATAGACCTGATATTGCCAGAAATACTGCCAGTCAGTGTCAAATCTTGAATAATACTCAAGGTGATTCGGCTGGGATGAATGCCGGCGGGGGAATAAAACCTCATTCTCACGATCGATATTGCCGATTCGATCATCGTAGCTGTATCCGGACAGAAGAGGAGTCTCCCCATACTGTTCCCTCTTCAGGTAACTGACAAACGCTTCAACGGTCGAGGGATCGTTTTCATCGATCGCCGGTTCCGCCTGTGACCGGATAAAAACCAGTGCATAGCTTGAGTAGCCGATGATAATGACGGCATAAGCCAGTATCGCCAGATTGGGTATCCGCAACCCTTTTTTTTGCGTATAGTAGATGCCGAATGTGATTGCGCCAATAATCAGGAACATATAAGTAACAGGACCGATCAGGCCGTACGTCGTCCGGTTGATTCCGCTGGCCAGGTCGGGAAGATTGACGATGGTGACCGGATATATCAGCAGGAAAGCCATGGCGGCAACGATTGACATCCCTGCAAAAGAAAGGAGAGTGACTTCTTTCTTCCTGAAGTAGACGATCAGCGCTACAAAGAAAAGGGCCAGCAGGTTAAGCAGGTGAACGCCGATGCCCAGTCCGAATATATAGGCAATGAGTATGAGCCATCGCTCTGAATATGGCTTGTCATGATCTTCTGACCACCTCAGAGCTGTCCAGACTACCATGGCCGTAAAGAACATGGATGAAGCATACATCTCTGCTTCTACCGCATTGAACCAGTGGGTATGCGTAAAGGTAAACGTCAGGGCGCCAAAAAAACCTCCGGCATAGAGACCGATACGGTCCTGCAGGTCCATTTCATCTGCCCGACCCCGCCACTCCTGAACCAGCCGGACGATGATAAGGTAGAGCAGCATGATGGTGAAAGAGGAAGCAAGCACACTGATCATGTTGATACTCAGGGCCACATACTCTGTGGGAACAAACATTGAAAAAAGTCTGCCCCAAAGGGCAAAAAAGGGGGAGCCCGGCGGGTGAGCCACCTGAAGCGTATGGGAGATGGCTATGTATTCGGCAGGATCCCAGAAGCTGGCGGTGGGGGAGACGGTCAGGGAATAAACAATAAAAGCTGCAGCAAATGAGACGAGAGCAAAGAAAATGTTTCGCGTCCGGTGTTGTACAAAGATCGTCGATAAATCCATATATGTTTTTAACAATGGTTGTTCACGGTCAGTCAATCCTGGATATGCTGCCCTGATGTAATGCGCACAACGGCACAATACTGATCTTATTTCAGGCTGCCGGCAGTTGGATGGAACGGCAAAAGATACCGAAACAGCTTTTGAATCCACAATAATTTTAACCGTGGTGCCGGAAGTAAACTCTCCCGTTACCGGCCGCAGAACAATCCGGTTTTGGAAATGGACAGTTGACAAGGGAATTTAAAGGAATTAAGATTAATCCTGATTTTCCGTAAACGATTCCGGATTAATGAATAAAACACCTGCCGAAACAGACCGGTTTGTAACCAGATGGGGATTGATTATAAGCGTTTTGGGAATTGCTGTCGGTACGGGCAATATTTGGCGTTTTCCGAGGATTGCAGCTCAGAATGGAACAGAAGAGGGGGCGGGGGCTTTTTTAATTGCATGGTTGTGTTTTCTATTCCTCTTCTCTATCCCTCTGATCATTGCAGAATATGGTATTGGTCGAAACGGACGGAAGGGGGTGATCGGCTCATTTATAAAGATGACCGGCAAGCGCTATGCCTGGATGGGGTCTTTTATCGGTTTTGTCGCTACGGCCATCATGTTTTACTACAGTGTGGTTGCCGGCTGGTGCCTCTATTATCTGCTGCAATCTGTAATTGCCACTCTTCCCGCAGACATGGGACAGGCAAACAGGATTTGGGAGGGGTTTCATTCCTCTGTGATGCCTTCCGTATTTCACGCGCTTGTCATGCTGCTTGGCGGATTGGTCATATTCAGGGGAGTAAGGTCGATCGAGCGGGTCAATAACCTGCTGATTCCTTCCCTGATTATCGTATTGATAGTCTCCCTTGTAAAGGCGCTCAGCCTGGAAGGCAGCATGGCGGGGGTTCGGTATCTGTTTACACCGGATCTGTCCACTCTGAACAATCCCCGGCTTTGGCTGGAGGCATTGACACAAAATGCCTGGGATACCGGGGCCGCCTGGGGTCTGATCCTGACCTACGGAGCCTATATGAGAAAGTCTGACGATATAACAGTCAGTGCATTGCAAACCGGCATCGGTAATAACCTGATTTCACTGATCGCAGCTGTGATCATCTTTTCCACAGCATACGGCACACTTGGATCCCAGATGTCAGGAGGTGAAATACATGAGATCATGCGGACGGCAGGGCCTGTTTCCACCGGGCTGACATTTATGTGGATGCCCCAACTTTTCAATGAAATGACCGGCGGCAGGTTGTTTGCGATTCTTTTCTTTCTGGGGCTGTCCTTTGCCGCATTCAGCTCTCTCATCTCCATGATTGAACTTGCCGCAAAGGTTTTTATTGATATGGGTATCCGGAGGAGATCCGCAACAGCCGGCGTTTGCATCGCCGGATTTATTTTTGGACTGCCCTCCTCAGTGAACCTTGATTTTTTTGCCAATCAGGATTTTGTATGGGGAATCGGACTGATGATGTCAGGAGCGTTTATGTCGTTTGCGGTTATAAAATACGGTCCGGACAGGTTCCGTAAAGATCTCGTTAATACGGAAGAAAGCACCTGGAAGCTGGGACGCTGGTGGTCATTTGTTATAAAATACATCGTCCCGGTTCAGGTAATATCCCTGCTGGGGTGGTGGATTTATCTCAGTGCGACGGTTTTTGCCCCGGACACCTGGTACAATCCACTGAGTCCCTTTTCTGTCGCCACTGTAATCGTCCAGTGGGGGATTGTACTGGGGCTTTTCAGGTTTTACAACAAGTCCATTGCCCGAAAGACCAGCGGTGGATAACAAAGACCAGCGGAGGATGACTCTGATTCTCATTCCCTCTTTATAAACTCCATAGCGGCTGAATTCATGCAATACCGCAGGCCTGTGGGTTCAGGACCATCCTCAAATACATGACCCAGATGGGATTCGCATCGACTGCAAATCACTTCAGTCCTGGTCATAAACAGGCCGTTATCTTCCCGCTCTCCGACAGCGTTCTCACGGATCGGTTCCCAAAAGCTGGGCCATCCTGTCCGTGAATTGTATTTGGTGGCGGAATCGAAAAGCGGATTGCCGCATGCAGCACATACATATGTGCCATCTTCATACAACGAGTTGTATTTATTGACAAACGGCAGTTCGGTTCCGCCCTTGCGGAGTATGCGGTACTGTTCCCCTGTGAGCTTTTCACGCCATTCCTTTTCGGAACGCACTGTTTTATCCTCACCGGTTGTATCTGCCATGATCTCATAATGAGCATGTGCCTGCTCGACTGAATAGCGGCCACTGTGATCAGGTCCGTTGCATGCCACGTGTAGCGTACAGAACAGGACAAGTACGGATATGTAGATTCTGATCATGACCTGTTTACATTCATGTTTTTATGCCACGTTTTTATGCTTACCATCTGTTTATGCTTACCACCTTCTTTAATAACGATTATCGGTCCGGTTGCGTATGGCTCAACTGCGGGAATGTATGGACAGCACAATCAGACCGGAGTCGATGCCGGGGTTGATTACGCCCCCGCCGCCATTTGATATATGGTGAAACCTGTAGCCGAGCCGCAGTTTGGTTGTTTCTGTCAATCTGAAATTATACCCGATCCCCAGGTCGACCGTAGCATTGAGAAGTGTGCCCTCGTCATTCGGGTAAGGCTGATCAAAAAATACGACTCCGGCCCCCATATCAACAAAAAAATAGTTATCTCCGGTATCCTTCGTCAGAGGCACAGTCAGGCGGAGGGGGAGAATACCTGCCGCCAAACGGTTTGTCCTCGGCCCTGAAACCCCATTCTTTGGATAATCAGCCCAGCCGAGCAGGATAAGTTCACTGGAGATCCTTAACTTCCGTTTACCGAGGTTCAGGGAGGCGTAACGGACATTGACACCCACCAGACCCAGCTGGGCATTTCTCATTCTTGCAATCAGCGGAGTCGAGTAGGGAGAATATGCCAGCCACAGGCCTATCCATAAATCATCGGTGAGTTCCGGCTCCCCCGGGGCCACTGAGTCGCTGGCCCGGCTTACAGAAGTGGAGTCGATGTGATCGATATCGGACCGGGTTTTTGGAAATCCGATTTGAGAGAAAAAAAAGAAAAGGGTAATGAATGACAAGGCGTATTTCATCTGGTATCTGTAAAAGGATCATGATTCGGATTTGAACAGACTCAGGCTATTCAGATTTTCTCACTTGATCAGAATTGACTTGAATCCGGCCGCTTTTCCGTTGAAGCGGTCGGAGTTTGTGTCTGCCGCATTGCAGCTTCCCCTGGATCACCGGCTGAATATAGCAAGGTCTGTAGATGGCAACCCGTTTATCCGGAGATTCAGTCCACCGGCGGCAGAACCGTCACATTGGTTTTACGCACATTATAGGTGGAAAGCGCCCAAATTAACAGCCATGCCACAGCCGTAAAAATCCAGCCCGACAGGAGCAAAAAGGCAACATTCAGCCCATAAAGAATATGGTATACCCACTCAGGTACCACTGTTTTCTCTTTCCCGGCAATTGCCTGCAGTTGTTTGCTGAACAGGACCATCCATTTCACTACGAGCATGAACAGTGTATATCCGACGACCAGGTAAAACAACCATCTGTATTCCAACAGCACGGCTGCAATTATAGCGGCTGTGACTATCAGGTCCGTTAGAACGGACGTTATCCACGATCGACTTTTTTTCATCTGATAAAACAAAAAAAGCACCGTCACTGACGGTGCTTTCCGCAAAATTTAACGGGTGATTATTGCAGCGCAATCACTTCGACTGCATGAAGACCTTTGTCTCCCTCTGCTACGGTAAATTCAACTTTTTGACCTTCAATCAATTTCTTGAAGCCATCAGTTTGTATTTCCGAATAGTGCACAAAAACATCTTCACCACCATCCCGGGTGATAAATCCATACCCTTTACCGTTATGAAACCATTTTACGGTACCTACTTCACGTTCATCACTCATAA
>JBBDRV010000087.1:0-43366 GCA_040905285.1 Balneolaceae bacterium | reverse complement strand
CCGAAGATTACTGGGTGGGCCCCGGCGAGCAGCTGGTGATCGATGTATGGGGGGCTGCCGAACAGCCGTACCAGCTTGTGGTTTGTGCGGAAGGGACGATCGATATTCAGAATCTGGGGCCGATCCAGGTGAGCGGCATGACGATTGAAGAAGCGAACAGCCGTATCAAAGACCGGCTGTCGAGTATCTATTCCGGGCTCCGGCCCAACGACCCCAACGCGAATACCTGGGCAAGGGTCAGCCTGGGGAACATCCGCAGTATAAAGGTCACCGTCATGGGGGAGGTCAGCCAGCCGGGAACCTATACGGTGTCGTCCCTGTCCACTCTTTTCAATGCACTGTATGCCGCCGGCGGGCCCGACCGCGACGGGACATTCAGAAATATCCAGCTTCTCCGTGAGGGTGACAGCATCCATACGTTTGATATCTACGATTTTCTTATCAACGGTAACCAGGAGGACAACATCCGGCTGAGAGATGAGGATATCATCAAGGTGGATCCATATGAGAACCGTGTTCACGTCTGGGGGGAAACCAAGCGCATCGGGTTCTTCGAGACGAAAGACGGGGAGACGCTGGATGACCTGATCGAATTTGCCGCAGGCTTTTCCGATAATGCCTACACACGGACACTGACCCTTCACGGAACCACGCCCACGATGAGGCGCATATCCAGTGTCCTTTATCCCGAAGGGGCTGATATTGAAATTCAGAACGGAGACCGGCTCCGGGTCGGCCCGCTGCTGGAAAGGTATTCAAACCGGGTGGCTATCCGCGGTGCAGTCTTTCGTCCGGGAGAGTATGAAATTGAAGAGGGAATGACCCTTTATGACCTGATTAACAAGGCCGACGGCCTTCGTGAGGATGCTTCCGGAAACAGGGGCGTCATTGAACGGTTGAGTGAGAACCGGGAACCGGAAGTGCTCTCCTTCAGTGTGGAAGACGTGATGCAGGATCCCGCCGGCCATGATATTCTCCTGAGAAAGGATGACGTGGTCCGCATTGCCTCGATATTTGATTTGCGGGAAGAGTACACTGTGCGGGTGAGCGGAGCGGTCAACCAGCCCCGCACCCTGCAGTACCGGGACAGCATGACGGTTGAAGATGCGGTTTTCATGGCCGACGGGTTTCTCGACGAGGCGGCCGCCTACCGGATTGAAGTGGCCCGGCGTGTGGTCGGCACGGGAGAACCCGACCAGTACAAGATAGATGAAATCGCCGAGATTTTTTCTTTTCATGTGGATGAACACCTCGGGTTCCGGGAGGATGAAGGCGACTTCAGGCTGCAGCCGTTTGACCAGGTCTATATCCGCACCCAGCCCAACTACCAGGAGCAGCAGACAGTGCGTATCACCGGTGAAGTGGAGTATCCCGGTGAATATGTATTGTCCAGCCGTGACGCACGCCTGTCCGACCTGATTGACTGGGCCGGCGGCCTGTCGGAATATGCCTATTCCAGAGGGGCTTCCCTGGAGCGGATTCTTGAAATTTCACAGCGGCCTGAAATTACCGAAATTGATGATGAAATGGCCGGAGTTGGTGATGATGAGCAACGGGAACAGGGAGAAGTTGTCGACACGTTAACCACTCCGGTGGGTATACAGCTGGCCAATGCTCTCAGCAACCCCCGATCCGGCTATGACCTGATCCTCGAGGAGGGAGACGAAATACACATTCCGAGAGAACTTCAGATTGTTCGTGTGGAGGGAGAGGTACTATCACCGACCAGTGTACGTTACGACCCAAGCCGCTCGTTTTCAGATTACCTGAGTGCTGCGGGAGGCGTCACTGAAGAAGCCCGCCGGCGGCGGGCGTATGTGGTTTACGCCAACGGCGAAGTTGACCGGACCAAGCGGTTTCTATTCATCCGGAATAATCCGACGATTGAGCCCGGGGCGACCATCATTGTTCCGAGAGAGCCGGAAAGGCGGCAGATGACGGCGCAGGAGCGGGTCGGCATCGCCTCAAGTATTGCATCCACGGCGCTGCTGTTCATTACCCTGCTGGAGCGGTTAAATTAGGAACACCGTTTAATCCACCGGTTTTTGTTAATCTATCGTGTTTTTGGTACGGACGATGTATGATCTGGCATAATATCTCATCACTTTGGCTGCTGCTGCTGATCCCGCTTGTTGCAGGATTATTGTGGTGGTACAGACACCGGCAGGAGAAGAGACTGGATCGGGTTTTTGACCGGCGCCTCCTGAGCCGGCTGCGTGTCGGATTCTGGGCCCGCGGCATCCGGCTCAAAGTGATACTTATCCTGACCGCTTTCTCTTTTTTCATTGTGGGTCTTGCGGGGCCCAGGATCGGCACGGAAGTGAGGGATGTGGAGCGGCGGGGCCTGGACCTGCTGGTGGTACTGGATCTTTCCCGCAGCATGAATGCCGAAGACATCCGACCCACCCGGCTTGAAAAAGCGAAATTCGAAATCCAGCGGCTGATAGAGCATTCCCGCGGAGACCGCATCGGATTGCTGGTTTTTACCGGCGAAGCCTTTGTGCAGAGTCCGGTGACCCAGGACTATTCCGCTCTGCGGATGTTTCTGGATATCGCGGAAACCCGGCAGCTTCCCGGCTCGACGACCAATTTTCGTGCGGCCTTTGAAAAGGCAAAAGAAACATATGACCGGCTGGAACCGCGCCCGGAGGCAGCGCGGGTGATGCTGATGATATCGGACGGCGAAAATCACGGCCCTTCCTACAACAGCGCGCTGGATGAGCTGACCTCGGACGGGGTCCATGTCTTTACTCTCGGCATCGGTACCGGAGGAGGAGGGCGTATTCCCGTTTACGATCCGGAAGCAAACCACCGGATCGGGTATCACCGCAACGCGGAAGGCAGGGAAGTGGTCACCCGTCTGGAACCGGAAGCCCTGCAGGATATCGCCCGCCGCGGCAACGGCAACTATTTTGAGATCAACTCCGGTACCGCCGGCATCGATCCGTTTCTTTCCCGACTGGATGAGCTCCAGCGCGGTGAATATGCCGCTGAAGAATATGCCGACTATAAAAACCGCTATCAGCTCCTGCTGCTCATCGGCCTCGGCCTGTTCATCGCGGGGCTTCTGATACCCGAAGCCATGCGGACCGGCAGCGACGTCATTCCCGGTTCTCCGGATCAGTAACCGACCTGTTGCGTTCATTTCTCCCGATAATCCGCCGGTATGCCTCCAGAACGGCCTGCGAGGTTTCCTCCGGGAGCACTTCGGCAATATCCCTTACGGGTTCAATGGCGTTGGACGGGGCGAAAGGCATCTTCACTCTTTTGAGGGGCATTATGTCCCCCTCGCTGTCTCCGATATAGGCCATGCGCGCCAGGGGAACATCCAGTTCACGGCTCAAGAGTTCAAAGCCGGCTCCCTTGTTGTTGCCGGCCAGAAGTGTGTTGACGGAAACGTCCGTCCGGTGAACTTCCAGATCCGGGTAGTGGTTGCGGGCATGCTCCAGGATCTGTTTGTAGATGCGGTCGATCTGCTCCCTGTCGGGAGAAACAACGCCGTCATCGAACATCTTTGAAAATTCAAGCATGACATTCGGGTAATCCGGCAGGAGGTGGTCGGTCAACCATCTCCTGAATTTTATGACCGGCTGGAGTGAGCGTCCGTTACCGGCCGCCCCGCTGCCTTCAGAGGCGGGGTCGCTGTTTTCAGCGCTGTCTGCGTCAATGCCTGGTTTCCCGGCGGCCCTGTCACTGCTGTACCGCGACAGAATTCTGGCTGTATCCGGGAGGTAGAGGCCCGCACTTTCAAATACAAAGGGCAGCCGGATATCCAGCCACTGCGCCACCGCTTCCGCATAGGGAAACGGCCGGCCCGTACAGAGAGTCAGGCCGGGGATATCCCGTTCCCGGCGGCTCCGCAGGTTTAATTTCCGTATTTCAGAAACCGCTGCCCAGTCCGGGGATTCAAATGGATGTGAGATACAACCGTCTATATCCAGTACAAAAAGATCTATCACCTGTAGCTTGTTTATTCGTTCTGTTCGGTTTTCTGTTCTGTTTGTCTGCACAGTTTGTCTGCTCTGTTTGTCTGCTCAGTCTGCTCAGTTGTTTACTCAATAAGCCTGCTCAGTCTTCTCAGTTTGTCTGATCAATTTGCCTGCTCAGTCGGTCTGATCAATTTGCCTGATCAGGTCGAAATACCGTTCAATCAGCCGCTGGTAATCGTCACTGAACCGGGTGTAATCAGGGTCCTGAAGACGTGTTCGGATTTCCTGTTCCAGCTCTTCCGCCGTAACCTCCGGAGGCCTGTCCGCACGGTCGTTATCTTCCGCCTGCCTGCCTTCATATTCTTCCGACCGGCCCCGTTCCTGCAGCGACTCTTCTGCATCCAGCATCCTCGAAAGGATGTTCTGCTGACGTTCCACCATGAGGGGATCGACCATGCTTCCGCGCATATCATTGATCGCTTCCTCCATCTGTTCCGTCATCCGCTGCAGGTCACTCAGTGCCCGGTCACCCTGACTGAATTCGCCACTGCGCTGCATTTCCTGCATCTGCCGGCGGATTTCGTTCTGACGATGGGCAAGCTGCTCCAGCCTTTCGGACTGTTCGAGGGACAGCCGTTCCCCCTGCATATCGTTGATCATAGCCTGCAGCTGTTCATTCATCATCTGCTGGTTTCCGCTCATATTCTGCATCTCTTCGATCATCTGCTGCATGGTCATGGAGCCGGCGCCGCCCCCGTTCTGCTGATTCATCAGCTGATCGATCACTTCCGCAAGCATGGAGGCCAGTTCATTGATTCCGCCGAGGGATTCACGTGCGGATAGGACGGACGTCTCCTGCTCACGCTCCGACATCTGGTCGACTGTCCGGGCCAGGGACTGTTCTATTTCTGTTTTCTTGCGGTTGATGGTGTTGGAAAGGTTAGGAATTTCCGAGGATATACGAAAGAGGGTGTCGGCCACCTGGCTGAACTGCCTGTGAACATTCTGCTGATCCCTTGCAAGCTCGGTGTATTTCTGGCTCCGTGATTCCGTGCGGCCGGACTGGCGGGTCAATTCTTCCTGTACGTCGGAAAGCTCGAGCAGGGTATAAAGGGATTGCTGCAGGGCCATCAGGTTAACCTGTATCTGCTGACCGCCCATCTGCTGCCTTGCTTCGCGAAAGGCTTCTGCCCGCGACTCGAACTGCTCGCCTATCGCCTGCTGCCGGCGGGCCTGCTCGTCGGGGCCGGATTCCTGCTGCTGACTGTCCTGGGGTTGCCCGTCCTGCTGTTGACTGTCCTGAGGTTGCCCGTCCTGCTGCTGTTCGTCTTGCGGTTGCCCGTCCTGCTGTTGTTCATCCTGATCGGCGTCTGCCGCATCCCCGGAGGAATCCCCCGCAGATCGGCTGCCGGCCTCCTGCTGTTCGGAACTGTCCTGACTGCTTTTCTTTCCCTGTTCTATCAGATCGTCAATTTCCCGGCGGATGTCCTCCAGTTCTGCAGAGGATTCCTCCTTCAGCTGCCTGAGCTGCTCCTCAGAACGTCCCGGTGGCTGGCTGTCCAGATCCTCAAGCTGCTGTCCCAGACGGTTGGTATCCTCGTATACCCCCTGCTGTTCTCTCACCTGTTCATCCGTGCTTTTATCTCCTTCGGATACATTTTTCATCCGTTCCGAAAGGTCCTCGTACTGTGCCGCCAGCCTGTCAAGATCGCTGTTCATTTTCAGCGTTTTAAACAGTTCAAGAGTCCGCTCAAGCCGTTCCTTGTACACTTCATCGTTGAACTCGAAATTTTCCATCGCTTCCTGCAGGTTGTCCCGGCTGAACTCCTGCATGGACTCCCGAAGTTCTTCCAGGGCCTTCATCAGTTCCGGGTCGTCCAGCTGATCAATCATCTGCTGCAGGTCGTCATAGGCCTGCCGGGTCTCGTCTGATATGCGGCTGTTGTTTTCAATTTCCCTCCGGACTTCCTCGAACTGTTCACTGAGCTGCCTGACCGATTCCTCTATCTGCTTCTGCTGTTCCTGCATATCGGCGACCATCTCCTCTTCTTCCCAGCCCGGTTCGGAATTTTCTATCATACGCTCCCTGAGCCGTTCATATTCCTGTTCCATCCGGCTGTGGCTTTCGGAGACATCATCCAGGTCGCTCTGGACATCGCGCTCCTGCCGGTTGACCTCCTCAAGCCGGGCACTGACAGAGGGTATCTCAAGGGAAATCCGCCGTGATACGGCAGACTTGTATCCGTTGAATTCATCATTATCCGATACTGAGATCCAGAAGGTCAGCTGATCCCGCGGCCGGAGGTCCAGTTCAGCCAGATCTTTTGAAACCTCGTCTGCTTCTCCCGATGCCGGCGGGTCCAGCGATTGCGATTCCCTGAGTGTATCGGTCGTATAGGCGCGATGCAGCTCCCAGTTCAGCTCGGCACGGGTGAGGCCGAAATCATCCGAGGCCCGGTAAAGGATATCGATCCGGTCCGGATCCGGGTCGGACAGATCGGCTGACGGTTCTTCGATGACGACAACCGGGTAGTCATCCTCCAGCATGCGCAGGTCGAACCGGAATGGATTCCGGTTGGTCAGCCCGTCTCTGTCACTCATGTCAAACCGGACAGAGTCACTTTGCTGCAGGGTAAAAGAGGTGCCGGCCTTCAGCGAATCCTCCTCTGAAGGCTGCATCTGTAGATCTCCGTCGCCGGTGTGTACAGTCAGTCCGTCGAGCTGTTTATTGACCTTCCCTTCAATGGCGATATCAGACCCGCCGTAGGCAGAGAGACGGGCAAAGGGATAGCTGTGGGTAGTTTCGGGAAGCCCGGTGTAGCCGGGCGGGGATACGCGGACGGTCAGGTCCTCGAACCGGGGCCGCAGCTGCAGATGAACCTGAAAGCGCTGGCTTTCGTACCCATCCATGATAATATACCACTCAGCATCACCCGTCAGTTCAAGCGGACGGGACCGGAACGAGCGGCCGCCTGAAGGATCCATCGGCCTGTGGCGATATTCATTCTCAATATCGGTTTTTACTGCCAGAGTCACCCGGTCGGGAAGGGATGTGTTGTCGCCGAGGATCTCCATTTCCGGTTCGAACAAACTGCCGTGCTCAAGCGTCGTATCACCGGGAGAAATAACAAACTCCCAGGGATTCGGTTTCTCGTAGGTTTCCCAGAAACCCAGGGTGCGTTCGACCGTGTCGCTGTTTGACCAGGAAACGGTTCCTGCAAGAATCGTACTGATCAAAAGCAGACAAAAAGCCGTTAAGTATGTCCTGTGATTCCGCTGTGCGGAGGAGAAATGATTGAGCTGCTCCTGAAAACGTCCGGAGTCGATCTGCTTCAGATTTCGTTCGATGGCCAGAAAATACATGCCCGGTTTCTCACCGGATGAATCCAGATACAGGTCGAGGGCATTCTCCAGATCGCTGAAGCCGTGCTTCTCGCAAAACGTGCGATAGTACCGTGTGAAATCAGGGGTAGCCCGTTTTCCGGAGATCCACCAGGATAACAGGGCTGCCGACAGGAGAATCACAGCCCAGAAAAGACTTTTCACCTCCGGTGTGAAATAAAATGTCTGTTCGGCAAAGAGAAAAAGCGAATAACCGGCCAGAATCACTCCGGCAAACAAAAACAGGACAGACAGGCGGCTCTCCCGGATCAGCTTATGATGCCCGCTGTGCAGATCTGCCAGGAGCTTTTCAGCCGTGTTTTTATATGGCTTTTCGTCTGCCAAGAGAATGTCGTCCTTCAGTTAATGTCTGATTAATAAAGATTAATAGTCTGTTTTAAATACTCTGATTACCGTCGTTGATGTGGGGAGACCCGCCATATGATCTTAACACAGGCTGCCCTGACAGGGTTCATACTCTTCACACCCGCAAGCCACATCCAAGGTCACACTACAGGAATATACACACTTCACACCCGCCCGTAAGCTACAACCAAGGTTACACTCACAGGAATATACTCCCTTCACATCCGCAAGGCACATCCAGGGTCACACCCGAAGATATACCCGTCACACCGCAAGCCACAACACAAGATCATACCATTCTTCACACCGACAAAACAGGATAACGAAAAAAAGCCGTCAGATGTATATCATATTCTGACCAGCCGGTCTCAAGTCCCGCACCCATGCCTTTAACCCGGTTTAAAAATCGACCTCTGAGTTTTGCATTCCATTTGAGTTGTGCATTACATTATTGTTGTACATTATTTAAAAAGAGGCATCCCTATGGAGAATACATCACTGAAGAAGACAGAAGGAAAACAACAGTCTGAACCGGATCCGGGGCACGGATCGGAACAGGAATCCGAACCCGATCCGGAATTCGTCGCCCGGCAGCTGCGCCGTCCGTCCGGGGAATTCGCGGGCAGAGTTGCCGAAAAAATGAACCGGTTTAATCGGTTCCTGTTTGATCTGACCCTCGAGGCAATGGAGATATCGGATAATCACCATATCCTGGAAATTGGTTTTGCAAACGGAAAATTCTTTAATGACGTGCTGACAAAGGCCAGCGGGCTGCAAGTCACCGGTATAGATTTTTCAGAAGATATGGTTCAGGAAGCGAAGAGGAACAATGCGGATTCAATAAAATCAGGCAAGCTTAACCTGTACCTGGGCAGCAGTGATCATCTGCCTTTTGACGATGAGTCATTCGACAAGGTGTTTTGCAATAATGTGATTTATTTCTGGGACGAACCTGCAGAACACGTGAAGGAAGTGCACCGGGTACTGAAAAGGGGCGGGGCTTTTTATTCGGGGTTCAGGCCCGGCAAAAGCATGCGGCAGTTTCCGTTTGTCAAGCATGGATTCAATCTTTATGAGGTGGATGAATGGATCGCCATACTGGAAGAAAGCGGGTTTACTGTTTCCGGAACCGACCGGAAGCCGGAGCCGCCGCTTGAAGAAGGCGGAGAAGAGATCCGGCTGGAATCTGTCTGTGTCACTGCCGGGAAATAAAACCTGATTTGTGGCTTGCTGAATCTCTTGCCGGTTATTTTCCAGGTTCATTCCCGAGCATCACGACTCGGAGGTGGTAACAAGGGGTCAAAAGGGAAAAAGTGAAAGGCGTTGGAGTTTTCGGCGGCCTGCAGCTGCCGCGGTGAAGCGTTAAGAAAAAGTTCGGCGGCGGGAAACATACAGGAGAGCTCACGGTGACAGCGCACGGAAGAACACCGGCAGGGGAAAGAAGACATCCGCCATGGAAATTTTTTAGCGGAACCCGCTGGAGATGAGCCGAAAAATCCCCAGCCCGGAGCCTTTTCACTTTTGGCCTTTTGGCCTGGCTTGTTCCGTAAAAATTTCAGCTATAAATCCTCAAGCGTCAAACTTTTGTCCATCACATACTTCCCGTCTTCCTCCTTAACCGTGATCAGCTCATGCTCCGCATCATGCTCCAGAAAAAGATACCACCCGTTATCAACAGCCTCGCGAAGGAACGCCTCCTTCTCTTTCAGCGTCTGGAGAGGCATCATGTCATACCCCATAATCCACGGCATGGGCAGATGGACATGCGTGGGGATCAGGTCCGCGGCAAAGACGACGGTTTTGCCGTCCGCTTCGATTACCGGCAGCTGCTGGCCCATTGTATGGCCGTAAGAGGGGATCGTGGCCAGCCCCTCCTCGTATACATGCCGGTCGCTGATCTCATGCAGCCGGTCCGAACCGGCAATCGGGTCGACGTTGTCTTTTATAAAGCTGGCTTTTTCCCGTTCATTGGGATCAAGCGCCGCTTCAAGCTGTTTCTCGGTTACATGATAGGCGGCATTGGGAAACTGGTCCTGCAGTTCGCCGTTTTCATCATAGCGTGTGGCGCCGCCGCAGTGGTCAAAGTGAAGATGTGTGAAAATAATGTCCGTTACCTCACCGGGAGTGACACCGCAGGCAGCGAGGGAACGAAGCAGATCGCCGTTGCTGTAGTCCAGGGCATAAATGGAGGTCATCTTCTCGTTGAACTTCGTGCCTGAACCGGTATCGGCGAGGTAGATTTTACCGGTTCGGGAGGATTTGATCAGCAGGCACCGCATGGTCATCGGGATCCGGTTTTTTTCGTCCGACCCGATCACCCGCGACCAGAGAGTCTTGGGCACCACTCCGAACATGGCCCCCCCGTCCAGACGGAATGAGCCGGCATCAATCGAGAAAAGTTCAAACGGTCCGACAGTTGCGGACGGCGGGGTATCTTCAGACATGAATTCAGTATTTGTTTATGATCCGGTCCTGACAGCGGCTACCAGCCGGGGACAACATCCGACCGGAACATCGTGTCAATCAGTGTCAGTCCTATCAGGAGTCCTAAAAATACGATCGATGTAAACAGCAGCAACAGATTGAACTTGGTATCCCACCAGAGGTTCATGAAAAAGAGGGCGACAGTTGTGGCCTTGACGACTGCAATGCTGATAGCCACAATGATATTGAACGGGGCCGGAATATGTATCCAGGTTACGGAAACGGTCAGTAATGTGAGGATGAGGAGCGTTGTACCCACTGTCCATAAGAATCCGGCTGAAGAAATATGATGTCCCTGCATGATAATGCTCGTTTGTAATTAGTCGATTAAATATAAAAGCGGAAAGAGAAAAATCCAGATGATATCCACAAGATGCCAGTAGAGGCCGGTCACTTCCACCGGTGTATAATACCCGCTGTGAAAATGCCCCTTTCGAGCCCGGACAATCAGCCAAATCATCAGCCCGATCCCGATCATGACGTGGAGGCCGTGCAGCCCCGTCATCATGTAATAGATACTGAAGAAGATATTCGCCAGATCGTGGGGGATACCTTCATACGTGTAGTAGGTACCCGGCAGAATACCCAGTTCAAATTTGTGTGCATACTCGAAATACTTGATCACCATAAAGGTGGCCGCAAGCGCTATGGTGATGCACAGGTTGATGATGAGCCCTTTTTGCTGGTTGAGCTGGGCGGACCGGATGGCCATGGCAACAGTCAGCGAGCTCCCGATCAGGACAATGGTATTGACGGTTCCCCAGAAGGTATCCAGGTGTTCGGACGCCATGATATAGAGGTCGGGATACCAGAGCCTGAAAGTGATATATCCGAGAAAGAGGCCTCCGAAAAAAAGGATTTCCGTTACCAGAAAAATCCACATTCCCATTTTGGACGATTCAAACTGCTGGTCCGAATCGACAAAATGATGTTGTACGTGGGCCCCGCGAGTCACACTTGTTTCAGAGGTTTGTGCCATGATTACAAAGATGCTGTTTATTTGTCTGCTTCTACAGTTTTAATGGTCGGATCTGTCGGAGGATGATCATCATCATGTCCGTTATGAGAGTCGGCAATACCGAGCTGGAATTCCTGCATCGGCCTGTGGTAGTCGTACGGGCCATGAATGATGACCGGTGTATGATCATAGTTGTGAAGGGCCGGGGGTGAGGTTGCCTGCCATTCGAGGGCACGGCTTCCCCATGGATTTGAAGGAGCCCGTTTTCCTTTCCTCAGTGAATAAATCAGGTATCCCGCCATGGTGAAAAACCCGACGGCCATGACATAGGAGCCGATGGTTGAAAACTGGTGAAAAGCCTGGTACTGTTCCAGGTAGTTGAAATAGCGCCGCGGCATGCCGAGCGACCCCATGACAAACTGGGGCAGGAACGTCATGTTAAAGCCGATGAAGAGAGTGACACAGACGATCCGGCCCAGCGTTTCGTTGTACATTTTTCCGAAGATCTTGGGCCACCAGTAGTGCAGTCCTCCGATGAAGGCCATGACCATGCCGCCCATCATGACATAGTGGAAGTGGGCAACCACGTAGTAGGTGTCGTGCAGGTGAATATCCACGGCAAGGGCCCCCACCATAATGCCTGTGAATCCGCCGATGCTGAACAGGAACAGGAAGGACATGGCATAAAGCATCGGGGTCTTCATGTCGATGGACCCCCTGTACATGGTCGCTATCCAGTTGAATATCTTGATCCCCGTCGGTATCCCCACGAAGAAGGTGAGGAATGAGAAAACCACGTTGGCAAGCGAAGACTGGCCGGAAACAAACATGTGGTGTCCCCAGACGAGAAAGCCGATGAAAGCAATGGCCAGCGAGGAGAGGGCGATGGCCCAGTATCCGAAAATGTGCTTGCGCGAAAACGTGGAGATGATTTCGGAGATGATCCCGAAACCCGGCACAATCATAATGTATACGGCCGGATGGGAGTAGAACCAGAAAAAGTGCTGGTAGAGTACCGGATCCCCGCCGAGATTCGGATCAAAAATCCCGATGCCGAGAAGCCGTTCCATGGTGAGCAGCAGCAGGGTGATGGCCAGGACCGGAGTCGCCAGGATCTGGATGATGCTGGTGGCATACAGTCCCCAAAGAAAAAGCGGCAGCTTGTTCCAGCCGAGCCCCGGTGACCGCAGTCTGTGGATGGTGACAATGAAATTGAGCCCGGTCAGTATGGACGAAAACCCGAGGATGAAGACGCCGAACGTCATCAGCATGATGCTTCCTTCAGTCGCGGTGCTGTACGGGGTGTAGAATGTCCATCCTGTATCCACACTGCCTGTGAAAATGGCCGTCAGGGTAATGATGGCACCGATAACATAGATATAATAGCTTAACAGGTTGACCCTGGGAAAGGCGACATCCTTGCAGCCCAGCTGGAGGGGCAGGATAAAGTTTCCGAGTGCGGCGGGGACCGACGGCACCAGGAAAAAGAAAACCATGATCGCGCCGTGAAGCGTGAATATCTGATTATAGGTATCGGCGGCCAGAAACGACTGGGCCGGCACGAGGAGCTCCGTTCGTAGAAGCAGAGCCAGCATGCCGCCTGCAAAGAAGAAAAGCGTGATGGACGCCAGATACATCAGGCCGATCTTTTTATGATCGACGGTCGTCATCCAGGCCCATAATCCCTTTTCCTCGCTCAGGTAGCTTTTCTCCGGGTATTCTTCCGGCTTGAAACGGCGTACCTGTAATTTTTTTATGTTTGATGAATCGGATGTTGCCATATCACTCTAACGTTTTGAGGTATTCAATAATGGAATCGATTTCACGGTCGGACAAACTCGTGTAGGGAGGCATAATGGCCGGATATCCGTCAGCCACCTGGCTCATGGGTTCCAGCAGGGACTGTCGGATATAGTTTTCATCCGCCGTAACGGTGGTTCCGTCTTCCAGCGGACGCTCACGCCCGAAAACTCCCTGGAAAGAAGGACCCTGCAGGCGGGATCCGTCGGTTGAATGGCATGCCAGACAACCCTGCCGGTCGACCAGCTGTTGTCCCAGTTCAGCAGGGGTCAGCGATTCGTCGATGGTATCGCCTTCCTCCAGCCAGGTATTAAAATCTTCCTGTGAGTGGACGATAATATCGGCCAGCATGTTGGAATGGGCGGCACCGCAGTATTCGGCACAGTAGATCTGGGATTCAAAAGGTTCGGTAGCTTCAAACCAGACCTGGGAATACCGGTTCGGTAGCACGTCCATCTTGATGCGAAGGTCAGGAACGTAAAAGGAGTGGATCACATCGTTCGAAATCATCACCAGGCGGACCGGCCTCCCCGCAGGGACATGAAGCTCGTTGACGCTGGTCTGCCCTTCCTCGTACTGGAAATCCCAGCGCCAGGAGGTGGCTGTCACCCGGACTTCATAGGCGTCATCCGGGACGGTGGTTGTCGTCAGATACGTATTGAATCCCCACGCAAAGGTGATCAGCACCAGGATGAGCGGAATGACCGCCCAGGTTATTTCCAGCCTGCTGTCGTGGGTGATCAGGGGCGTGGTGTCATCCTCTGACCTCCGCCTGTATTTGATCGAGAAATAGATGATTGCAATGGTGATCCCCAGCAGGAGGATCAGGCTTATTACATTGACAAAATTAAACAGTGCATCCACTTCTGCCGCATAGGTGCTCCGGGCAGGGGGGAGCATGAAATCACTCAGTCTGTTCATTCCAGAAACTCAAAATTTTGTGATTGGGATGATAGTCGCCGTTCTTTTAACCAGAAAATGCCCAGAAATATACCCAGAAAAAGTACCGTAGCCAACCCGCCGAGCTTCATGATGTTGAAGGCGACGGGCACGTAGCTTTCCGATGCCGGATCATAGGTGAAGCAGTACAGGACAGCCTGGTCGACGGGCGTGCCGATATGTCCGTCTGCAGCTTCGTAAAGGGCATTTCGAAGGTCGAATTCAGCAAACTTTGTGCCATAGAGATACCGTGTTACCACGCCGTCGGGAGATAAAAAGGTGATGGCCGCTGAGTGAATGTACTCGCCGGTCTGTTCCTCTTTTTTATATTTAAAACCGACGGCGTCAGTCAGTTGCCGGATCTGATCTTCCCCGCCTGTCAGAAAATGCCAGCCGTCGGCTGCGCCGGGCCGGTCCAGATCAGACAGATAACGTTCTTTATTTTCAGCGGCCAGCGTATGCGGCTCGCCGGGATCGATGCTGAAAGAGATGACCGTATAATCCGTTCCGGGCGACCACCTCAGTTCCCTGATCACCTGATGAACCCCTTCCACGATAACATTGCACAGCATCGGGCAGTCATAGTAAAGCGGATTGAGCAGGACCGGTTTTCCTTCTTCCATCAATTCGGCTATGGTGACGGTCTCCCCGTCGGAGTTGGTAAACTGCAGATCTGTGGGAATGGTGTCTCCCAGCATTTCCTCGATCCCGATGTCATCAAGTATCGCCGGATTTCCCCGGTTGAGCTGAGCTTCCGCAGGCCGGGCGTCCGGGAGACACAGCACCGGCACCAAGACCGCCATCTGCAGTACCCGTTTCATGATGTTACAGACTATGTCCTTAATTCCAATCAATCGCGGTGCTTCCTATTCCTCATCCTGTGTCATGCGCGAAATAACACTGTCAACCGGGACATGATAGATGCCTTCTTCAAGGTTGACAATACCGAATGATGAAAGGGACTCCTGGTCACGCTGCTTCAGATTTTGTACGTCATAAAATTCACTCTGTTCGGATACCTGCTGAACAGTGGATGCTGTACTGAACGTAAATATCGCCATCACTGCAAGGACAAGCAAACCTACATAGGCCGATCCGAAAATACTCCAGTAGATGAGTTTCTTCATGTCGATGACATCGAAGGTGGCGCCGAAATTCACCTCTGATGCAAACAGCGTACTGCTGGTATTCAGATCTACGGATTCGGATTCAGGGTCTTCCGCCCCTGCGGACAGCTTCTCAAGATTAACGTCGGAAATATCCATTTCGCGTGCCCAGGAAAGAATCTGCGCCGCGCTCAGTTCGTGCCGGTCGGCCACTTCCTGCGGGTTGACTTCTTCGCCGGAGACAGCTTCGAGTACAACTTTCGCCTTAAATTCGCGGGTGTAGGATTTTTTACTGTTGGTCATCGAATTCTATTCTCAAATCGTCTTATTGATGGTAGTGTTTGCTGATCGACTCGACCAGTTTGGGATCGTTGACCGGCACCATGTTGTGACTCCGGAAGGTCCTGAAGAACAGGCCCATAAAGATGCCGCCCAGGCCGATCATGGTGGCTGCGTCTATCCAGCTGAAGCTGATCCCGTGGTGGTCAAGCACCGGCATGGCAATCCAGTGCAGTTCAAAAAAGTGGGTGACCAGCACAAGTACCGATACACCTGTCAGCAACCCACTGCTGTGTTTGGAATCCCTGTTCAGGAGGAGTATGAAGGGAATTACAAATCGCCCTGCAATCATGAGCCACGCTACATAGACCCAGCTTCCCTCCACTCTGTGATAGTACCAGAGCACTTCTTCGGAAATGTTTGCATAGTATATGAGGAGAAACTGGCAAAACGCGATATAGGCGTAAAAAACGGTGAACGCAAAGAACCAGGCGCCAATATCGTAGACGTGGGACCTGGTGACGGTATTTTCAAGAATTCCCTGCCGGTGCATCCAGAAAACCAGCAGAATCATAACCGGGAACAGGGCCTGAAAACTCATGGCGAAAAAATAGACGCCGAACATCGTTGAAAACCAGTGGGCGTCAAGGCTCATCAGCCAGTCGAAACTTGCAAAGGCGATCGTCAGGGCAAAAACAAGAATGCCCGGTGCGCTGATTTTGCGAAGCAGGGTGGTGAGTCCCCAGTCGTTGGTGCGGTCCATTTCAAGGGAGATGCTGTGCAGTCTGTAGCCCAGCCATCCCCATATGCCGAAATAGAGAACCTGGCGGATGATGAAAAAAGGCTGGTTCAGGTAGGCGGTTTTACCCTCCAGTATCGGGTCGCCGGCCACATAATCCGGGCTGGTCCAGCTGTAAAGTGTCGTCATGCCGAGGAGCACCGGTATAAAAAACAGGGCCCAGATCCAGAAATTGGACGAGAAGGACTCGGGTATGCGGCGGAGTACCACCCCCCAGGAAGACCGCGTCAGGTGGTGGATCATCACCAGTATCAGTGAAGCCAGGGCGATGCTTGTGAAAAAAGTAAAGCTGGTAAGGTAGGAAAAGAAAAACTGTTCATGGTTTAAAAAATATCCCACACCACTTGCCAGGAGTCCTGCTATGCCCGCGCCAAAGAAGGTTTTGGACGTATTGATCCCGGAGGGAAATTCAACTGAATCCGTAAGTTTCGGGCTGTTTGTAGCCATGGTTCAATTCCTGGATTTAAATCTGTTTGTCAGTCGTTCTCGGATAGTGAAATAATGTAGTAGACCAGTGATTCAAGCTCCTCGTCCTCAAGGTGCGCAAAGGGCGGCATGACGTTGTTGAAGCCATCGACTATTTTTTCGTCCGGCAGCTCCATCGATTCCCGGAGGTATTCTTCATCGGCGATGCCGGTGGTTCCGTCGGCAAAGTCACGGTCGCTGCCGTACAGTCCGGCCACGGTCGGACCGATCAGCTGCGTGCCGTCGGTGGAATGGCAGGCCTGGCAGCCCTGCTGGGTGAACAGCTGCTCACCGCGTTCAGCAGTCGGCTCTTCCCTGCCGTTCACCATTTCTTCCACAGCTTCTTCCGCCTCTTGCTCTCTGATGTGGGCTTCCCGCAACGCCGCCAGGTCGACATCGAACTCGCGGATCTCTTCTTCAGATGCATTCCGGCTTTCCTGCAGCACGCGGAGATAGGCGACAATGGCCCACCGGTCTTCAACCGGAATCTGTGTACTGTAGGAAGGCATGGTCCGTATACCCTGGTGAATGACGGAATAAAAATAACCGTCAGGCCGCTCGCGGAGCTGGTCACTGTGGAACGTGGGCGCCGGGACATATCCGTACTGGCCGGTCATGATAATACCTTGTCCGTCGCCGGTACCGCCGTGGCAGACGGAACAGTAGATATCATAGCGGTCCCGGCCCCGGTAGAGAAAATCAGTGGTTATCTCCATCGGGTTTTCCTCCACGAAATTCCCCTCCTCGTCAGCGCCCGTATGCAGCTCCACATCGTCGAACAGCTGACCCCGTGCCACGGTTCCCTCGACCGGGAGCCTCATCGCCCGGTTGTCTTCAAAGAACGGGTTTGCCTCCTGCGAGTTGAACCGCTCCTGGAAATACATGTTCTGCTGCGGATGGTAAGGCGGGCTGTCCGACAGCTGTCCGCGGCAGGAAACCAGAGTGACTGCCGTAAGCAGCAGAACCGCCAGTGAAACCCTGTTGGACCTGTTCATGTATTTATGGTCACATTTAATCATCATAAACCTCTTCAATATTGGAGACTCCCGCGTCTGCAAGCAGTTTTTTGACTTTCTCCTTTTCGAACTGCGGATCTTCCGATTCAATGCAGATGAAGAAACCGTCGTCAGTCGCCCTGGAAAAATTGTCAATGCTGAACAGCGGATGATTCAACCGGGGCAGGCCGTTCAGAAAGAACATTCCGAAGACAGCCCCGAAGGCAGAGAGCAGAATGGTCAGTTCAAACGTGACCGGAATCCATGCCGGGAAATTCAGCAGGGTTTTGCCGCCGATGTTCAGCGGATAATCAACAGCCATTGTGAAATAGATCAGGGAAAGTGCACCGAAGAAGCCGGTCAGGCCATGTCCCAGTACGATCCATCCCAGTTTTGATTTTTTCAGGTTCATCGCCTGGTCCATCCCGTGGATTGGAAACGGACTGTAGGTGTCATAGATCCTGTAACCGCTGTTCTTGACAGTCATGGCGATATTCAAAAGCTCTTTCGGGTTTCTGGCTTCGGCCACGACCCCGTAAAGTTTTCTGTCTGTGTTGCTTGTTTCCATAGTTGTGGACCTCCGTTATACCGGTTCCCTTTTTGGTTCCGGCACGTCTGCTTTGGGCGGCACGTATTCGCCGCTGTCATCATAGTTGTGTGGATCGGCCTGCGGCATCACATTTTTAAGTTCGGCCACCGCCACCATCGGCAGGAAGCGGAGAAAGAGCAGGAAGAATGTGAAAAACAGACCGAATGTGCCTATATAGGTCATGATATCCCACATCGTCGGGCTGTAGTAACCCCAGGATGAGGGTAAAAAATCGGTGGACAGGGATGAAACCGTAATCACAAACCGTTCAAACCACATGCCGATGTTTACGATAATCGAAATCACAAATGTGAGTGCGATATTGCGTCTGAACCGTTTCACCCAGAAAACCTGTGGTGAGAGCACGTTGCAGGAAATCATAATCCAGTATGCCCAGGCGTAGGGACCCGCCGCGCGGAGCATGAAAATCGCCTTTTCATATTCCACCCCGCTGTACCAGGCCATGAAGAATTCCATCGCATAGGCGAAACCGACCATCATGCCCGTCACCAGAAGGATCATGTTCATTTTCTCCATGTGGTCGACCGTCATGATATCCTCAAGCTTGTAAACCTTGCGGCAGATGATCATCAGGCTCAGTACCATGGCAAATCCCGAAAAAATAGCCCCGGCCACAAAGTAGGGAGGGAAAATGGTGGTGTGCCATCCCGGGATGACCGAAACGGCAAAGTCGAATGAAACGATCGTGTGGACCGAAAGCACCAGCGGAGTGGCCAGACCCGCAAGGATCATGTACGCTTTTTCATAGGTCCACCAGTGCCGGTTGCTTCCTCTCCAGCCCAGGGAGAATGTCCCGTATAAAACTTTTCCGATCCGGCTTTTGATCCGGTCCCGGATGGTGGCAAGATCGGGGACCAGGCCGACATACCAGAAGAGCAGGGAGACCGTGAAATAGGTTGACACGGCAAACACATCCCATAAAAGGGGGCTGTTGAAATTGGGCCACACGCCCATCTGGTTGGGGATCGGGAAGACCCAGTAGATCACCCAGATTCGTCCCACGTGGATTGCCGGAAAAACACCGGCACACATCACCGCAAAAATGGTCATCGCTTCCGCAAAGCGGTTGATTGCCGTTCTCCAGTCCTGGCGGAAAAGGAACAGGATGGCAGAAATAAGGGTGCCGGCATGGCCGATGCCGACCCACCATACAAAGTTGATAATGGCCCAGCCCCAGTTGACCGGCGTGTTCAGGCCCCATATGCCGGTTCCCTGCCAGATCAGATAGGCGATGGAAAACAGCAGAAGAAAAAGTAAAAGATTGGCAACGCCGAACGCCATGTACCATCCCCTGGGAGTCGGCCTCAGGTTGATGTCGGTTACGAGAGCCGTAATGCTTTTAAAGTCATGGTCTCCTTTAACCAGAGGGGGCTCGTGTACGTATTCGTACGGCTTACTGATATTTTCGTACGTTCTGCTCATGTTCAGTTTTTTACGATTTAAAGCCTTTGTTATCCCAGTTCGGGGTTTGGATTTCTCAGTTTGCCCAGATAGGACGTCCGCGGCCGGGTACTCAGTTCTTTCAGCAATACGTAGTCCCGTTCGTTCTGCTTGAGCCGGCTGATGTTGCTGTCGCTGTCGGTCAGGTCGCCGAAATGAATGGCATTGGCCGGACAGGCCTGCTGGCAGGCGGTTTTCATTGCGCCGTCGACAGGTTTGGGTGAACCGGTTTCGATTTTTGCCCGGGACTTGACCCGGTTGATCCGCTGGACGCAATAGGTGCATTTTTCCATCACACCGCGGAACCGGACGGTGACGTCCGGATTCATGGCCATCTGGATGATTTCCGGATCGTCCCCGGTTGTCAGGAATTCCTTTGAATAGTTGAAGAAGTTGAACCGCCGTACTTTATACGGGCAGTTGTTGGCACAATACCGCGTTCCGATGCAGCGGTTGTAGGTCATCTGGTTCAATCCGTCATCGCTCTGTGTGGTGGCGGCCACCGGGCAGACCTCCTCGCAGGGCGCATGGTCGCAGTGCATGCACGGGATCGGCTGGTGCATCGCCCGGGGGTTATCTTCATCCCCTTCATAGTAGCGGTCCGTCCGGATCCAGTGCATCATGCGCCGGCGGCCCACTTCACGCTTTCCTACAACAGGTATGTTGTTTTCAGCCTGGCATGCAATGGTACAGACACCGCACCCGAAACAGGAGTTCAGATCGATAGCCATCCCCCACTGGGGCTGGTGTTCCGGGAAATGCTGAGGGGTGAAAAGGGTTACCGGGTTATCCGTTCCCAGTTCCAGCCCTTCCGCAAGACCGGGCACCTCGTATCCGTGGAAGCTTTCAAAAGAGGCAAAGTCGGGATTTTCCCTGTAGCCTTCCATGGTGGCTTCGCGGATCATTTCGCGCCCTTCCAGCGAGTCGTGATCCTGGACGCAGGCAATTTCATAGTTACGTCCGGTAACCGAAATGTCTGCAGACCGGAAGTAACCGGCATCGGTTGTCCGGAGCGGATAGGTATCCACACCGACTCCGTCTGCAATGCGGCCGATTCCGTTTCGCCCGTAGCCGACGGAAAGGGAAATGCTGTTGTCCGCATGCCCGGGCTGTACCCATGCCGCAATTTCAATCGCCCGGCCGCCTGCTTCAATCCGTACGACAGGGGCCTCATTTTCATTTAACCCGCGTGTGACGGGTATCCCGAGCTGCCGTGCTGTTGCGGGGCTCATCAGGGCGACATTGTCCCAGGTTATCTTGGTCATCGGATCCGGCAGCTCCTGGAGCCAGCTGTTGTTGGCGTAGCGTCCGTCGAAAACAGTTGCATCCGGCCTGATGGCAATTTCAAAACCCTCTATCCGCGACATGTCCGGCAGTGAGGAGATGACGTCCGCAAAGCCGGCGGACAGATCCGTATTGATTTCCGGGAAGTGTCCGCCCGTATCGATGCCGTCGTGCAGGATCCGGCGCCACCGGTCCTCAAAATCATCAGGATAAAATTCATTCCATGTTTCCCGTACCAGACTGTACCCGTCGGCCCACTGGCCGCTGATGATCACATTGAACAGCTCCAGTCCACTCCATCCGCTGAACAGGGGCTGGATCTGGGGCTGTATGACCGACCGGGTCCCCGTATAGGAGTAGCCGTCACCCCAGGCTTCAAGAAAGTGTGCGCGGTTGATGTGCCAGTCGGCTGAAGCGGCGGTTTCATCCCGGTAGTCTCCCAGGTGAATGACCGTGTCCGCCCGGCCGAGAGCATTGCTGAAATCCAGGTCGGCTGGTGCGGTGAAGACCGGATTCGTTCCGGCCAGTATCACAGTGTCGATATTCCCGTTGTCCAGCTCGCGGGCCAGTTCCCTGAATGCGTCCCTTTGCGGGTTATCCTCTATATGGGGAACCTCATGCCAGGTGACGGCAGAGCCCGCATTACCCAGGGCAAGGTTGATGGCGGCTGCGGCGGCATGAACCGGGGCAGGCTGCTGGTTTCCGGCTGTCACGATGGACATGCCCCGGTTGGCCAGCAGATCGTCGGCCAGCAGCGGAATCCATTCATGGCCGGAGAAGTCGTTGCTGACCCCGCTGAAAGCCTCCAGACCTTCTACGGAGCCGGACAGGTGCGCGGCAAGGGCATAGGTGAATGGTCCTATTTCCGAGGCTTTGAGCCGGAGTCGGTTGTCCGCATACGAACCGGTGTTTGTAAACTTGTTTTCAACCACATAGATGCGCGACAGTGTGTCTTCGGTACTGCGCACTTCCCGCCGTCCGGTCACCCGGCGTGCGTTTGCGACATTATTCTTATGTTCATGCGGATTGATGAAATCGCTGTCAAGGGAGAGTACCACGTCGGCCCGGTCATAATGGTTGACTGTCCTCAGCCGGCGGCCGAAGGCAAGCCTCGTTCCTTCAAGCTGCGATTCCTCGTCGAACGCCTCATAGGTGACCCAGCTGGAGTTGGGGAACCGTGCCGCCATTTGCTCCTTCAGGCGCCCCAGGGTAGGGGAGGAGCCGGCCTCGCTGATGACGGCGATGCGCCGCCCGGTATCGGAAAAATGGTCCCGTGCAAAAGCAATGAAATCATCGCCGGATACGGATTCACCGTTGCGGCGGACAGACCGGGAGCGGTCGGGATCGTACAGGTTGAGTATTTCCGCCTGGTCGTAGATATTGGTCCGGCCCCGGTTCTCGGGATGGGACTCATTCCCTTCTATCTTCGTCGGGCGGCCATCGGTATTTTCAACAAGAAGGCCGCTGAGGGAATCCTGAAAAGGTTTGGCGGTTGCGTAATGGAGGGGTACCCCCTGCACGAGGTTTTCCGGCATCTCCGTGTAGGGAATGATCTTCTGGACCGGGCGCCGGCAGGACGCAAATCCCGCGAGTGCGATAGACGCCCCCATTACGCGCAGGAAACTGCGGCGGGAGACCTGGTCAGTCAGTTCTGAAGCGCCTTCGGGAAATTCACGCTCGTTGAACTTTTTGTACTCTTCATTATGGGCAAGCTCATTCAGGCTTTTCCAGTAACTGTTTTGTTTTAGATCTTCGCTCATTCGTCAATCAGACTTTGATTCAAAACCATTATAGACAGAAGAATTCCGCTAATGCTAATGCTAATGCTAATTGCTGATGCAAATTGTTGATGTCCGCTCATCAGTAGTGACAGCTCTGGCAATTTTCGGGGGGAATAATATTGTGCTTTTCCACTAACTCCAGCCCCTCTTCAAGTTGATTTTCTGCATGAAATCCCATCGTGGTCACCTCATCGACGGGCCGCACATGTTTCTCCGGCTCGCGGTGGCAGTCCAGGCACCAGCTCATGCTTAACGGTTCTGCCTGGAACACTTGCTCCATCCGGTCAATGCGGCCGTGGCATGATTCACAGCCGACGCCGACACTGACGTGGGCTTCATGATTGAAAAAGGCAAAATCGGGTAGATTATGGACCCGGACCCATTCGATGGGCTCACCGGTCTCCCAGCTGTTTCTCACCGGGGCAAGCGCGTCACTGTCCGTGGCAATCTGTGAGTGGCAATTCATACAGGTCTGGGTAGCCGGGACATTGGCGTGCTGCGAGTCAAAAACCTGCGTATGACAGTATTGGCAGTCCATGCCGATTTCGCCGGCATGAAGCTTGTGGCTGAATGGGACAGGCTGTTCGGGAGAGTAACCGACATTGGTAAACTCGGGCGAGAAGAAATACCAGATACCAAAAACAATTCCGTTTAGAAAAATGATGATACCAATGAGCAGACGCTTGGGTATAGTGTCTACCCATTTAGGAAAAACTTGTGCCATAGATTTAATCAGATCATTAAGCGTTTACCAGTCGGATGTTGGCCCGATTTAAAAGTCGCACTGAAGGTACTGAAAATCTTTTTATGAAAATACCTGAAGAACTGACGGGTTTTTATTTAGAGCTGTTCTAAATTATCCCGCCCGCCATCCGCTGACGGCACCGGATTGTTCCCGCCGACAATTGTTCCCGCCGACAGCGGTTCAAATATAAAACACAATCGGGATAATATCTCGGGAATCGGAGCGGAAATTATATGACTGATTGCACAGCCGGAATGATGTGTTGAATGATGTATGGACAGAGTAAACGGCTGTCCACGGCAAACCGCCCGCTGACCCGGGGCTGCAGTACCTTTCCGATAGCTGTTCTGTGGCGTAGAGGCTCCAATATTCGTATCCTTCAAGGCTGGGAGTCTGTTCGTAAGTCCGACAGACTGCCTGGGCGGTTGCAGCGAAAGAGGCTCCCGGGAAACCGCCGGTCCGGTTGCCGTGGGCGTTTTGGATGAGCCGGTAAAGAAAGATGAGCCGGTAAGAACCGGCAGGAAACCGAACTGATATCCGTTTACTGATGAGAGACCGAATACCTGTAGATTTTGTGAAAGAAACAAGCGTGACGAAAGCTCTCGGTATTATTTTGCTGATCAGTCTGCTCGCTTTCCTTTTTCTGATCTGGCTGATCTATTTTCGCGAAACGGCCGGGACCACTGCCGGCTGGGTGGGCCATCTGCCGGCACTTAACGCTTTTCTGAACAGTATCAGCACGGTTCTTATTGTGGCGGGATATATTGCAGTCCGCAGGCGGCGCTTTATTCTCCACATGAAGCTGATGCTGTCTGCGTTTGGTTCCTCGTCTCTTTTCCTGATCAGTTACCTGCTTTATCATAACTTTGCCGGCCATACCCCGTTCCCGGGTGAAGGCGTCATCCGGCCGGTCTATTTCTTTATTCTGGTTTCACATATTATCCTGTCTGCCTTTGTGGTCCCCCTGGTACTGACAAGTTTCTATTTTGCCTTTGCCGGCCGTTTTGCCACTCACCGGAAAGTGTCCTGGTGGACCTTGCCGATCTGGCTTTACGTCTCCGTTACAGGCGTAATTATCTTTTTTATTTTAAATGCTTATACATGATCTTGCCCCGGTAAGCTAACCCATGCATTAAAAAGTTAACCCTTGCATTTTTGACCCATGCATTTAAAGTCTGATGGTATGAAGTATTCGACGGTACTGCTGTTTGTCCTTTCCTTCTGTTTTTCCCAATCGGCCTGTGATTCATCGGATGATAGCGGAAACGGTGATATGAATACGGAAAGGAATACGGAATGGCGATCCTACGGAAACGATCCCGGCGGGATGCGCTTTTCGCCGCTCAGCCAGGTTAACCGTAAAAATGTCTCCCGGCTCGAGGTTGCCTGGACGTATGATACCGGTGAGCTTGAGCTTTTAAGGGAAGCCGGAAGGCAGGACAGCTTTTCCGCCACTCCTGTCGTGGTGAACGGGATTATGTATTTCTCAACGACGTCCGGGCGTGTATTTGCCCTTGATGCGGAAAGCGGCCGGGAGATCTGGACGTTTGACCCGCAGGCGGACCGGGAGGACAGGACGTTCGGGTCAAACCGCGGGGTCACCTACTGGGAGGAACGCCCGGGCAGCGACGGGTCCGCAAAGCGCATCCTGGCATCCGTGCCGGACGGCCGCCTTTTTTCCCTTGATGCGGAGACGGGTGAGCCGGACTCGGGTTTTGCTGAAAACGGTGTGCTTGAACTCCCGACCAGGATATCCGCCCCTCCTGCGGTATACGGTCATATTGCCATCGTCGGGTCAATCCCGCCATCCTATCCGCCGACCGGTTCAAGGAACGGGGACGTATTTGCCTATGACATCCGTACAGGGGAAGAGGTATGGCGTTTTCATACGGTTCCCAGAGAAAATGAATACGGGCTCGACACCTGGGAGGGAACGTCATGGGAGAACAGGCACAAGGTGAATGTCTGGGCGGTGATGAGTGTGGATGAAGAAAACGGCCTTGTGTTTCTGCCGACAGCGACGGCCGCCTATGATTTCTACGGCGGGGACAGGTCGGGAAAGAATCTGTACGGCAACTCTCTGGTAGCGCTGGATGCGCAGACAGGGGAGATGGTATGGTACCGGCAGCTGGTTCATCACGATTTGTGGGATTACGACCTGCCTTCCCAGCCGGCCCAGTTCGAGGTAGAGCGGAATGGCGACATGATCCCCGCTGTTGCACAGACTTCTAAAATGGGATTTGTCTATATTTTTAACAGACTGACCGGTGAGCCCCTGTTTCCTGTGGAAACGAGAAAGGTTCCGGAGAGTACCATCCCGGGTGAGCAGGCCTGGCCGGAACAGCCTTTTCCCGTTTTGCCGCCCCCTCTTGCACGGATGACCATGACCGAGGATGATATCAACGATCTGGACCCGGACGCCTATGAATACTGCCGGGAATTGTTTGATGATGCTGTAGTGGGAGATATCTTTACTCCGACAAGGCAGGAGCACACCATCACGTTTCCCGGTTCGCTGGGAGGCGGAAACTGGGGGGGAGCGGCAATTGATCCGGAGAGGGGGGTGTTGATTACCGCAACCAGCGATGTGGCCTCGTATACCCGCATGATTCCGGAATCCGGGGATTCCGCCCTGCCGTACCGTCGGGGAGGGGTGTTCGGTGCCCACGGCAGGTACAGGACCCCCGACGGGGAACCGTGTCAAAAACCCCCGTGGGGTCAGCTCCATGCCATCGACCTGCAGTCCGGAGAGATCAGGTGGCAGGTGCCGCTCGGATTTGTCGAAAAATATGTTGAGCTCGGCTATGAAGATACGGGCACGGCCAGTCTCGGCGGCGGCATTGCGACAGGCGGAGGCCTGTTTTTTATCGGTGCCACCAACGACAGGAGGTTCAGGGCATTTGATTCGGAAACAGGGGAAGAATTATGGGCATTTGAAATGAACGGCAGCAGCCATGCCATTCCGTTGGCTTATCAGGGCAGGGAAACCGGCAGGCAGTTTATCGCCACTGCATCCAGCGGAGGCGGGTTCCTGCGGGACCGGTCCCCTCTGGAAGCCTATGAAATTGTGGTCTGGGCATTACCCGAAGAATAAACGTTCCAAAGAATAAACAAGGACCGGAGCCAGCCGAACCGGAAGCGGGGCCGAGAATAACAGGTCGAAACAAGCCCCGAAAAGCAGGGCTGAAGAATAAACAGACCGACTCGCTGGCAGCTCAACAGAAAGCAGGATCGACCGGAGCAGTCCGCAGAGGCTGACGCTTACTGCACCGTCACCGTTCCTTCTCCTGCGGAGACCTCCAGTGTGAAGCTTTTTTCCAGGCTGTCGTAGGTGAAGTCGGAGGCGGCCCCGTTATGTGAAACCGATTCCGGCGGGGATGCCGCACCGACGGTCAGCGGTCCGCCCGTCTCACGGTAATAGGTAATGCTGCCATCGGGGGAATACTCGAAGGTGACCGGGCTGCCGGATTTCAAAACCAGCTTGCCCGCGCGCCGGAGGACGGTGGCTTCGGCGGCAAAAATCCTGTCCCCGCTCCACGTC
This sequence comes from Balneolaceae bacterium, assembly GCA_040905285.1. Taxonomy (GTDB): domain Bacteria; phylum Bacteroidota; class Rhodothermia; order Balneolales; family Balneolaceae; genus JBBDRV01. Next base: position 16,464 of record JBBDRV010000087.1, on the reverse strand, counting down.
AGGGCCAGGGCATCTGTTGACATGTCTTCAACCTCATACAGGCGTCCGGGGTGGGTGCTGAATGCAAAATCACTTCCTTTTAGGGTGCCTGCGACATGGCCCGTGCCCGGTTTGCTGTCCACGTCCGGCATTTCTCCTTCGGATGACGTGGTCAGGAGATTGGCCATTACGAGCGGGTTGTTCTCCGCCCGGGCTGTAAGGGTGAGCATTCCCGGTTTTACCAGAGACCTTTCGCTCCGGAGTGTTCCGGAGCGATGGGGCGTTTCCACCGCTTTTGCCTCCACGTGGTCCGGGGCAAGGTGCATGATGTGCAGGCTCGCCCCCTCTTTCGTAATGGAAGAGGCCTTCCCGCCTGTCCGGATACCGTCGAGCCGGGAAGTCTGGTATTGAAGGGTCACATCCCTTTTCGCCCCGGCGGGCACGACGGTGTCCAGCATGAGGAGCACATCAGGTTTGAGATACAGCACATTCCGGTGCAGGGATTTTACCTTGTCCCAGTAGAGCTTTCCTATGTCGGCCGACGACCAGGCGGCATCCCGGCCATCCAGGAAATGGCCGGTGGAGGCATGGTCATGGAAACCCGGTGCAAAGTACTGGTGGTCGCCGGAACGCTGGCTCTGATGGTTTCCGTCTATGAGCACGGTCGAGGCTCCTATCGTCTGTTTGCTGACCCGCCGCTGTTCAATGAAGATGACCCCCCGGTCGGCAAGCCAGAATGTGCCGTGTGCTGCATGCTGGTGATTGTAGAACGGCCCGGCCCGCATCGTAAAGACGAAATCGTCCGCTTCCCAGCCGCTTTTGAAAACCGTTGTGCCTGCTTCCCGGAAGAGTTTGACCGGGTTTTCCCCGAACGGATCTTCACGGGGCACCCGCCCGGTTTCGTAAACGACATCCATGTAGGTTTCCAGCCGTTCAGCTTCCCGGTTTTCTGCCAGATTCACCTGTCCCGACCGGTCTTTCGGGGTTTTCATGTAGTTGTAAAACCAGCCGAGCCGGGGTTCCTTTCTCATCTCAAGAAGAAAAGCCCAGTGTGGATGAATCGTTTGTTGATCCGGGTAGGGCGTATGAAACACGAGATAGGGGTGGGAGTCGCCGTATTCAAACCAGCGGTTATCCTTCACCAGTCCGGCCCAGATGAATTCGTTGTACGTTCCCGCCAGCGGTGCGGTAACATCGATATTGAAGACGTTTTTAAGGGCGGGTACGCTGTAGGACATATTGGCAAAGCTGTACCCGTTGTAACCGAGGCCTTCCCCCCAGGCTCCGTCTTCGGAATCGGTCACCCGGTTGATGAATTCATAGAATTTGATCATTGCCCCTGTAAAATACGGCTCCAGATTCTCTGTCTCCGGACCATCTCCAAAAATGGCCGCCATATTGGTGAGAGACCCGCCGACCAGAATTCCCAGCCAGTTGGATGTCTGACCGGTTGCTTCATTATTGTGGACATACGTGCGGTGAGCTCCCCCGATGATATTTTTCAGAAGCGCTTTGCGTACAGCTGTACGTTCATCGGGAGACATCAGGTCGTACGTAAGATCATATCCTTCGGCGAGACAGTGAGCCCAGAATCCGGTCCGGTGCTCGCTGAAACGCCCCCTTTTGGTTTGCCACGGATGCGTCCAGTTTGGCCAGCCGGCCAGCGCCACCAGAAGGTCTTTTGCGTATTCGCCTGCTTCACGGTCCCCCAGATGGGCATAGGCTCTCGCATTCCACCGGATGGCATCCCCGGTGATGTAGATACGTGATCCCCAGGCCCCCCAGGTGGGGATCCAGTCCTCGTCAGGGAATTGATCCAGATCATAGACAAGGCTCTCGGGGGTGAGTTCCTCCTTTGTGGATGTCCACCCCCGGTAGGTGACGGAGTCCATGTTTGCCCGGATTTCCTCGCGTGCTGTCCGAAAGCGTTCTTGCCGGAATCGCTCATTGATCATCTCTTTCCGGTTTTCATCGAAAAGGAGCCGGGGATGCTCTCCCCCGAGATTATCCGGAGCGATATGGAGGGTGAATTCGGTTTCCGCGAGCTGCTTCTGTCCGTGGTGGGCCGTCAGCCTGCCTGAATAGAGGCCTTCCGGAAAATTCAGTGTCAGCGGGGGAAGGACCCAGCGGTCTCCCTGCCTGACCAGTTCACCTTCAAATACCCGCTCATTTTCATCCGTATAGGAGGCAATGTCGACGGCCACTCTCTCTGCACCCACCGGCCACCGGCCGTCGATGACGAAATTGTCACCTGTTCGGTAATGGTTTGCCGGAATGTAGGGGCTGAATTCCGGGAGCTTATGCATGACCGGTTCCCCAAACCGGAAAGCCGTTTCCCGTGCACCCCGGAGGGTGATGTCATCCAGCCCGAGATAAAAGGGCATGTCCGGATCCGCCTCGGATATTTTTGTCAGGAAAGCCAGGGCATGTATCCGTATCTGTTCAAGGCCCCTGAGGTCCGGATTTTCCCGGACGATGTCATTGTAGTCCAGAGTCACCCGGACCCACCGGTTGGTTTCCGGTTCGGGAAGGGATACGTCGATTTTTCCATAGTCACCCCCTGCCAGCCGAACGGTGAAGAATGCAGCCGGCTGGTGTGTCTTGATATAATACCTGAATCTGATTTCAGATCCGGGAACCAGGTACATGTCCAGCAGCTTTTGGGCGCCTGCATAACTGTCCGGCGTTCCGCCCTCATTGGGATAGAGACTGGTATATGGCTCCACCTTCTGTACCAGTGAGATATTGGAATCTCCGGGAACCAGTTCGTTCACCCGGAAATTGGGATCGTAGGCAATGTCAAGCCAGTGCGGATAGGATGCCCAGGCACCGGGCTCCCGTGTTTCGAAATTTTCACTGTAGGTCCAGGGCTCGAGACTGACTTCTGATTCTGTTCCGGTAAGCTCTGTACCGGATAATTCTGTATGGACAGGCTTTATGTCACTGGCAGCGGATACCGGGGACAGGATCATGGCGGCGAATACGCCTGCCGCCAAAAGGGAAATCGTCCTGGTGTTCATGCTCATGCGTTATTACAGGAAAATATTGGGAAAAACCGGGGGAGATTTCAAGTCATCCAGCTGCCGGAAGGTTTTATGTACCGGAACGGTATTTACAAAAAACCCTCATCCAATCAAAACCGGGACCCGTTCCCTGCTCCGCCGGGCCCAATCACTGCTCCCTGTCCACTGTCAGCAGTTCGTGGATCTGGTCTCCGGGTTCGGGGATGAGTACTTCGGTATCTGAATACTCTTCAGTCAGGGTCTTGAATTCCCCCGGATCGCCGGTTAGTACGGGGAAGGTACCATAATGGACAGGCACGGCATATTCAGCGTCAAGTATTTCGCAGCAGAGGGCCGCTTCCATCGGTCCCATCGTGTAGTGATCACCCATCGGAACGGCTATAAGGTAAGGCTCGTAAAGGTCAGCGTAATACTCAAGGTCTGCAAAAATGTTGGTATCTCCCATATGGTAAAAAATGAATCCGTCATCAAAGGTGAGGACCAGACCTCCGGCTTCCCCGGCATATTCGCCGTTAAAAGATGAACTGTGGTTGGCAGATACAAGGGTGACAGAGAAATCATCCAGCCGGATGGTCCCCCCCTTGTTGAATTCGACTGCCTGATCTTCTTTCAAGCCGTTTTTTTTGAGCAGATGGGAGAGTTCCACCTGTGCGATGACGGAGCAACCGGTTCGGTCGGCGATATCGAGTGTATCCCCGACATGATCGTCGTGTCCGTGGGTAAGTAGAATGTAATCGGCTTTTTCCGGCTGTCTGTGGGATTCCGGGGTCAGGGGATTCTGACTTAAAAAGGGATCGATATAGATGGTCTTGCCGGCCGGACTCACCAGTTTAAATGCGGAGTGGCCCAGCCACCAGATTTTTACGTTGGTTTCCATAAGAGTGATCGATAATTTTTACTGGATGACCGGATTGTTTGACCCGGACAGTTTTTGTCCGGACTGTTTGTCCGGACTGTATTATCCGGCCATACCATAGGTTAACGTTGAACCGGTGATGTGGAATGAACATCTGCACTGCATTTTACATTCATATCGGGAAAAATAAATATGCCGGCTTCGGTACCGGAAAGACAGCCCGAAAAAAATCCGGGACCGGGATCATTTCGGCGGTATTTGCTATATAAAGATTGACAACGGGACCAAGTAATGTTATCAATGTAGATATTGTTATCAATGTAAATACTGATGCATTCACCAACGTACACCAACGTAATTTTGAAAACGTAATTTTGAACGGACCGGACCTGCATATCGGATCAGACAGAAACGATCTGCATTTTACCGGGTCAAAATCAAACATCGCAGCCTATGGCCAAACGAATAAAACTGCATCCGGAGACCCCTCACCAAAAGCGAATATTTGAAATTGTTGATTCCCTGAAAGCCGGTTCGGTGATTTTAATGCCCACAGATTCCCAATACGCGCTTGCCTGCGATTATCAAAATAAAAAAGGCATTGACCGTATCCGGAAAATCCGGAGTCTTGATAAAAATGATCATTTGACTGTAATGTGCCACAGTCTGCAGCATGCCTCGGTTTTTGCAAAGCTGGACGACCGCAACTTTAAGCTGGTGAGGCGCCTTATTCCCGGCACGTTTACCTGCATTCTTCCGGCAACACGGGAGGTTCCCCGGCTGCTCGTCCATCCGAAGAAGAAGACAGTCGGCATCCGTGTTCCGGACTACCCGATATGTCTCAGCCTGATCGAGGCTCTGAACAGGCCGCTTCTGGCTATTACAGCCAAACTTGAAGAGAGCAGGTACGGTAGCCCTTCTTCAGGAGAGCGGGAGCTATTCCTGAGCCGTTTTAAACACCTCGTAGACCTGACGATCGATAATCAGCAGCCATTGAATGACCAGGAGTCGACAATTGTTGACCTTACCGGAAATGAGCCCGAACTGGTAAGGGAAGGCCCGGGCATGGATAAACTCCAGGAAGCACTTGCGCTGGAGGGCCAGACTCTTGTTACACCGGCGTGAAACTGATTACTGCTAATTGGGAACGGACTTATGAAAATAGCAATTAATACGGGCGGCGGGGATGCCCCGGGCCTTAACGCGGCTATACGCGCCGCTACTCTTGCAGCATTGCATCGGGGATGGGAGGTGTACGGAATCCGCAACGGATATGGTTCTCTTTTCACCGATACCCCCTTTGTACCCCTGACGAGAGAGAAAGTCCATGGAATTACCCTGCAGGGCGGTACCATTCTCGGGACGGCCAACAGGGGCAATCCGTTTGAGATGCCGTGTGTAAAGGACGATGGAAGTCAGGGGGTTGAAGACCGCTCTGACCATGTGGCCGGGGTGTTCAGGGAATACGGAATAGATGCCCTTGTGGCGATGGGTGGAGACGGGTCGATGCTTATCGCCGACAAGCTGACAAAGAAGGGACTTAATATCGTCGGAGTACCCAAAACGATAGATAACGATATCTGGGGCACCGACGAAACGCTCGGGTTCGACACAGCGGTTTCGACAGCTACAGAAGCGATTGACAAACTGACGACGACGGCCGAAGCCCATCAGCGGATCATGGTGGTGGAGGTGATGGGACGCTATGCCGGATGGATAGCGCTGCATTCGGGGCTGTCCGCTTCCGCGGATGTGATCCTCCTTCCTGAAATTCCGTTTACAATAGAACCGGTGGTGAATAAAATCCGGGAGCTCGATCAGAACAGCAGGGGTTATGCAATCGTGGTGGTAGCCGAGGGGGCGATACAGAAGGGCGGCGAACGCTTTGTGAAAAGCCATCAGCCGGGCCAGTCAGAGCTTTTGGGAGGTGTGGGTGAGTTTCTGGAAAAGGAATTGAGCGCGCGGACCGGAAAGGAATCCCGCTCCATTGTACTGGGGCATTTGCAGCGGGGCGGAACGCCGACGACGCACGACCGGCTGATTTCCCTCCGGTTCGGGGCCGCCGCTATCCGTACGGTCGAAGAGGGTAATTTTAACAAGCTGATTGTGATGAAGGAACACCGGATTAGCTGCATTCCGATCTCCGATGTCGCTGACAGGATCAAAACCGTACCGCTTGAAGGCGATACGGTGTCAACAGGACGGGATGTCGGGATCTGTTTCGGGGAAGATAGCTGACAGCGGCCCTGCTCCGGCTGACGGCAATTCAGCTCTGCATGACAGCGGCCCTGCTCTGGCTGACTGCTCTCAACTCTGTATGGCGGCAGGCAGATTCGCGGTATAGTCCGGCCGGATGATACCGTGTTCTGTAATGAATCCTGCTATGTATGAATGGGGGGTTATGTCGAAGGCGGGGTTGTAGGCATCCGTTTTTTTAGGTGCGGTTTGCGTATTGCCGTATTGGGTTACCTCACCGGGACTTCTCTGTTCGAGCGGTATGTCACTCCCTTCGGGGTGGCAAAGGTCGATTGTGGAGCAGGAAGCGGCCACATAAAACGGGATATTATGTCCTGCGGCAAGAACAGCCAGGCTGTATGTTCCGATTCTGCCGGCCGTGTCCCCGTTCGCAGCTATTCTGTCCGCACCCACAATCACCAGATCCACTTCCCCCTGTTTCATCAGGTATCCCGCGGTACTGTCGGTGATCAGCGTGAACGGGATTTCTTTTTTTTGAAGCTCCCAGGTAGTCAGACGGGCCCCCTGGAGAAGGGGCCGTGTTTCACCGATCCAGATATTTCTGATCATGCCGGCCAGGTGGGCGTGCGCTATGACGGAAAAAGCTGTGCCATCCCCCGCCGTCGCCAGGTTTCCTGTATTGCAGTGTGTCAGAATGCGGGCGTTTTCGGGAACGATGTCCAGCCCGTTTTCCCCGATGGTCCTGCAGTGCCTCCTGTCTTCATCGTAGATGGTGTTGGCCGTATGGAGAATGATACCTTTCAGGTCTTCTGTATCTTTATCCTTGTGAGCCTGTATAGTGGAGTTGATCCTGTTCAGTGCCCACTGAAGATTGACAATATTCGGTCTTGCCGTAGCCAGGTATTCACTCAGCCGCTGCAACTCGAGACAAAAGCTTTCATACCCGTTGTCGGCGATATCCCTTGATCCCATATATAGTCCGTAGGCGGCAGCTATGCCAATGGCTGATGCCCCGCGGACACGCAGTTCCCTGATGGCTTCCCAAACCTGTCCCGCCGTGGACAACGTGGTATAGATCTCACGGGAAGGAAGGAACGTCTGGTCAATGATACGCAGGTGATCCTCCTTCCACAGGATCGACCGCACTTCATTATCCGTATCTGTTGTACTGTTATTATCTGTTGTACTGTGCATTGTCATCTCACTGTCTGTCATCTTCCTTTTGCAGAGCCGTCGCCCCGCAGATCCTGGACTCCGTACCTGAATCCGTCTTCATCTACATGAATCAGGTGAATCCGGCCGATTTCGGACATTATTTCTATATCATGATTTCTTTCTTCAAGAATTGTTTCTGTGTCGGCCGAAAGGGTATATTTTTCGACCGTCAGCTGATCGGGAAGCCACTGGTGATGAAACCGCGGTGCATTGATGGCTTCTCTGGCGTTCATGCCGAAAAGGGCCAGATTGAAAAAGTTCTGAAGGGTGGAGGTGATAATCCGGGGACCTCCGGCCGCACCGATAATCATTCGTGCCTTTCCGTCTTTGGTGACAATGGTGGGGCTCATGCTGCTGAGCATGCGTTTGCCGGGTTCAATGGCATTTGCTTCGGCGCCGATCAGTCCGAACATATTGGGCTCACCGGGCTTGGCGGAAAAATCGTCCATCTCGTTGTTCAGCAGAAATCCGGCCCCGCCGACGGCCAGCATGCTTCCGAAGGACCCGTTGAGGGTCGTGGTCACGGCGACGGCATTCCCTTCCCCGTCAATGATTGAAAAGTGGGTGGTTTCATCCGTCTCGCTTATATCAAATATGCGGCCGTGGGATATGTTCAGGCTGTTGGTGGCTCTGTCCGGTCTGAAATCCCTCATTCGTCTGCTGTAATAGCGGTTGGCGGTAAGGGCGTCAAGGGGTATATCCACATGGTCCGGATCGCCGAGGTAATAGTTCCGGTCGGCAAAAGACCGGCGGAAGGCTTCACTGACGAGATGAATGTAATCGGCTGAATTGAATCCTTTTGAAACCAGGTCCCGGTCGTCAAGCATGCCCAGGACCTGTTTTATGACGATGCCGCCGCTGCTGGGAGGAGGCATCATAATCAGATTGTATCCACTGTAACCGGCAGTAACGGGTTCCCTCCAGGTGCTGCTGTAACTTCTGAGGTCTTCGTATGTAATCATACCTCCGTTTCGCCGCATTTCCTGCACAATCCGCTGTGCGGTAATACCGGTGTAGAATCCCCGCCGGCCATGTGTGGCAATCCGCTGCAGCGTACCCGCCAGGTCACTCTGAACGAACAGATCTCCTTTTTTCCATTTGTCCCCGTTTTCCCTGACAAAATATTTTTTGGAGGAGTCGAATTCACTGAGGGATTCGGCCGCACTGTTGAGTTCTTCGGCAAGGGTGTACGTCAGGGGATAACCGTCGCGGGCAAGCCGGATGGCCGGCTCCATGACCACTTCAAGGGGGAGGCGCCCGTGATGCTCGAGGGCATTGATCATGCCGTCTACGGTGCCCGGCACTCCCGACGCCAGTGCTCCCCTGCGGCTAAGGTCCGGGTGATAGTCCCCGCCTTCATCGAGGTACATCTCCCGGTAGGCCGCCGCCGGAGCTTTTTCCCGGAAGTCGAGGGCCCTGGCCGTACCGTCCCCGAGGTGGATGACCATAAAGCCGCCGCCGCCTATATTGCCGGCTCTGGGAACGGTGACCGCCAGTGCGAACTGGACAGCAACAGCTGCATCCACCGCGTTCCCTCCTTTGTCCAGAATCTCGAGACCGGCTTCACTTGCATGCTCCTCGGCCGATACAACGACCGCCTCTTCATACGGTTCCGCCCAGCCGGTCTGGGCAAAAAGAGCCCCGGTGTGGCCGGCTGAAAAAAGAAGGCCCAGAAGCAGAATTAAACAGGGTTTGAAACGGATTGTCAACGTCATCGGGGTATATTGCAGGTTACCTGAAAGAGGTCTGTCTAATGATATCACGAGCTCATCGCTAAAGCAAGCTATGAAAAGATTCAAAACACTTTTGATGGACAGAAATAATTTTATCTTGTTTTTTTTGTGATTTTGAATCAGCTAACGGGTTGAATCGAAAACAGTTAATGAAAAGTGCATTGAAGGACCGCAAGCGGGTTATTTTTACAGTCAATTACTCTCCCTGGTCACCATACAGCGGAGGAGGCCAGCGGTCAACCCATTATCTGGCATCCGCAATGGCTGAAAAAGGGCATGATGTTCATGTGATATACTCCAAATCCCCTCTGGAAACGATCGGTGTTCCGGCGGATCTGCCCTACCGCGTTCACTGGGCGACGCTTTATTCCTTCCGCAGCCGGAGAGAAATTTTTTTACGGCCTTTGACAGCGTTCCCGGTAAACAGAATCGTTGAACGACTTTGCCGGTCCTCGCCGGTGCCGGTGGTGGTCCATGCCGGCGGGGAGGAGGCAGCACAATTATACAGAATACGCGACAGGCTTTCGTTTATACTTATCGCCACACCCAGGTACTCGGGCTATCCCGGCGTGATAAAGAGCTGGCACAGCCTCGGATTCGCCGGAAAGGCGGGCGCCCTGCTCCGCCACTGGAAATATTATGCCCAGGGCGCGGTCCTCCGGCAGGCTGACAGGGTATGTCCCCCCAGCAGATGGGCAGCCGGAATGGTCGCACAGACGTATGCTGTTGATCCGGAAAACGTGCAGGCTGTCCCGAACGGGGTGCCGCCGGAATTTTTGTCATACAGAAAAAAAGAATATGCGGCATCCGGGGGGATACTTTTTTTCGGGAGGCTGAGTAAAGACAAAGGGGTTGATCTGCTTCTGCAGGCCTACAAACAGCTCGGTGAACCCAAACCGGATCTGTTTATCGCGGGCAGGGGCGAAGAGAAGAAACAGCTTGTGCGGCTCTGTTCCGCCTGCGGCATTGAGAAGAAAGTGAACTTTCTGCCCTGGTTGTCGCATGATGAACTGGGCGGGCATCTGATGTCGGCCCGTCTGTGTATCCTGCCTTCCAGGGTGGAAAATTACAGCCTTGCCGTTCTTTCAGCTCTTGCCGTCGGTGTGCCGACCATCAGTACCACTGCCGGCGGCACGCCGGAAATTATCCGGCACGGGGAAACCGGGTATCTGGTGGAACCCGGCCATTGCGGGGAGCTCGCTTCAGCGATACGGGAGTTGCTGCAGAAACCGTCTCTTGCCGGAAAACTGGGCAGAAGCGGAGCGGATTTTGTAAGGGGGAACAATACCTGGGATAGAATCGCCGGGGACTATGAAAAAATTTACAATGAGGAGTTACTGGCAGCCGGGAAACGGATAAAAACCCGGCAGACAGGCCGCAGCAGCTATGCCCGCGGGTGAAATTCTTTGTGAACCTGATGAAGGAGGCTGCGGTCCACGTGGGTGTAGATCTCGGTTGTAAGAATGGAGGAATGCCCGAGCATCTCCTGTACGGCCCGCAGGTCGGCTCCTCCCTCAAGCAAATGCGTGGCAAAGGAATGCCGGAATATGTGGGGGTAGACATTTTTCCTGATACCTGCCTTTTCAGCAGACTTTTTGGCAATCGTCCAGACGCTGACCCGTGAGAGCGGTCCTCCTCTCTGGTTCAGGAACAGCCGGTTTTTGGATTTGCCGGTGCGGGTGGGATGCCTGAATACCGGCCGCGCCTGGTCCATGTACTGTTCAACAGCCTTCCGGCAGATTTCTCCCACAGGAACCAGCCTCTCCTTGTTTCCTTTGCCGATCACCCGGATGAAGCCGATTTCGAAGTAGAGCCAGTCCGGCTGGAGTTCCACCAGTTCGGATACCCTCATGCCTGTTGCATACAGCAGTTCAAGGATGGCCGCATCGCGTATCCCCGTACGGGTGGTCCGGTCCGGGGCTTCCAGTATCGCCGTCACTTCAACCGGGTCAAGGACTTCCGGTAATTTCCCGGCTTTCTTCGGCAGCTCGATCAGCTCGGCGGGATTGGCCGTTGCCAGTCCTTCGACCACGATGAATTCATGAAAGCTCCGGATGCTGGAAATATTACGGGAAACGGAACTTGCAGACAATCCCAGTTCGGTGAGCTCATCGAGGTACTGTTCGATATGGGAGAGGGTGACCCCCGACAGGTCCTTCAGCTTCTGTTTGCCCCGGATAAATCCCAGATAACGCTTCAGGTCCATCCTGTAGGAAATAACCGAATTTTCCGACAGTCCTTTTTCAAGCTGTACAAACTGCAGGTACTGTTTCATCTCGGAAGCAAATGCATTCATCGCATTACTCCCGGCTGCCGTCCTGCCCCGATTCGCCCGACCCGGAACTGTTCTGTGCGGACGTGTCGGGATCGGGTGGTTCGGGCACCGCTGCCAAGTCCGGCTGTTTTACAATTTCACTGCCTTCTTTTGCTGAAAGGGTTTTCTTTTCTTCTTTTTGTTCGTCCGGATATTCCACACGGTGGTGATATACCCCGAGCAGAATGTTGAGAAATGTTTTTTTGATGATGTCCAGTTGATGGAATGTAAGCGGACAATGATTCAGCTGACCCTCATGGACATGGTCGTCAACCATCCTGTTGATCAGGTTTTCAAGTTTCGAATAGGTCGGATCCTTCATGGCGCGGGACGCCGCCTCGACGCCGTCGGCCAGAAGCAGGATACCCGTCTCTTTGGACTGGGGAATCGGGCCGTCATATCTGAAATCCTCTTCTCTGATGTCGTCCTCCTTGTCCGCACTCTTTTTGGCCTTGTCATAAAAATACCGGATCAGCGATGTGCCGTGATGGGTCCTTATGAACTCGATCACAGTCTCGGGCAGGTCATGCTCTTCCGCCATTTTTACGCCGTCGCTGACGTGGGCCTTGATAACAAGGGCGCTCATCCGGGGTTTAAGATTGTCATGTTCATTCCGGCCGGACTGGTTTTCAATGAAATAGCTCGGCTTGTTCATCTTGCCGATATCGTGATAGAGTCCCCCCACCCGGCAGAGAAGGGCATTGGCTCCGATGGATGACGCTGCCGATTCAGCAAGATTGGCAACCTGTAGGCTGTGGTGAAAGGTTCCGGGCGCATGGTTCATAAGATCCTTGAGAAGGGGCAGATTGGTGTCCGCCAGTTCGAGCAGGGTAAAATCGGTCGTGATGTCAAACGTTTTTTCAAAAAAGAGGATGAGCGGATAGGTGAAGAGAATAAAGACCGAATTGATGACGATAAACATCATCTGGTCGACATACTGCTCCATCCCGCCGTACCTTGTCAGCGTGAAGCCGGAGACAATCAGGACGTAGCCGATCAGGACAACAAACGGTGTCGTCACAAAAAACTGGGTCCTTTTGTTGATGTCCCTGACTGAAAAGACGCCAAAGCTGCAGGCCATTATCGTGGCTATGAGATATTCAAAATTGTTGTCGTGGAAAATGGCTGTGATGGTTGCCAGGGTAATGGTTGCCAGCAGGCCGACACGCGAATCGAAGATAATGGTAAGTATAAGCGGGGCTATAGCCACGGGGACTATGTAGGGTGATATTTGTTCAAAACCATATACTATTCCGCTTGTGAGAACAACGATCCCCAAAACCAGAAAGACAAGGAGGAACATGGCGCTGTTTTCAAAAATCTTTTTACGGTAAAGATAGAGATAGAAGAGAAAGAAGAGGGTGGTGACAATCAGTACGATGAATTCACCGCCGAATCTGAGCCATCGTTCGACTTCACTTGCCGTATCCGCGCGTACCTCTGCAAGACTTTCCAGCATATTGGCTGTCTCTTCGGTGACGATATCACCCTTCCGAATGATTACCTGCCCCTGTGCGACGGCTCCCTTGGTTGCCGATATTTCTGACAGGGCTTCATTCAGCCGGATTTGGGTATCACTCGGACTGAATAACCAGTTCGCCCTGATAATCCGGTCAAACAGGTCTACACCTGCGGCAGCATGCTCAGCGGACAGCTGCCGTGACAACTGCCTTTCGGCATAGTCGCGTGCTTCACTCAGGTCATAGGCATTGTTGAGGCTGATGGTCCGTTCGGTTCGCTGATCGAGATCCCTGAGAGTAATTTCCTCGCTTTCAATGCTTTCCTTGCTGGTATTGATCAGGCCCTCATCCATAAGCGAACTGGTGACGGAATGAAGAAGGCGCCGGATCGTGTACCCGGTGAACTGCCGGGAACCATTGTCCATACGAACGGATGCATAATCTTCCAGCAGTGTTTCCCAGGATGATTCCGACAAACCTGTTTCGGTCTGCTCCTTTTCCTCGATGAATCTCAGGCTGTCGTTGCTTGAAGAGACGCCGGGATTTTGCCGGCTGCGCTGCCATTGCACATAGCTGTCCAGCACCGGCTGCAGCTCATTGAAGACAGACTCGATCTCGTCCTCCGTCTCCATGCGGACATCCGGATCGATATGAAAAATCGGTGGAGTGTTCACCCGTACCTGTGCCCGTTCCTCCTCCATCTCCGCATCGCTTTTCTGCGGTGCAAAGGTAAACGGGGCAGTCAGGTTGTCCGAACGCCACGGCTCGCCGACAGAATAGCTTTCCACCTGGCGAAAACTTGTCTGGGGCAGGGAATATACGACCAGCGCCAGAAAAGCAAGAAAAATGACCCAGCGAAAATAGAGACTTTTTTTATTGGCCGCCGCTTCCTGTTCTTTCTTTTTCTTTTCTCCGATACTTGGAGCACCTTCTCTTCTTTTAGGTGCAAGACCCATCTTTTGAAGAATACCCATAAAGCCTGTTTAGGTGTGAAACTACAACCAGTTTAAGAACATTTTGATCCGGAAAAAAGTATAGTAACCGGTTTGCTGATATACAACAGCATACAACGACATACCAGCGGTCACTTCTTCTTCCCTGCCGGGCAAGTGCCGGTGGATGTATAGCCAGATGGCTATCTTGTGTAAAATGTTTGGCTTTTGCCCGCAAGGATCATTTAAAACTTATATTCTCCTGAGATAATCCAGGATATCATGTATAAATCCACTGCATACCGTTCGGTCGTCCGGATTACAGCCCTGATGCTGTTGACAGGTTTCCTGCTGCCGGCCGGCCTGTACGCCGGCAAGCTTGCCGGTCACTGCCTGTCTGCCGAAACTGACGGCAACAGTTCCGTGCCCGTCAATTCCATGCCGGCCCACGCCATGTCTTCTGACCACAGCTGCTGCCCGGATGACGAGCCTGATGCGGATAATACGGATAAATTTGCTCATCATAACTGCGGTTCCGGCATGGTTTGCGCCTGCCATCTCAGTCAGGCCCCGCAGGGGAATCAAAGCGGACTGGTACCGGACAAAATCCTTTCGGGCCTTTCAGGCATTCCCGTTTCCACTGTCATCCGCGGGCCGGAAATCCGTGCCGGCAGTTTTACAAAGTCCCCGGTTCCTCCCGACTGGCAACATCCGCCCATCTATCTGCTGAACAGTACGTTTTTGAACTAAAGCCTGCCGGGATCCGGATAGCGGGAAGACCTCACTGTGATAAAACCGGAACCGGCACGCATTATTGTGTTGTGAATCGCATTCATTCACTGCGGTATCCCCGCCCGGTATCCAAAACCGGTACAACCCCACGATAACCGGCACAACCACCGGCACAACTACTGCGGAACCCGGCATGACTGCCATAACCCGGTACGGCCCCGGCACAACCCGCAGGGTGTCCCGTACCGTTTACCTGAACCTGTCGGACGGAACGTCCTCCGCTTTCCCGCGGAGAGCACAGTTCCTGATACGTAAAACGATTGTCATCTTCCATGGTCAACAAAACCATCCGTTTTTTTCTTGAAAACAAACTGATCGCCCTGCTGCTCTTCCTGGCACTCGCAGGCTGGGGAATCGCTGTGGCCCCGTTCGACTGGGACATTGACGGGCTTCCCACGGATCCCGTACCGGTGGATGCGATTCCGGACATCGGCGACAACCAGCAGATCGTCTTTACCGAATGGACGGGCCGCTCGCCCCGGGATATTGAAGACCAGATCACCTATCCGCTCACTACGCAGCTGTTGGGGCTTCCCGGCGTGCGTACCATCCGCAGCAATTCGATGTTCGGCTTCTCCTCCATCAATATTATTTTTGAGGACGATATCGAGTTTTACTGGAGCCGGGCTCGTATTCTTGAAAAGCTGAACGCTCTTCCCGGGGGGCTGCTTCCCGACGGCGTGCAGCCGGGGCTGGGCCCTGACGCCACTGCACTGGGACAGGTCTTCTGGTATACGCTGGAGGGGGTTGACGCCGAGGGCAATCCGACCGGCGGATGGGACCCCCAGGAACTTCGGTCGATTCAGGATTTCCAGGTAAGGTATGCACTGTCTGCCGTGGAAGGGGTGGCTGAAGTGGCCGGCATTGGCGGATTTGTCAGGGAATACCAGATAGATATCGATCCGGTGGCAATGCGTGAGGCCGGGGTGACGGTGACAGATGTGGCAAATGCCGTTCGCCGGAGCAATATGGACGTCGGTGCGCGGACCATAGAAATGAACAGGGTAGAATATGTTGTGCGCGGTCTCGGCTACGTGAAGTCTGCGGAAGACCTTGCAGAGAGCGTGGTGGCTGTTCGCGACAACATTCCCATACGCATACGGGATGTGGCAAGAACGGCTATGGGTCCTGCCCAGCGCCGCGGTGCGATTGACAAGGCGGGTGCGGATGCGACCGGGGGCGTTGTGGTGGCGCGTTTTGGCGAGAATCCGCTGGAAGTGATCCGGAATGTTAAAGAAGAGATCGACAACATTTCTGCGGGTCTGCCTTCCAGGGAGCTGGCGGACGGAACGGTTTCACAGGTGCGGATCGTCCCTTTCTACGACCGTACCGGGCTGATTTATGAAACGCTCGGTACGCTTGAAGAGGCTCTCTCACTGCAGATCCTGATCACCATCATCGTCATCATCATCATGGTCATGCACCTGAGGGCGTCATTGGTCATCTCGGCCCTTTTGCCTCTGGCCGTTCTGATGAGTTTTATCATGATGAAATATACGGGAGTGGATGCCAATGTGGTTGCTCTGGCCGGGATTGCCATATCGATCGGGGTTGTGGTGGATATGGGCATCATCCTGACAGAAAACATGCTCAGGCATATCGGGGAAAAGGATCCGGATGAACATATGCTCGAAACGGTCTACCGGGCAACGGCGGAGGTGAGCCCGGCTGTAATTACCGCCCTGATGACCACCATTGTCAGTTTCCTTCCGGTTTTTATGCTCCAGGCACAGGAAGGAAGGCTGTTCGGTCCGCTCGCCTGGACCAAAACCTTCATCCTGGCGGCGACGCTGATCATTGTCATTTCGCTGATCCCGGCGTTTGCCCACTGGGTATTTTCACAAAAAATCCGGCGGCGGAACTGGCGGGTTTTCTGGAACGGACTGATGGTCGCAGCCGGACTGGTCGTCGCGTTCACATGGCTCGGCTGGGCCGGCCTGACTCTGGCGGCCCTTGGATTGAAT
>JBBDRV010000086.1:0-8080 GCA_040905285.1 Balneolaceae bacterium | reverse complement strand
AGATCGTGGATTAAAGGTCGAATCAGCAGTCGGATCAATCACTGCAACCAATTACTGCAACGGATAACAGTGGGGGTCCATATTCACTAACAGTGGGGGTCCATATTCACAGGGGCTGGTGGTCTAAAGTTAGCCGGAATAAATGAAGTTTTGTGGCATAAATTTCCACATGAAGATCATAATTCATTCTATTTTTGATCACCCGGATAGGAATTAGATTACACACAGGATTTCTAACTTATTGAATTGTATAATATACTTTTGATATATATTATTATATAATAAAACTAACTATCTAATTAACAACTAACTATTAATTAAAAATTATGGGCAGTCTACTTTATATAATCGCAGTAATTCTTGTTATCGGCTGGTTAGTTGGATTTATAGGATATTCAGCGGGTGGACTCATACATATTCTGTTGGTTATTGCTATCATAGCCGTACTGCTGAATATAATCGGAGGCCGGAGAGCTGTGTAACAAATTTCCGGGCCGACCGGATTACCAGCTGGTGTTTCAAAGCGAGAACAGACACAAAATGGTCACAGATTAGAGCAGTAAGAATGGCAGATTATAATTAAGCAACTTTAAAAGAATACAGTAATAGATTTTGATGAATTATTCAGGAGAGTTCGGGATAAATAAAAGCAAGAGAGAAGAGAGAATGAACAAGAGGCAGAAAATCTTGTACTAAATTAAGAGAGAGAGAGAGAGAGAAGCTAAAAACATGCCTGCCCCAAAGGGCATGCTTCTCATGCGCCCGGGGGTGTCCCTCCCCCGGGTTTTTTTTGTCACTGATCCAGAACTGATAGACCCGGAGACGCTGAATGAGTATCCATCCTCGATCTGGCACTTTCTGACAGTTATCCGTTTGTGGAATATCATGTTGAGCAGCGTTTATCACCAGCGGAAGGCGGATAACTGTGACTTTATTTTACCTCGAATTAATTTTCTATTTATCACACATGAACAGATATGAAAGTAGTTCTTTCTTTAATTGCGGCTATCCTGACATCTATCTTATTGACGGATACGTTAAAAGCTCAATATGCAGAACCGGATACAAGAGATCATCATAAGTTTGGAATAAAAGCAGGTATCAATGTGGCCAACGTGTGGGGCGACCAGGACCGGGAGTTTCTCGCCGGCAGCATAATTGGTTTTGCCGGCGGTTTTTTTTTCGGCATCCCGGTGGGCAGGTATCTCGGCGTGCAACCTGAATTGCAGGTATCCCAAAAGGGTTATGAACGTTCCGGGGATTTTTCAGAAACGGAATATTCATTTTCCAATACTGCGACATACATCGATGTACCCCTGCAACTCCAGATAAAGCCTGTCCCCCAGCTAACCCTTCTGGCAGGGCCCCATTATTCTTTTCTCGTCCATCAGAAGGACAATTATGTGTTCGCCGACGAAATACCGGCAGAAGCCAGAGAGGACTTATCCGACAGGGAGATGCGTGATAATCTTATCGGATTTACAACGGGTTTGGATATGCATTTTCAACAGATTGTTATTTCGGCCAAAGCCGGCTGGGATTTCTCGTCCAATGAGTCCGACGGACCTACTGAAGATCCGCGATATAAAAACCAGTGGCTGCAGTTCACCATCGGTCTTAAATTTTAGCGAATCTAAAATATAATTCTTCAACTGCCGGTTTTGAAGGGCATCCGTGCAGGATATAATTATTTCTGATCACAGTGTAAGCTTATTTCGACATCTTATTTTTATTATACACATGACATGCCTGCAGGGCGGTTATGAGATAATGCAAAATTCAAACAAGTAAAAAATGAATGCAAGAAAATTGATTTGGGCAAGTATTTTCACAGGAGCAGCGGTAGGAATACTTCTTGCACCCGAGAAAAGAAAAAATGTACTAAATAAAATGTTCAGTAACAGAAGCAACTTTAACGGTGAGCTGGATAAGAAATTAAAAAGACTGGACAGCAGTGTCAGAAAACAGGTCAAAAGAGCAAAAAAAGAAATCAGGGACCTGGTTGAGCACCAGCAAAAAAAGATCCAGGCTTAAAGCCCGGTCAGGCCGGGAAGGGTAAATGCTTAGTTAAATCTTATCCTTTTTATTTGATTTAGTTGTTTTTATGCCCAAATTTTTGGGCAGCAACTAAATCCTGTTTTAAGCCCAAAATAATGGATCTCAGAAGACTTCTTCGGAGAGTTCGTAAACGACTGACTAAACATAAAATTGGTGAACATGTGGCTGGACTGTGGTTATCCCGCAAGTTCACCAGACATGGAATTCTTGTTGTTTCAGGAGGCCGACCCTATCCCCGGATTATTAACAGCGGGGGACGTCTTATTGCTGAGAATTGCAAATTCTATTCGGGGGTGCGCATGGAAATCGGTTCTGATGCAGTACTCCATATAAAAAATGGCACCTACATCAACAGGAATACACTGATCATCGCTCAGAATCATGTCCATATAGGGAAAGACTGTAAAATTTCCTGGGACGTCATTATTCTGGATACAGACATGCATCCGCTCAATTCGGAAAAAGTAGTCAACAAACCTGTTATTATTGAAGACGGTGTCTGGATTGGCTGTCGCAGTATCATTCTTAAAGGTGTAACTATCGGTCGCGGGGCCGTTGTAGCCGCCGGTTCCGTAGTGACCAAAAATATCCCGCCATATACCATAGCCGGCGGTTCCCCTGCCCGGCATCTGGCTGACGTGGAACGATGAATTGAATACCGGCCGATCCTTTTTACGGCATTGATTCCCCTCCTGCGATGAAGCGGCCGGTGCACTGTACATACCTGCTGAACGTGTCATATTTACACAAGAACCAAAAGCCCCGGATATTTTTTTACGGTCCTGAAGAATAAAATCCTTCCCGAACAGACCCTGGGACAGCTATTGTAAACCCTTCAGATATACAGCGAGACTGGCACGTAAATTGCGATATCCAATATACCGGTAAACATCCGGTAAAATATTAAGAGAGATTTTCCAGCAAGATAGTACAACAGGAGGTCTGATGTTCACAAGTGAGATAGCTTCAAATAAAGCAGGAATAACTGCTGCAACGGATAAAAAGACATATCAGGTTCTGGGAATTGATATCTCAGATTACTCCAGGGATGAATTTTTCTCTCTGGTCGAAAACAGGCTTAAGAATAACGATCCGGATATGCCACCTGCCTTTGTAGTTACTGTTAATCCTGAAATAGTGATTCAGTCAATTACTGATAATGACTTTAAACACATCCTGACAACATCGAGTATCAATACGGCCGATGGAATAGGTATACGATGGGCAATAAATTTCCTCTATGGCAAGAATCTCGACAGGATTACAGGGTCTGATTCGCTGGAAAAGATCTGTGCCATTTGTGCCAGGCACAGGCAACCGGTGTTTCTGTATGGAGCCCGGCCTACAGTTGCTGATAAAGCCGCTGATACTTTAAAAGGCCGAATCGAAAATCTTGAAGTTAACGGGACCTATTCCCCTGATGATGTCTCGACTCCTGTGGAGGATTTGCCGCCGGTTACACAGACGCAGTTAACATCTTCGCCGGTGGTATTTGTTGCTCTCGGCGCTCCGGGTCAGGAGAAGTGGATTTACAGTAACCTGCATAAACTGCCCGGCTGTAAATTGATAATCGGCATTGGGGGCAGTTTTGATTTTCTTGCAGGTACTGTTAAAAGAGCTCCGGACTGGATGTGCAGTATAGGGCTGGAATGGATGTACAGGCTTACTATTCAACCCTCCCGATGGAAAAGAATGCTTAAACTGCCACTTTTTGCACTGAATGTCATGCTCCTCAAATCAAGCAGCAAAAATGGTCAAAATATCCCAAAACCTGAATAGCCAGCCTCTAGCAGCCTGTTATTCTTTTATACATGAACTGCAAATAGGTACTTAGGCCACCGGCAAAACTCTTTCCGTCAAACATCAGTTTAAATTTATCAGTTTCAAGCGTGAACCTCCTTCTGACAGCAGTAAATTTTTTCACGCTTTTATTTTTTATCTGTGATGTATAGCGCAGGCTGGATATGGTTATCCGCCTGTTGTTAATCACTTCTTCTGCAGTTCGGAATTTGAAAGCTTCATCTCCGCGTAAAAAATCGAATACATTGAACCCTTCTTCAATTCCTTTCCGGATCGCATCATATAACAATACATTTCCAGGTCCATAGGTGTTTGATTCGGAATGCACATCATAGGCTCGCTGTACGAGATAAAGCCTCCTGTTGAATTTGAACAGCAAATCCACTGCAACCGGGCTCCCCTCCTCTTCCACTGCTTTCGCAACTTGTAGCTGAAGCCATCCCCTGGCAGAAAAATGAACAATTATTTCTTTCAGGAAATCATAATATCTTTTTTCTGCAAATACACCCGGCTGGCCCGAGTCATTCCACCGTTTTTGATGCAGTTCAACAAGATAATTGTAGCTATTAAGCAGTTCATCCGGATCTTTTGCCTGAACAAGGTCAAATACTTTATATCCCGGCTTGTAAGCCCGCTTGATAAATTTCCGGGCATGGAAACGACTCCTTTTACTCAGAGAGTCCAGATAGGCATCCCACGTCTCATCAAGCTCTACAATCGGACAAACAGAAGAGTCTTCTGCATAATACGGCATGTTTTCTTTCTTCAGGGCCGGTAAAAGATGAGATATAACCAGGCTGTTTTCAGAAACTTCATCAAGGATGGTTTCGTCATAATCAGGGATTTTATCAACCAGATGTTCCAGAACCGGTTGAATTACGGTTTCTTCATACCCCGGCCTGACAATAACGTCAAGATAATCAGAGTAGGGTTTCAGACCTTTCAGATTTTCCCCGGCCGGCTGGCTGACTGTTGATCCGAGTAAACGAAGACACGAATAGATCCGGTGCTGCAAAATCTCTATTGTATCTACAAAAAGCGGAATAATTCCTATTAGCAGCTGGTCGGAATAAATCGTGATGATATGCAACTCTTTATCATGACAGAAGTGCTTCCACCAGGTGTGGTTCCACTGGTATGTCTGAAAAACTGTGGTATCGGATTTGTCCACAAGATCTTCCCATTCGTTTTTAAGTGCGGAAAACTCACTCTCTCCTGTAATTACCCGCAACACAGGCTTTGCAGAATAAGCCGCCCGGCTGGAACTGCTTCCTGAAGAAGAGCGTTTATTTTCAATTGTTCCTTTATGACTCATAAATAACAGCCCACTTTTATTTACATGATTCATTAATGTTCAGAAGAGATAACCTGAGTCGGCTATGTGCTCAGGACCAGAACAGAATACCTCAGCAGCCGGTGACTGCTCACACCGGATATGTTTCTTTTTGTAAAGCATCTAACGATTCCTCTATTGTATCACCGATCACTTTCCAGTCGTATTTATTTTTTACCAGGTCATATCCGTTGTTACTGAATTTCATTTGTTGCCGGCTGTCTTCCATAAGCTGAATAACAGCACTTGCAAATGTATCCGCCTCATCTCTGATAAACAGATGCTCTTCATTTTTAACATCTATTCCTTCACACCCGATACTGGTTGACACAATAGGTTTTTTCATTGCCAGTGCTTCCATCACTTTTAATCTGGTCCCGCTCCCCATCTTCAAAGGCACTACATATACACCGGCCCGATCTATAAAAGGACGAACATCATCAACATATCCGGTAATTATTACCGAATCAGACCTGTACCTCGTCAAAAAAGGTGGCGGATTGCCGCCTACGATGTAAATTTTAGCTTCAGGAATAACCCGTTTTACAAGGGGGAAAATTTTTTTCAGAAAAAAAATCATCCCGTCAACATTGGGCACATAGCTCATTGCCCCGGTAAATACCATAGAGAAAGGCTCGGTAGCAGAGGCGTTTGGTTTAAAATATCCAGTGTCCACCCCATTCGGGATAACAAAATGTGATACACCGGACGAATTCTCTCTGATAATTTCACTATCTCTTTCGGAGGTAGCAAAAACGGCTGTCTGCTTGTTGAAAATGGACATCTCTTCCTGAAAAGAACGCTTGTGTTCACGCTCGTAGAACTTTCGTCTGACAGCAGACCATTCAAGTAAACTCATTCGGCGGAAGTTGTCGTATTCCACATTATGGGCATCCAGGATACGAATGGCATCCGTGTCCAGATCAAAATGGCCCATTGCAGCAAATTCGGACAGAACAATATCATAATCCCGGCGGGACAGAAGGTCGTTCAGCTGTAACTCCAGCGCTTTGGACTGTGCACGGTTATACCAGTAGCTGTGGGTTGTTAAAAGCGAATAAAATTGCTGCAGCCGGTGAAAACGGGTTTTGGACCTTTTCATAAAGTGCATTCTGCCGTGAAGGTCCGGAAAGGATTTCCGGAAAAGATCCATATCCCCTGAATTACTGTAACCGGCAACGGTTACCTCGTGATTGGCAGTCAGATGCTTAAGAATATGATATATACGAATAGCACCTCCATATTTAGCTGGAGTCGGCAAATACGGTAAAAGGTGCAGGATTTTCATTAAATTCCCGGAGTAGTTACTGGTGAATATTTATCTGATTTTCACTGTCTCGCGTCGTTCTGACCCAATCCACTTCCCTGCCGGAGATAAGCACTTTTACATAGACTTTGATTTTCCACAGTACATAAACGGGTATGTAAAAAAGAGACTTGTAAAGATCTTTATCGGCTCCCGCTGCAAACAGGGCCGAGAAAAGGTGAATAACCCCGAGCAGCGCCAATCCGGCCCATATTAAAAAATAATGGAGAGAAAGAACCCCGAGTAACCAGAGGGCCAAATTGATAAGACACAAAAGCGAGACCATCAGCATTATATTCACATAGGGCGGTGTAACCAGGTCGATCAGGACATCCAGATATTTCAGTGACTTTTCGCGAATAGCGGCTGTGAAAAACTTCGGAGCATATTTACGCATCACTTCATATCTGCCCATTTCCCATCTGGTCCGCTGGGACTCAGCATTTTCCGAGTTGACCGGCATTTGCGCCCAAACGTTGGCTTCCGGCGCAAAATCTATTCTGATTCCTTTCAGCATGAGAATTAATCCGTATTCTACATCTTCAGTAAGAGACCAGGCCTGCCAGGGAATTTTACGGAGCAGTTCGGTCGAAAAACACATGCCGTTACCCCGTAAACCCATATTGAATCCCAGTACTTTCCGACCCATTGGTTTTACATAGTTGTAGAGCAAAAAACCGATTCGTGTCGCTTCAATACTCCATGCACCGGGTTGCGGCAGCACCAGGTCATTGCTTTGAATGACCTCACTGCCTTGTTCTATATAATAGTTCATCACATCAAGATAATTACCCGAAACCAGGCTGTCCGAATCAAAAACCACTACGGCATCATAATTCCTTGGTGAATCGATGATCTGGTCAAATGCCCATCTAAGTGCATATCCCTTCCCCTTCTCCTGTTCATTACTCCGTTCCAAAACCGTTGCACCAAGGTTCCTGGCCACTTTTGCCGTGTTGTCGGTACAGTTATCCGCGATTATAAACAGATCGTACAGTTTCTTTGAGTAAACAAGGCTGAACAAACTGTAAATAGTCTTGGCGATAATCTTTTCTTCATTGTGAGCAGGTACGATTATAGCAAAACGGCGACTGTCCCGGGTATCAAAATTATTGGTTTTAACTGCTTTGAAAGCTAAAAAGCCCAAAATAGTCTGGTATCCGAGGAGAATCCCCAGAATTGTAAATAAACTATATTGAATGATTTCCACGATTATCATTTACTTGCAGACTAAAGGCGATAAGTTCAATTCATCGGGTTGGACAAAGCTTCCGGCTACATAGGCTAAAACAGCTGTAAAATTGATGGCCACTTCATTAACCAGATAATTTCGAAACCGGTCTTCATAATTTTTCCCGGGATAGGGTGATATTTCCCTGTCTTCCAGAAGCAAATGGTTGTTTGGTCCGCCCACCAGCATGCCGGGAACCGGTTCGTCGTAACCGTCTTTTTTGGACAATTGATGATAAGGGTCCTGTACCGAGCGTGTACCAACACCAGTGACCTGGGATTTATCGAAGGGATTCCTGCCAAGCACATAATGCAGCTGATCAAGAGCGGAATTCCTGTACGTCTGGTCCGTC
>JBBDRV010000085.1:0-8092 GCA_040905285.1 Balneolaceae bacterium | reverse complement strand
CGGATCCGAGTCCCCTGTCTGGCAGATAGGTATTGCCGGTTTCGGGTCCATGAAAGCCCTGTCTACCAGGAATGAATCTCCTGAAACGGCCTCCCGCCCGTTCGACAAGACCCGGGATGGCTTTGTATTGGGAGAGGGGGCTGCAATGATGTTCCTTGAATCGCTCGATTCTGCCCTGGACCGGGGAGCAAGAATTTACGGGGAGATCGTGGGATACGGTTTTTCAGCTGATGCCCATCACATAACGGCTCCGGACCCGGAAGGCAACGGGGTTATTCTGGCTATGAACAATGCCCTGGAAATGGCGGAAATCAAGCCGGAAGATGTGGACCATATTAATATGCACGGCACATCCACGCCCCTGGGTGACATTGCAGAGACCAATTCCATCAAGAAAGTTTTCGGGGACCATGCCTACGATATGAACCTGAATTCCACCAAATCCATGACCGGCCATATGCTCGGTGCCGCCGGGGCGGGAGAGTCGGTCGCGACCCTGCTGTCGATTTATCACAACATGGTGCCTCCGACAATCAATTATGAAGTGCCTGATTCCGAATGTGACCTTAATTACACAACAAACGAGGCTGAGGTCCGCGAAATACGTTACGCCATGAACAACGCTTTCGGGTTCGGCGGGCATAATACGACGCTGGTGTTCAAGAAGTTCGAAGAATAATCGATGTTAAAGTGGCTGAAAAAAACCTTTCAGAAAAAAGCTGCTGAGCAACATTCAAGACCTGAAATCAGGGAGCGGTGGGAACATCTTGAAAAGATCGTCGGGTTTCCGATCAGGGAGACCACCCATTTTGAGCATGCACTTCGTCACCGGTCTATCATCGATGGCGAACTGTATGAAAAACATGAAACCTACGAGAGACTTGAATTTCTGGGAGATGCCGTTCTGGATCTTGTTGTGACAGAGATCATTTTTGAAAAATTCCCCACCCAGGACGAAGGGTTTATGACCAAACTGAGAGCCAAGGTTGTTAAAGGGGAGACCCTTGCAGTACTGGCGAAAGAACTGGAGCTCAATACGGTGCTGGAAGTCGGCAAACGTGCACACGGCCAGGGGATAGAACTGTCAAAAAGCGTACTGGCCGATGTTTTTGAATCGCTTGTCGCCGCAGTATATCTAACTGAAGGATACTCCAGCGCATATACATTTATAGAAGGGGTATTTGCAGAGTTTCTGGATCTGGATCGTATTTCTGTCACTGTGGATAATTTCAAAAGCGTACTGCTGGAACTCAGCCAGGCGCAAAAACTTCCACTTCCTCTGTACAGGGTAGTTTCAGAGTCAGGCCCCGGGCACGACAAGACCTTCAGAATCATTGTATCCATCGGAGGCAAGGATTACGGAACCGGTTCAGGAAAAAACAAAAAGGAAGCTGAGCAAATTGCAGCGAGACAGGCCATTGAACTCCTGAAGTCAGAACTGGAAGATTAGATAATGAACCTGACCGTGGTTCTTGTATTTTGTTTGCGTATGCGCGATTCTTATAGATGTTTTCGAGCTTAGGTATCCGCACGGCTTCATCCATTTTTGATTATATAACCGGGTTTCCAAATGTTACAGCTATTAAAGCCGGAAATTGAAGAGCTTATCGATTCCAGGGACTGGGTCGCCCTGAAGGAATCCCTGAATGATGTGCCGGCAGTCGATATTGCAGAACTGCTCGAGGAGATAAAGCCAGAAGTTTCAGCCGTGCTTTTCAGGCTGTTGAAAAAACAGAAAGCTGCAGAAGTATTTTCACATCTCAGCAACTCAAAGGAGGTCGAAATGCTTGACCTCCTGACCAAGCGCCAGCTCGAGGAGGTGATGTCCAATCTTGAGCCGGATGACCGGGTGGCGATTGTTGAAGAACTGCCGGGCCACCTTACGCAGAGAGTGATGAATTTGCTGAATGCTGAAGAACAGCAGGAAATCAAACAGATGCTGGGCTATCCCCGCGAGACTGTCGGGCGGCTGATGACCTCCAGATATGTGAAAATACGGTCCGACTGGACAGTAGAGCAGGCAATGCGTCACATCCGCGAGTATGGATACAGTGCCGAGACCGTCAATGTGATCTATGTAGTCGACGAAAGTGAGAAGCTTATTGATGACCTCCGGCTGACACAGCTTATCCTGGCGGATCCTCACGACCGGATAGGGGATATTACGGATAATTCGTTCGTTGCTTTGAACGCATTTGAAGATCAGGAGCATGCGGTAGAGATGCTCAGCAAGTATGACAGGGTGGCTATGCCTGTTGTCGACTCCGGCGGCATACTTATCGGTATTGTTACGGTCGATGATATCATTGATATCGCCCGCGAAGAGGCTACCGAGGATTTTCATAAAGGGGCCGCTGTCGCACCTCTTAAGGCCACATACCGGGAAACACCGATCCGGACTCTTTTCGGCAAGCGAATTGCCTGGCTCATTATCCTGGTCGTTGTCAATCTGCTGTCTTCCGGTGTTATTGAATATTATGAGGACGTACTGGCATCTGCGATCGCACTTGCCTTTTTTATCCCCTTGCTGATTGACAGCGGAGGGAATACGGGTGCCCAGTCTGCAACGATCATGGTACGGGCCATTGCAGTCGGGGATGTAAAGCTTTCGCACTGGGTCAGGGTGGCGGGAAAAGAGGTTTTTGTCGGACTTGGTCTCGGTTTGGCTATGGGTCTGGCAAGCTCGATGCTCGGTTTATTTCGCGGCGGATGGGAGATTGGCTTAATAGTGGGCCTTTCGATGGTGGCTATCGTACTTGTGGCAAATATTATCGGTACTGTTCTCCCGTTTTTGCTGACCAGGTTTAATATAGACCCGGCCGTTGCAAGCAGTCCGCTGATTACAACAATAGTAGATGTCACAGGCCTTCTGATTTACTTCAGCATTGCTGCAATGGTGCTTCAGAACCTGGTATGAAACAGTTAATTTTAAAAAAAACAGAGGATGAAAGCATATCTTGATCTTGTGAAAAATGTTCTTGAAAACGGTATCCGGAAAGAGAACAGGACGGGGACGGATACCCTTTCCTGTTTTGCCGAACATTACAAAGTTGACCTGGCCGGGGGCTTCCCTTTACTGACAACCAAAAAAGTGTTTTTCAGATCCGTTATTCTTGAGCTGCTCTGGTATTTGAGGGGGGAAGATCATATCAGGTGGCTTCGTGATGATAACAATTGCCACATCTGGGATGCATGGGCTGATGAGAAGGGGTATGTCGGGCCTATTTATCCTGTCCTGTGGAGACGATTCCCGTATGTTGAAAATGAGGAGGGAGAGACGTATCTCCGGAACGGGAAAAACGAGCCGGGCAGGCTGAAAAATAAAGAATTCGACCAGGTCGCACGTGCAATCCGGATGCTTAAGACCAATCCGAACAGCAGAAGAATTGTTGTCAGTTCCTGGCATCCGGCTCTTCTGGACGAAATGGCGCTGCCGCCGTGTCATATCATGTACATTTTTAATGTGTCCGGTGGAAGACTGAACTGCCACCTGACCCAGAGATCGGGAGATGTAGCCCTGGGCATCCCCTTTAACCTTGCCTGCTACTCCGCCTTGACCATGGCTATCGCTCAGGAGGTTGACCTGCAGCCAGGTGTTTTTGCACATACCATTGCCGATGCCCATATCTACGTAAATCACATTGATGGTTTGCGGGAACAGATAAAACGTAAACCCGGACAGCTGCCGTCGCTTGAGATCAGCAACAAGCCGGTTGATTCGCTCGAATTCGACGACTTCAGGCTTCACGGCTACAATCCGCACCCGGCCATTAAATTTGAAGTGGCCGTATGACTCTTGCCCTGATTGCAGCTCATGACCCTAACCTGTTAATAGGTGCACAGGGGGGACTTCCCTGGCACTTTAAAGAGGACTTGCGGTTTTTCAGGAAGACGACCATGGGGTGCCCCGTCATCATGGGCAGAGGCGTATTTGAGGAACTAGGCGAAAAACCGTTGCCGGGCAGGACAAATCTGGTATTGTCAAAGACAAGAGACTACCCTGAAACCGGTGTGGATGTTTTCAGATCCCTAAAGGCGGCACTGGACAGCGTGAAGGACAGGGAAACGGTATTTGTCATCGGAGGTGGGCAGGTGTACAGGGAAACAATCAGGCAGGCGGATGAGCTTTATATCACAGAAATACATGCCGAGTATGAGGGGGACACGTATTTTCCGGAATACCGGAATGATATCAGCAGCCGATGGAAGGAAACCTGGAGGGAAGATCACCCGCAGTTCAGCTTTATCCATTACAGGGAAAACCAACAGTCCCTGCCGTTAATCTAGTCAGCAATGTCCCGGTCAATGTCCTTCAGGTGCACGATGTACGGCTTTACCACAGGCTGTGTCAGGGCAATGATATTTTTTGTGTCAGCGGCTTTTGAGAATTCAACGGCCCTTTCATTTTCGTCGAGAATCCAGATGCCCTCGTTCTCATACTTGTAGGCTTCACTGTAACTCTGATCCGTTTTGAAATAAAAGGAAGCGGATTCTTCGTCGGATGGCAGGCCTTTACTTTTCAAAATGGTCCGGGTTTGATCCATGAGCCTTTTTTTTGCCCTGATGCCGGTTTTTTTTGTAAATGTGGTCCGGAAGAGCGAGCGGTTCAGGAAACGGCTGCAAAGGTCAGACAGTATCGCATCGTCAGAGTGCATCCAGTATTTGATACTCAGGAAAATATCATGATCATCAAGAAGGGTGTACATCTCAATCATGTTTTTCGTGATTCTTTTCCTGGCTGAAGGCCGGTTTTCAAGGAAAAACCTCAGAGCAATGGACGGCTGCGGCAGATCTTTTCCCCTGTCAAGAAGCCAGGCAACCCTCCGGTAAATCATCTTCAGGAGGGTGTCGGCGGCCAGTACCGTCTTGTGCAGATATACCTGCATATACATCAGCCGGCGGGACAGAATGTAATTTTCGATAGCATAGATCCCCTTTTTTTCGATGACGACATTACCCTTGAAGATGCGCATCGTCTTCAGAATTCTGTTTATCCCAACCGACCCTTCGGAAACCCCTGTGAAGAAACTGTCTCTTTTCAGATAATCCAGTCTGTCTATATCGAGCTGGGATGAAATAAGCTGATGCAGGAATTTTTTGGGATGCTGGTCTGTGAAAATGTCAACAGCTGTATCAAGGGCACCGTCAAACTGGCGGTTCAACTCTTTCATGATGGAAAGACTCATCATTTCATGATTGAAGTGATCGATCAGGGAGTGTTCAAGTGTGTGGGAGAGAGGACCGTGCCCGATGTCGTGAAGAAGTATGGCGATCAGCGTGCCCTCTATTTCCGCATCGCTGATGGTGGTATCTTTTTCACGAAGGTTTTTTAAAACCCGCTGCCCCAGTTCAAGTGCGCCGATCGCATGTGAAAACCGGGAATGTTCGGCGGCGGGAAAAACAAGATATCCCAGCCCGAGCTGTCTGATCCGCCGGAGTCGCTGCACATACGGGTGATCGATCAGTTTCAGTATGATCCCTTTTGGTACGGTGATAAAACCGTGTATGGGGTCATTGAAAATTTTGTACTGTGTGCTTTTATCCATCACTGCAATTTTTGGCTGCGGTCATTCATACCCCCTTCTGAACCGTCCCGTCACTCCGGCGGCTCATCAAAGATGAGACCTTTCCGGATGAAATAAAAAAGGAAACATGGTACGGGAATCTGTCCGTCACTTTTTTATATTGGCATGTCCCTATTAAAATGCATTTAAACTATCTTATGTTCGATAAGAAAACACAGGAATTTCTTGAAAAACTGCTCATTACCCCCAGCCCGGTCGGGTATGAATCCGGCGGCCAGAAAATCTGGACCGGATATCTGGCGGATTTCGCTGACAGGGTAGAGACAGATGCCTATGGTTCAGCTGTTGCACGACTGGAGACAAACCCGGATGTGATGACAGTTATGCTGGAGGCCCACTGCGATGAAATAGGCATGGTGGTTCAGCATATATCCGATGACGGGTTCGTCTACCTGAACAAACTGGGAGGAAGCGATTCCACAATCGCAAGGGCAAAACGCGTCCATATCCACTCACCCAGGGGCAAGGTGACCGGCGTGACCGGAAATACGGCCATTCACCTGCAGGGCAACAAGAATGGAGGCGGCAAAGAGCCTTCCTGGAAGGATATCTATGTTGATATAGGAGCCGCCGACAGGGAAGAGGCACTCAGTCATGTGCAGATAGGAGACCCCGTTACCTATGCCGTAGACCCGTATATGCTCAGGGATGATATTATCACTGCCCGTGCACTTGATAACAGGATCGGGGGATTCGTCCTGGCCGGAGTATTTAAAAACCTGTATAAGAGCCGGAAGAATCTGAAGGTGAATGTACTTGGTCTCAACTCGATACAGGAAGAGATCGGCGGGTTTGGTGCCAGAATGATGACCTACCGTCATATGCCGGACGCCGCACTTGTTACGGATGTGACTCACGCCACCGACACACCGGGCATCGATCACCGGGAACACGGACAGGTAAAACTGGGGAAGGGGCCGACTGTCCAGCATGGAGGGGCCAATCACCCGAAAGTGGTTGAACTGGTGGAAAAGACTGCCTCGGAAAAAAAGATAGATATTCAGCATGAAGCGACCAGTGTTCGGACGGGCACGGATACGGACAGTATTTTTTATCAGCGGACGGGCGTGCCGAGTGCCCTTGTTTCCCTGCCTCTGAGGTATATGCACTCTCCTGTGGAGACCGCCTCGCTTCAGGATATCAGGCAGCTGATTGCGCTGATGACCGAGTCGGTCCTGGCTATGGAGCCGGATCAGTCATTTTCGGTTCTTTAGCCGTTTTTCGATCTCTTTCAGCTTTTCAGCGGCCTCTTTTCCGGCGTACCACTGGCCGCGGATCATGATCCAGAGTTTATTTGCCGCGATACCCTCTCGGATTCTTTGACTGCCAGTTCCAGGTGTCCAGGCACATCTGTTGCAGATCGCGTTCTGCCGACCAGCCGAGTTCTTTTACGGCTTTGGAAGGGTCGGCATATATTTCCGCGATATCACCTTCCCGGCGGTCAACCGTCCGGTACGGAATTTTCATCCCGGTCGCTTCTTCAAAGGCCCTGATCATATCGAGTACGGAATAGCCTGTTCCCGTGCCGAGATTATAGACACTGACTCCCGGTTTCTCATCCAGTTTTTCCCATGCCCTTATATGGCCTAGCGCCAGATCCACAACATGTATATAGTCGCGTATACCTGTTCCGTCCCTGGTCTGATAGTCATTCCCGAATACATTCAGGTGATCCAGTTTCCCGATGGCTACCTGGGCCAGGTAAGGCATGAGGTTATCAGGTATTCCAGAAGGGTCTTCCCCGATTTCCCCGCTTTTATGTGCTCCAACGGGATTGAAGTACCTCAGCAGAATGACATTCCACTCCGGGTCCGCCGTGTGTAAATCTTTCAGCATGTATTCGATCATGAGCTTGGTCCGCCCGTAGGGACTGGCAGCCGAAAGGGGCGAATCTTCACGGACGGGTATTCGATCGGGATTACCATAGACCGTACATGATGAGCTGAAGACCATGTTCTTCACACCGGATTCCTGCATTGCAGCAAGCAGGTTAAGGGTTCCCTGTACGTTGTTCCGGTAGTAGAGGAGTGGCATTTTGACGGATTCCCCGACGGCTTTCAGCCCGGCAAAATGAATGACGCCCTCGATGTCATATTCCCGGAAGAGCCGGAGCAACTCATTTTTATCCAGAAGGTCAGTCTTTACCAGCGGACAGGGTTTGCCGGCCAGTTTTGAGACGCGTTTCAGTGATTCGGCACTGCTGTTGCTCAGATTGTCGAGGGCGACTACCGGATAGCCGGCTGTCAGTAACTCAAGTGCCGTATGGCTGCCGATGTAGCCGCTTCCGCCTGTTATGAGAATACTCATTTACTGTACTTCCCTTTTTTTATATTGTTCATGATATCGTGGAATTCATCAGTAATCCGGCTGCATATGCGGCGCACACGCCTGACGGACTCTCTCAGCTCTTCCTCGTCCGCGTTGTTCGCCAGCATTTCTTTGGAATACCGGTACTCGCCCAATACCTGATCCAGTTCCAGCAGCTCCGCCACCGGAGTGATTTTGTG
>JBBDRV010000084.1:0-8127 GCA_040905285.1 Balneolaceae bacterium | reverse complement strand
CAGCATCACCACCAGGACAAGGCCTAGAGGGGGGAATTCGTCAAATCTCTGTGGCATTTCACTGAACATCCGCTGAAAATTTTCCCCGCTGAAAAGATTGACCGCACGGATATCCTCCCCCGTGCCGGGATGCACCACACCGACACCCAGCAGATAACCGGCAAGGGAGGCAATCATCACGAGTGCAATGATGATCACAAAAACCGTGACCGGATCCGGAAGCCGGTTTCCCGCTTTCTCCACCCGGTCCAGCATTCTGTTCAAAAAACCTCTGCCGGCGTTCCGGTGATCCGCCCCGCCCTTGTTGCCCTTGCCCTTGCCCTTGTTGGCATTGTCCGGTTGTCCGTGTTCTTCGTTCACTGTATCAGATCAGTTAGTATTGGCTCAGTTAACAATTTGGGTCAGCAGGCAGACAGATCAGCCGGCAGACAGCGGGGGACTGCAGCAAACGGGTTGCGGCAGGGCAGCTGTAAACCGTTACCCCGCCGCAGAAGCCTGATCACTGGAAAATGTCCGTGACACATCCTTTCGAGGCCGACGAGACCGTCGCGGCATATTTTTTCAGAATCCCCTTGTTTACAGCTGATGGAGGCTGTTTCCACGTTTTTTGCCGCTCCGACAGCTCTTCATCCGATAACTCCACGTCAACCCGCCTTTTCTCGGAATCGATTACGATGCGGTCGCCGTCCTGCAGCAGGGCAATCGTACCGCCATCCTGTGCCTCGGGGGTGACATGCCCCAAAACAAACCCGTGAGTCCCGCCGGAAAACCTGCCATCGGTGATCAGTGCCACACTTCCCCCGAGACCGGCACCCATGATAGCCGCCGTAATGGAAAGCATTTCCCTCATTCCGGGCCCGCCTTTGGGACCTTCATAGCGAATCACCACGACATCCCCTTCCTTTACCTCACCGCCCTGGATCGCTTCCAGACTCTCCTCTTCAGAGTTGTATACTTTGGCCGGACCGGAAAAATGAGACCCCTCTTTCCCTGTGATTTTGCCGACGCTTCCCTCCTCGGCCAGATTGCCGTAGAGAATTTCGAGATGGCCCGTTTTCTTGATGGGATCAGACGGGTCACGGATGATTTTCTGTTCCTCTAAAAGTCCCGGCACGTCAACAACATTCTCTTCCAGCGTCTTTCCTGTCACCGTCATGCAATCCCCGTGAAGAAATCCTTCCCTGAGCAGCAGTTTCTGCACGGCGGGCACCCCTCCTGCGTTATAAAGATCCTCCATGACATACTTTCCGCTTGGCTTGAGATCTGCCAGAAATGGCGTGCGGCTGCTTATCTCCTGAAAATCATCAATTGAAAAAGGCACCTCTGCCGCATGGGCTATGGCAAGCAGATGGATCACCGCATTGGTCGACCCCCCGAGCGCAATGGTCATCGTAACTGCGTTTTCCATCGATCTTTTCGTGATGATATCCCTGGGCTTGATATCCTTTTCCAGCAGATTGAGAATGGCCTCTCCGGTCTTCAGGCATTCCTCCCCTTTCCGGTCGTGCGTCGCGGGAATGGAAGAGCTGAATGGAAGGCTCATCCCCATCGTCTCTATTGCAGAAGCCATGGTGTTGGCCGTATACATTCCCCCGCAGGCGCCGGCCCCCGGGCAGGCATGACGAAGTACTTCCTTCATGTCCTCCTTGCTGATTTCGCGGGACAGGTACTTTCCGTAGGATTCGAAAGCCGATACGATATCCAGTTTTTCTCCGTTCAGATTCCCCGGACGGATGGTTCCGCCGTAAATCATAATCGAGGGCCTGTTCACCCGGGCCATGGCCATAACCGCGCCGGGCATATTCTTGTCACAGCCAACCACGGATATATTCGCGTCATACCACTGCGCACTCATAACCGTTTCTATCGAATCGGCAATAATGTCCCTGGATGGCAATGAAAATTTCATCCCCTGTGTGCCCATGGATATGCCGTCACTGACTCCAATACTGTGGAAAACATATCCCACCATCCCTCTTTCCCACACACTTTTTTTCACTTCACCCGCCAGGCCGTTGAGGTGCATGTTGCAGGGATTTCCGTCCCATCCCGTGCTGGCAATGCCGACCTGGGCTTTTTTCATGTCATCCTCGCTCAATCCGGTTGCGTATAGCATCGCTTTTGAACCGACCTGAGAATCTTTTTCCGTGAGTCTCGAGCTGTACTTATTGATTTTAGATGTCATTTGTTGATATATATAAGTTTATGGCCATCAATAGGTTATTATTATAAATATGTTATATTGGAAGCGCTTTTTAATGTTATATTGATCTAATGTCCTATATTCAAAATAAGAACATAAAATTTTCCTTGACTACAAAATTGCAGTTGGATATTTTACCCGAAGCGATAAAGCTAATTTAGACTCTTACATGGAAACAGCAATACCACAGAGTGCTTTCGATTATAATCTCCCGGGTTTTAAAATCCGGAACGGAAGCTTTGTGTCAGCTTTTTCAGAAACAGGTTCTTATAGGTTAGATGCTAATTCTGAATTTATCGTAGTGATAGATGGTGCCCGGACTATAAATCTTGTCAGTCTGGCCGGTATCCTGTCTATCCTAATCTCTGGCTTAATCAACCTAATTCTACTTATTAGCTAACCATACTCGCCAGAGGTTAGAACTTCACTTCAAAATTGACCCTCATTTTTTAGAAAGTTTGACCCCCTGGCAGGCAAACTATATCCGCGAGGTCATAATGCGTCCAACGCCAAAAGCTAAATCGTTTCAAAATTCAGACAGGGAAAAGAAGGTAGTCTCTGTACCGAAGTCCTCCTCTGGTCCGGAATCACTGAACGGGTCCAATATCCTGATCAACACGCTCAAGGATCTGAAGGTAGATACCATTTTCGGATATCCCGGCGGCGCTGTTCTCCCTGTTTATGATGCCCTCTTTGACGAGCATGATATTAACCATGTCCTGATCAAGCATGAACAGGCGGGAACGCATGCGGCCGACGGCTATGCCAGGGCGACCGGGAAACCGGGGGTGGTGCTGGTTACCTCCGGGCCGGGCGGGACCAATACCGTCACCGGCATTGCCACCGCAGCCATGGACTCCATTCCCATGGTGATCTTTACGGGCCAGGTCCCCAGCGGCATGATCGGCAACGACGCCTTTCAGGAAGCGGATATCGTCGGCATCACCCGGCCGATCACAAAGCACAACTATCTTGTCCGGGATGTCAACGAGCTTGAATCTGTCATCCGGGAGGCATTTCACATCGCCACACACGGGCGGCCCGGGCCTGTCCTCATCGATCTCCCGAAAGATATGCTGAACTCTTCCGGCCGGTATTCCGGCCAGGACAGTGTGAAGATACCCAGCTTCAAGCCGGTGACCATCGGCAATCACAGCCAGATTTCCAAAGCGGCCGCGATGATTGCAGAGGCCAAAAAACCCCTCTTTTATGCTGGCGGGGGAGTCATGCTGGGCGGCGCGTGGACAGAATTGACAGCCTGTGCCGAACGGCTCAATATTCCAGTCACCACCACCCTGATGGGACTGGGCTGTTTTCCCGAAAGCAAACCGCAGTCGCTTGGAATGCTGGGGATGCACGGTACATGGTGCGCCAATATGGCGACCACGGAATGCGACCTCCTGATCGCTGTTGGCGCCAGATTTGATGACAGGGTGACCGGCCGCCTCGATGGTTTCTCCCCCCATTCCAAAAAAATCCACATCGATATCGACCCCTGTTCCATCGGAAAGAATGTCGCTGTGGACGTACCCATTGTCGGGGATGTAAAACTGATTCTGCCGCATCTTGATGAACTTGTCAAAGAGGCTCCGGATACCTCGGACTGGTGGAATACCCTGCACCGCTGGCAGAAAGATCATCCTCTTCCCGAAGCGAGCGGCAGCGGCAGGATATCCCCGCAGAAAATGATCCGGGCAATTTCCGATGTCACAGGCGGGGATGCCATAATCGTCACGGATGTCGGCCAGCACCAGATGTGGGCTGCCCAGCACTATAAATTCAACCATCCCCGCTCATTTATTTCATCCGGCGGTCTCGGCACAATGGGATACGGCTTTCCCGCTGCATTGGGTGCTGCATTCGCCTGTCCCGACAGAACTGTGTTCTGTGTTACCGGTGACGGTGGATTCCAGATGTCAGCCTATGAGCTGGCGACCGCTGTCGAATATAAAATACCGGTCAAGATTGCCATCATGAATAATGAATGCCTCGGCATGGTCAGGCAGTGGCAGCAGCTTTTTTACAAGAACCGATACAGCCATTCCATTCTCAAGCAGGGGAATCCCGATTTTGTTAAACTGGCCGAAGCATACGGTGCCGTGGGTCTCAGGGCCAAAACAGATGACGAAATGGAAGACATGCTGAATGAGGCAATGAAGATCAATGACCGGCCCGCCCTGATGGATTTTCAGGTGATAGAAGAAGAAAACTGTTATCCGATGGTCCCCACCGGAGCGGCACTGAATGAAATGGTTGAATCTGACAAGGAGTCGCAACAATGAGTGTAAATTCTGTCTCTACCGCACCACGTCATACATTATCTGTTCTGGTAAGCCACAATCTCAATACGTTTTCGAGGATAATCGGTATCTTCAGCGGAAAAGGATTTGAGATCGACAGCATCAGCCTCGGCCCCGAAGCCGACCCCGGGCTGGCCAGGATCACCCTGACCACAAGCGGGGATGAAAAGGTGATCGAGCAGATCTGCAAGCTTCTGCACAATGTAATCGATGTATTGAAGGTGACCGACCTCACTCACAAGAAAAGCATTGCCAGGGAACTGGCTCTCGTAAAAGTCGGAACAAATCCGACCAACCGGTCCGATATCATGATGATTGCCCAGGCCTTCCGTGCCAAGGTGGTTGACATCAGCGGCGAAAAACTGGCTTTTGAAGTTACCGGCAACAAAGACAAGATAGATGCCTTTATCGACGTCCTCAAGCCATACGGGGTATCGGAAGTAGCCCGCACCGGTTCCGTCGCCCTCAAAAGGGAATTTCAACACACGAATTGACATAGCTAAATCTAACCAAACCATAATGAAATCGATGCAAGCAAAAACCTATTACAAGTCAGATGCTGATCCTTCACTTCTTTCCGGTAAAACCGTAGCCATTATCGGGTACGGCAGCCAGGGACATGCACATGCCCTCAACCTGAAAGAAAGCGGTGTGGAAACCATTGTAGGACTGAAGAAGGAGAGCTCATCCCGTGCAGATGCTGAAAAAGCCGGCTTATCCGTATATACAACAGCCGAAGCGGCAAAAAAGGCTGACCTTGTCATGATTTTGATCCCGGACCAGCATCAGAAAGAAGTCTATGAAAAGGATATCGCACCGCATCTGGATGAAGGGGATGCACTGGTATTTGCCCATGGTTTCAATATCCAGTATGATCAGATAGTGCCCCCGGAAAATGTCGATGTTTTCATGATTGCCCCGAAAGGCCCGGGACATCTCGTACGGCGGGTTTATACAGAAGGATCAGGCGTTCCCTGTCTTTTTGCCGTCCATCAGAATTATTCGGGAATGGCACCTGAAACTGCCCTCGCCTATGCAGATGCCATCGGCGGAACCCGGGCGGGTGTACTGGAAACCACCTTTAAGGAAGAGACTGAAACCGACCTGTTCGGCGAACAGGCTGTGCTGTGCGGCGGGGTCAGCGAACTGATCAAAGGCGGTTTTGAAACCCTGGTCGACGCCGGCTACCAACCGGAAATTGCCTATTTTGAATGCCTTCACGAGTTGAAGCTGATTGTTGACCTTATATATGAAGGGGGCATTGAAGGAATGTATTATTCAGTGAGTGATACCGCTGAATACGGCGGGCTGACCCGGGGAACCGAGGTCATCGATGAAGATACGAAGGCCCGTTTTCGCGATATCCTGAAAAGAGTACAGAATGGCTCATTTGCCAGGGAATGGATTGAAGAGAACAAAAGCGGTCTGAAAAACCTGAACGCCCGGCGATCCGAACTTGGCAATCACCAGATTGAGAAGGTCGGCAAAGACCTGCGGTCCATGATGAACTGGATCCCCGGCCAGGATAAACAGGAAAAAGAAGCGGCCAGGTAATTATGTCTGAAAAAATCAGTGTATTCGATACAACACTCCGCGACGGAACACAAGGTGAGAAAGTCTCTTTCTCGGCCGAAGATAAACTTCGTATTGCCGACCGGCTTGATCAGTTTGGTATCGACTACATTGAAGGGGGATGGCCCGGATCCAATCCCAAGGATATGGAATTTTTCAACCGTGTCAGGAACCGCTCCTTCCGGCACGCCAGGATTGTAGCCTTCGGGAGCACCCGGCGTATCGGAAACGAACCCGGAGACGATGCCAATCTCTCCGCCCTGATCGAGGCAGGCACTCCCGCTGTATCCCTGTTTGGCAAGTCCTGGCTCCTGCACGTCCGTGAAGCTCTTTGCATCGAACCGGAAGAAAACCTGGAGATCATCTTTTCTTCCGTAAAATTTATCAAGGATCATGACAAAGAGGTTATTTACGATGCGGAGCATTTCTTTGACGGGTACAGGGACAATCCCGAATACACCCTCAGCACCCTGCTGGCAGCGGAGAAAGCGGGTGCCGACGCACTCGTTCTCTGTGATACCAACGGCGGGACTCTTCCCGCTGATATCTCACGGATCGTCCGGGAAGTGCGGCAGGCGGTCTCTGCACCGCTGGGCATACATGCCCACAATGACTGTGAACTGGCCGTGGCCAATTCCCTCGCCGCCATTGAGGCGGGATGCACCCATGTGCAGGGAACCATAAACGGCTACGGAGAACGGTGCGGCAATGCCAACCTCTGTTCTGTTATTCCCAATCTCCAGAAGAAGCAATCGTACCATTGCATTCCTGAAAACCAGTTGCGCAACCTGGTTTCGGTCTCCCGCTTCGTCAGTGAAGTGGCAAACCTGAATCCGGACACCAAGCTGCCCTATGTCGGCCGCAGCGCCTTTGCCCACAAAGGCGGCATTCATGTAAATGCGGTCATGAAGAATGAACAGACATATGAACATGTGGAGCCCGGAAGCGTGGGCAACCAGCGCCGTGTGCTTGTCTCGGATCTCTCCGGGAAAAGCAATGTCCATTACAAGTCTGACGAGTTGGGCATCAAACTGGACAGGAACGGCGAACAGGTATCCGCCATTGTCGAGAAACTGAAACAGCTTGAAAATGAGGGATTCCAGTTTGAAGCCGCCGAAGCTTCGTTTGAACTGCTCGTCAAGAAGATGACGGAGCCCTGGAGGGAATTTTTCACACTGGAGGGATTCCGCGTTATAGCGGAAAAAAATGCGGCGGGCGAAGCACGGTCAGAAGCAACGATACGGGTAAACTGCAACGGAAATATAGAACACAGTGCGGCGGAAGGCGACGGCCCGGTGCATGCGCTCGACCTTGCCCTCCGGAAAGCCCTTGAGAAATTTTACCCGGAGATAACCAGGGTGCAACTGCAGGATTTCAAAGTGCGTGTCCTTAATGAAAAGGACGGCACGGGCGCCGGGGTGAGGGTGCTCATCGATGCGGGGCAAAATGGCGCTACCTGGAGTACGGTGGGAGTGTCTAAAAATATTATCGACGCAAGCTGGCAGGCACTCAGTGACAGTGTCAATTACTACCTGCTGAACCAGTCCCGTCCGGAGAATTCAGGCAAAAAAGAAAACCGGCAGACCTCCGCTTCCCCGACGGACATGTACGACTCTCAAAATATTTCTGATGAATATTGAAAAAATACCGCCAAATAACAGTCAAACGTCCATGAGTTATTACTTTAAAATTCCGGGTTAATTCAAGTTAAAATCTATAGCCAGAAAAATGGAAAACCAGATCAGCATATTTGACACAACCCTTCGGGATGGAGAGCAATCTCCCGGATACAGCATGAACAAATCCGAGAAACTCAGAATGGCCCTGCAGCTGGAACGCCTGAAGGTTGATGTTATCGAAGCCGGTTTTCCTATCGCATCCGACGGTGATTTTGAAACCGTCCGGGAAATCGGGAAAGAAGTCAAAACCAGTACCGTTGCCGCGCTTTCCCGGACAGCTGATGCAGATATTAAACGTGCAGCAAAAGCCCTTGAACCGGCAAGCCGCTCCAGGATCCACACGTTT
The DNA here is from genome assembly GCA_040905285.1 of Balneolaceae bacterium. Taxonomy (GTDB): domain Bacteria; phylum Bacteroidota; class Rhodothermia; order Balneolales; family Balneolaceae; genus JBBDRV01. The sequence goes on along the minus strand of JBBDRV010000084.1, from coordinate 27 downwards.
ATCGCCACGTCTGATATCCATATGAAA
>JBBDRV010000083.1:0-8140 GCA_040905285.1 Balneolaceae bacterium | reverse complement strand
AAGAGTCAACCTCCGTTATGATCGAGGATCTTGAGCATTTTTTCAGAAACCCCGAAGGATACTTCTTCCGGAAGAAACTGGGGGTTTACCTGAAATCCGGGGACAAAGCGGACGAGGAAGAGTTCAGACTGGACGGCCTGAGTCATCACATGCTTTTCCGGCAAGTGTTCGGATGGGTGCTGAGTGGCCGGGATGAAGAAGAGATGCGGCAGCTTCTGTTACAGTCGGGAGCACTCCCTGAAGGCTGGCCGGGGGAAAATCGTCTCCAAAACCTGATAAACCTTGCCGGCTCTGCGATTCTGGAGATAAAGGAACGCGGTCACCTGCCGGAATTAGACAGGATCAGAATCAATATCCATTTGGATGACATTTACCTGGAGGGATCGATCAGCTCCTATTCGGGTAACGGAATGCTGGATGTGCAGCCCTCTAAACCATCGGGCAAGAACCTGCTGAACAGCTGGATCAAACATCTTGTGCTTTGCATCCAGGCAGACAACGATGATTTCGGTACAGATCTGTTTCTGGATTTTAAAAAAGGAAAAGGGAGCTGGAAAAGATTCGGTTATGAACCTGACGCCTGCAGGATTCTAAAAGAGTATCTGGGCCTTTTCCGGACGGGAATGTCAAAACCCCTGAATCTGTATATTGATTCCGCTTTTGAGTATGCCGTAAACCTGGACAAAGGACCTGAAGAGGCGTTGATTAAGGCTCTGGCAAAGTGGGGGGGAGACTATAACAGATTCCCCGAGAGAAATGACAGGGTTCTCGAACTGATTCTGGGAAGAAATGCTGAAGCAGAAGTCAGTGAAATAAAAAAATCCTCAGACCGGCTCTACGCTTCTCTTGTCAGAAATATGAGCCGTGGAGAGGAGGGCATGGAATGAATAGTTTTTCAATTTTTGATTCTCCGCTGAGTCCCCGGATGATTATTGAGGCAAGTGCCGGCACCGGTAAAACATATACAATTACCGGACTTTACATTCGTCTGCTTCTTGAGAAGAGGGTTCCCCTTGGAAACCTGCTTGTTATTACCTTTACCCGCATGGCGACCAAAGAATTGAAAGAAAGGATTCTTAAACGTTTGAGAGAATCGCTCCGGGCGCTCGAGTCCGGCCGTACGCACGGGGACCCTTTTTTGGAGGCGCTGGTACTGTTTTGCGGGGGGGATGAAGAAGCATCGGATATCCTGAGGGAGTCTGTCCGTAACTTTGATGAAGCCAGAATCTATACCATCCACGGCTACTGCCGGCAGGTGCTGCGTGAGGAATCTCTGATGACCGGGGTTCCGTTTGATATGGAGGTTATTCAGGAAGACCCCCTGCTTCTTGAATCAGCAGAAGATTTCTGGCGCAGTTTTGTTCATCGCTACAGTGGTTCAGAAGCCGGAAACTGTTTAATCACGAAAGCGATGGAGTTCGGCGCAGACCCGGCTGAACTGTTGAATACGCTGATGCCGGTAATCCGGCAGCCGGCAGCCGTACAGGAGACGTCAGAAGAATGTGAGCCGCTCAAATGTATGCAGCAGCTCCTGGACCTGAAAAGAGAACTTGCTGCAATGTGGTGTGAAGAGCGTGAGCAAATCCTGTATCAGCTAAGTGAATGCGGGGTGAACGGCATTAACGGAAGACACCTGGCGGGGCGGGTTGCGAAGATGGATTCTTTCCTGTCAGAGGACATAAGAAGCGGGAAGGACAGCTTTAAACAGCTGAAATATTTTTTACCCTCCTATTTCAGGAATAATCTGAAGAACGGTTGCAGCAGGCTGCCGGAACACATGTTTTTTAAATGCTGCGAAGAGTATTCACGCCACCTTGAGCGTATTCCGGCGGTTAAAGCATGGTTTCTGGAAAAAGCTGCAGAGGACATCCTGGAACTCAGGCGTGAAAAAGGTCTGGATTCATCGACATTATCCTACGATGATCTTCTTGCCGGTCTGGACAAGGCCCTTGCATCGCCTGGAATCGGACCTGTACTTGCTGAACGCCTTCGAAGGAGCTATCCGTATGCCCTTGTTGATGAATTCCAGGATACCGATCCGGTCCAGTACCGTATCCTGGACCGGATTTATTCTGAACCCCGGCCGCAGGGTTCATCCCTGATGTTGATAGGAGATCCCAAGCAGGCGATCTATGCATTCCGTGGAGCGGACCTGTACGCCTACCTGAGGGCGCGAACGGCCGTGGACGGCGACAGCCGGTATACACTTCTGAAAAACTACAGAAGTACACCCGGGCTGATCAAAGCGGTTAATGCACTATTCCGGCCGGATCACCAGACACCGTTCCTTGAGGACAAAATAACCTACCATAAAATTGGCGCCGGCAACAGCTGTTCTGACAGCGCCTTTCTGAAGAACGAAAAACCGGTTATTCCTTTCAGGATTTTTCATCAGGATGGCGATGGTACCAAAGCCGGTCTCCGGTCGGCCATTTTCAGCAAGGCTGCGCGACAGATAATGAAGATGGTTAAAGAAGGCGGAGAAGGGAAAATAACACTGCCCGATGAGAATTCCCGTGGCAGAGAGCGCAAACTGGCAGCCGGAGATATCGCAGTAATCATTCATTCCCATAAGGATGCGGAGATTATCAAGACTCTTTTGAAGAAATACGGTGTGGCTGCCGTCACCTATTCAAGGGAAAAGGTTTTTGAGAGTCGTGAAGCTGAAAGAATGGAACAGATCTTCACTGCAATTCTGGATCCCGCCGATACGGGCAACCTGTACACAGCGCTTGCTTCCGGCTTTTTCGGGAACCGCCTGTCTTCGATGCTTGACGTGCAAAACAGTGAATCGTCACTTTTATCTTTTACTGAAAAACTGCTGGAACTGAATGATCGCTGGTTCCAGGCGGGCTGCTATCCGATGATGAGAAAATTGTTTTTTGAGATGAATGCACTGGAACAGTTGTCCAGACAGCAGGACGGTGACCGGCTGATAACCAATCTTTTCCAGCTTACGGAACTGGCAGCTTATGCTGAACAGGAGTACAGGCTTGATCCCCCCGCACTGTTGCGCTGGTTCAGGCGAAAGATGGCCGGCGCTTCTGCCGATGAGGAAGAGACGCTGCGTCTCGAAAGCGATGAGAACCTGGTAAAGATCGTCACTGTCCATAACAGCAAGGGACTGGAGTTCCCCGTTGTTTTTTGCCCGGCTCTGTGGTCGGTACGGAATCAATCAAAAAGAGGAAAACCCGTCGAGACTTATCACGCGGAGGAGGATCCTTTCGATTTGATTGTCAGCCTGGAACAGGAAAGAACGGCCAGACGACGTAAAGCTGAACATCAGGCCCGGTTTGAGGAAGTTTCGGAAGAAGTTCGCAAAACCTATGTGGCGGTTACGAGAGCGAAATATGAATGCAGGATTTTCTGGGGCACCACGTCAGCCGGGAACCTGTCGGGTCTTGGCGCCCTTCTTTTCGGGAAAGAGGAAGTGAAAAAATTTATCAGGGATAAAATAAAGGCCGGCGGTAAAAACGGTCCGACGGCAACCGATTTTAAAATGCGCCTGAAAAAGCTGGCTGATGAGAATCCCGGCTTGATCTCTTATGATGAACTTGAAGAAGAAGAGTCGGAAGGCGAATCCCTGTTCTCAGACGAGGGAGCCGGAAAGCTCTCATGCCAAACATATGAAGGGAAAAAAAATCCCGGTATTAACCGGCGTCTGCACAGTTTCTCGTCATTGATGGATCATAAAACGGTTGCATCAGAGCCTGACTATGAGCAGTATCTGGAGGATTTTGCAGATTATGCATCCGGCAGAAGGGATGATGGTCCGGCCGATATCTTTCATTTCCCCAGGGGAAAAACGGCAGGAACCTTTATTCACAGGCTTTTTGAACATCCCGCCATGGATTTCCGGGATTCGCAGCCTCACGGAGGGATTATTGAGGAGCTAATCGGTGACTATGGTTTTGACCGTAAATGGATACCCGTTCTGAAGAAAATGATAGCGGACGTTGTCCGGGCCGACTACGGACATCTGGAGCTCCGGAATGCAGGTCCCGGTTCTCTCTTAAAGGAAATGGAGTTCTGCTTCCCGGTTGCGGAGCCTGAACTGGAAAACGTCAGATCGGTTATCGGGGGAGAAAGTACGGACGGTCTGCCGAAGAAAAAACTGCAGGGATACATGACCGGATTCGTGGACCTGATTGTTCGCCAGAAAGGCATTTACTATATCCTTGACTATAAATCCAACTACCTTGGCGATGCCTTGCAGGATTACCGGGACGAGGTACTCCGTGCGGAAATGGCTGCTGCCGGTTACGATATTCAATATCACCTGTATACCACCGCATTTAAAAAGTTCATGGAAGACAGGCGCCCCTCTTTTGACTATGAATCTGAATTCGGCGGCGTCTTCTACCTGTTTGTCAGGGGGATGAAGGCGGGGACGGCCTCAGGGATTTATTTTGACAAACCCTGTAAGGGAACCATAACCGAGCTGGAAAAAATACTGAGCAGAAAAATGAGCGGAAGAAATGAATCGGCCTGATCCACTTCCTGTATGGATACAAAATGGTATAAACGACGGATGGATAGGAGTCTATGAAAAAGAGCTGCTATCTTTTTTAACTAGTGAGTACGGAAAACTTCCGGAAGGGGTGGCTGCGGCCATCCTGTTCGTCAGTCTGTTTGCCGGGGCGGGCCATACCTGCCTGCCTGTTGACAAATCCAAAGATGACTGGCTGCTTTTACTCGACCTGGAAGAGGCGACCGTTCCGGAACATCTGTCGACGGACCCGGACAGTCTGCTGAAGCATCCGGCTATCGGTACGGAACATCAGGTGACTCCGTTTCTGCTTGAAGAGGCACGTCTTTTTATCAGGAAGTATCATGCAGAGGAAACGGCCGTGGCCGGTTATCTCAACCGGATGGCTTCCACTTTTTTTGATGACGGTAACCGGGAAGAGTCGACCCGGTTCCTGGTAGATCTTTTTGGAGACTCCCCGGACGAAAAGACAGACTGGCAAAAGTCAGCTGCGGCTCTTGCACTGCGAAATCAGCTGCTGATCATATCCGGCGGACCGGGTACAGGCAAGACAACGACTGTTGCCCGTATTATTCGTCTGCTTCAGTCTTTGTCACATAAACCGCTTCGGATTGCGCTGGCTGCCCCTACAGGTAAAGCGGCGGCGAAGATGAGCCAGTCCATTGAAGATTATATGTGCGGATCCTCCGGAAAAAAAGATCTGAACGAACACATGCCTGATGAGGCCATGACAATACACAGGCTTCTGAGAGACACGCAGGAGAACGGCCTGCTGCCACCGCCGTACAGAAAACTCCTGCCTTACGATCTTATCATAATCGATGAAGCCTCTATGGTCGATCTTTCCATGACGGCCCGTCTGTTACGGCATACGGGAGAGAATACCCGGCTTGTCCTTCTCGGTGATAAAAATCAGCTCTCTTCGGTTGAGGCGGGATCTGTACTCGGGGACATCTGTCAAAAAAAAGAAAACAGTTTTAACCGGAAGACTGCCGGCTACCTGTCTTCCTGCGGGGCCGGGGCTGCAGAAATTCCGGTGAGTGCACGGCAGCAGGGCCTGGACGATGCAATCGTCTATTTGACTGAAAGCTACCGATTCGGCTTTGAAAGCGGAATAGCGGTTCTTGCCGATGCTGTAAACAGCGGAGAGGAGGATGCCGTTTCCAGGATTCTCACCAGTGACAGTTATCCGGATCTCTCATTTCAGGAATTCTCCTACGGAAAAGAGGATCTTGCAACCCTTTTTGATGCCTGTGCAACTTCCCTGGAGAACGGCTCCGGTTTGACCGGTGCCGGGCTTTTACATTACCGGACCCGGGAAATATGGCTTGGTGCCCTGAGAAGGGGCGGGTTCGGGACAGAGTCCCTGAACCGGCGAATTGAAGAGTACCTGTTGAAACGACGCCTGATTCGTCCGGCCGGCGGGTGGTATCATGGCCGGCCGGTCCTGGTAACCCGCAATGACTATTCCCTTGGCATATATAACGGCGATCTTGGTGTATGTGTCCGATCCGGTCCGGGATCTTTCTGCGTGCTCTTTTCCGGAGCAAAAGGTGAAGGCAAAAAAGTGGCGGCTCACCGGCTTAGAAACTATGAGCCGGCCTATTTGATCACTGTCCATAAGAGCCAGGGATCGGAATTTGACGAGGTGAATTTGTTATTGCCGGAACAGGATACCCCGGTCCTTACCAGAGAGCTGATCTATACTGCCGTGACAAGGGCAAGTAAACGTTTTGCCGTTTATGGCAACCGCGATCTGTTTAAAAAGGCAGCGGGAAGAAAAACGGTGCGATTTACCGGACTCTGTGCAAAACTGTACGGGAACAGCTGACAGGTGCGGCCGTTTTTTTGAGAAAAACAGGAACAATGACTCTTCCGGGGTGTAAAATAAAAATGAATGGCATATTTGTTGCTGTTCTTTTATACCCCGAAAAAGCCAACGTAGCAGAGAAGTCTGGTTGACAGCCGGACTTCTTTATTTTTATACCCCTTTTATGCACTTCATTATTTGAAACCCTTCAGAGAATCCTTCAGATCAATTTTACTTCCCTGAGTTTGCCGTTGGCCACCTCCACAGTCCTGTTTGGAAAATCCTTTACGGTGTTGTAATCGTGGGTAACCATCAGTACCGTCATTCCCCTGTTGTTAATCTGTTTCAGCAGATCCATGATGGATCTGGATGCTTCCGGATCCAGATTGCCCGTAGGTTCATCTGCAAGCATGATCCGGGGTTCTCCCGCCAGAGCCCGCGCGATCACAATACGCTGCTGCTCACCCCCTGAAAGGTCGGTAGGCATGGCTTTTCTCTTGTGGCTCAGCCCCACCATCCCCAGAACTTCCAGGACTCTTTTTTTGATAAACCTCTTTCGCTGGCCGGTTACTTCCAGTGCAAAAGCAACATTCTCAAAGATATTGCGGTCCGGAAGAAGCTGAAAATCCTGAAAAACAATTCCCAGCCTGCGCCTGAGATAGGGAACGTCTTTGTCACGCAGGTCCGAAACGGGATAACCGGCAACAGTGATGGATCCGTCATCCGGTTTGAGATCCCTGTACAGCAGTTTCAGAAAAGAGCTTTTCCCCGCACCCGTTTTACCGATCAGGTAGCAGAACTCCCCCACGTCAAGTGAGAAGCTGACGTTGTCCAGTACTTTGTGGTAATCGTACATTACCGAAACATTGTCCAGCTGTATTACCCTGTTTTCTGATGTTGACATACAATAGTTATCCTCAGGCTTTTGTTGTCCGCCCGGTCAAATGAAAATCCGTCAACCATGTCGATCATCCTGTATCCGGTTTTTTTCAGGATCGCCTTCATCTGATCAAGAGTGTATATTTTTTGGCGGTGAATTTCTACAAAGGTTTCTTTCACGGTACGCCTGTCGGCGCCTAACTTTTCTATTTCGAATTCATTGATATGCATATTGTTTACGGCATCGAAACGGCTGGTACGGAAAAAACGATAATTCTCGGAGCTGATCCCTTCCTCATTATTGAGATAGCCGACAGCCTGCCGGGAGTTCCGGGGTGTGGTGAAATCAAATATAAAATAACCGCCGGGCTTAAGCACCTTTTTTACCTGTTCATGGAGCTTCAGAATGTCAGCTTCGGTATGCAGGTAGTTAATGCTGTCAAAGACGAGAAAAACAAGGTCAAATTTTTCGTCCAGGTCGATATTCAGGAAATCAAGGGGTTTAAACAGAACAGAAGAACCGGCCTCGGCACCTTTCTGTCCGGCTTTTTCAATCATTGCAGGAGACGCATCAGTAGCCGTGATGTCGTAATACCCGAGTTCATCAAGAGACAGCGCCACGGAACCTGTTCCGCAGGCGAGTTCGAGTAATTTTTCGGCCCCCGGGGCATGAATCTGTATCAGTTCATCGACATAGTCGGCCCACAGCTCATAATCGACATCACTCATCAAGGTATCGTATATATGGGCAAGCACGCTGTAAATGGGCCGGTGTTCCGCCTGGTCAGGTTGCGTCATTTTTTCTCCGCCTGTTCTTGATCATATTAACGGCACATTCATATGCAGAGACAAAAGACTCTTCCGATGCCCTGTTTTTACCGGCTATGTCAAATCCGGTGCCGTGATCCGGTGACGTGCGGATGACAGGCAGGCCGGCCGTAAAATTGACACCGGACCCGAAA
>JBBDRV010000082.1:0-8155 GCA_040905285.1 Balneolaceae bacterium | reverse complement strand
ATGTGTAAAAAGATCGCATGCGCAGCTCTGTAGAGTAAGTCCGACAGACTGCTAATACCCAATTAGCCCATTGTTATGCAGATGTAGTTAGTTACTTGTAATTACAGACAAGTTACTGGCCTCAACAATAGCTTCAAAAACTGTACCCGTGCCATTATCTCCCGGAGTCAGTACACCATCTTCATCTACTTCACCGGGAGTGTAACCCGAGTTACTTGCAGGATAGGCGGTGATGGTGAAGCTTTCAAGGGCGGTTTCTATGACATATCTGCCGTTCTCATTCTCTGCGGCAAGACCAGTTGATGAAATTCCCACAGAGGGAAATGAAAGGCCGATAAACGTTAAATCTGTAAATGTTCGTCCACCGCCACCGAGTATTTCCGGCCTCATATAGTGACTCTGAGCTGCTGATGCAAGAGTTGCGATATCATTATTCACAGCATCTATATTTGCTGAATCGGCGGCTGAACCAAAGGTGTTGATAGCCACGACTGTTGCTATCCCTACAATAATAGTTACCAGTATCACGAGTAAAAGTTGTTGTTGACCCATGTTACTCTCCGTTTGTGGTTAGTGTAAAAGTACTCTCTTGTGGATAGTCAGGTAACGCTGTTCCGGAAGCTGGTACAATACAACTGCCGTGCAGCTGCAAATCGGCAACTGCTTTTTAATGTATAATTCTGCTGTGCTTATTTTTGCTGAAAAAATGAATAGAACCGGTGAATGAATTCATCATATGCCGATAGAGCCTCTTCGAACTGATTATTGTTTTCGAGTAATTCGGCTTTCTTCATCAGGCATTTGGAGAGTATGTTGTTTCTGTTTGACTGTTCCGAATCGTCATACATTTCAACGAGCTGATCAAATGTTCTGATCGCCTCTTCATTACGATTCAGTTTGGCAAGCAGGTCAGCTCTTTTCAGCAACACTTTCGGAAGGGATGCTCTATCTCCAGAGGCACCGTTCATCTCTTCTGACAGCGATTCAGAACGACATCCCACCATAATTTCAGCCGGTTCTTCCTTTCTTACAGGACGTCGGAGCTCTGCCTGACCTGTCATATCCGTTCCAACATTTGATCCACCCTTTCCCTGAGCCTGCCCGTTAGCATTCTTGCTGATTATCCCGGATTTCCATGATTTATCTCTGTATGCCACCTCTCTCGATCTGTATTTCCCCGGCTCTGGCTTGTCCGGGCTTTTACGCCTCTTAATCATGGTCTCACTGGCAATCATGGTTTCACTGGCAAAGTCATTGATAACCGGTGTCTCAATGCCCTCCCCCGAAAATTCCAGGTCCGCCGTTTTCTGATGATCGTCTTCCTGATCGGAAAACTCCTCCATCAGATCCTCGAGAAAATCGGTTTCATACGCTTTATGATACTCTGAGCTATTCACTGCTGGACGCAGTTCCTCTTTTTTATGTTGGGCAGAACCGTTTTTTTTCAGCGACCCGTTTACCGTACTCTGCTCTGATGTGCCGGACTTTATATTCCAATCGGCATAGTCAGTCAGTGCCTTAAATGTCATTGCCAGGAGCTTCAGGAACGTATCTGATGTTTCATTTCCATGAATCCTGCGGAAGATCTCACTAACCTTGTCTACTTGCAGTTCATAGGCTTTTTTATCTATGGAAAAAACATCGATATACCCGGTCCATACCTTTTCTGTGATAACGCAGCGGGATTCATTTCTGGATTTGACAAACCGTACAAAATCTTTTGTTGGAGTTCCCTCCTCATCGGTCAGTCCCATCATAAAAAACAGCCTTAAATAGAGTACGGCATTCGTTTCTTCAAATCCAAGGTTGAAAAGATAAGGCCGGTCAAGAGTATCAGGTAATCCTGCTGATCGAATCCTGCTCATTGACTGATCAAAATTCTCCGGATTATTGATAAATATCTTTGTTAGATTCATGAAAAACTCTCCTAATTTAAACTCTGTTTTAGCATTTATTTTTTAGCTGCTTTCAGCTGCTATAGTGCAGGTCTGAGCAGTCCGGTATCCTTTTCCCAACCCTGGATGTCTTGGTCCTAAGTCGAAGAGGCCGTTGTACTTTCTGCCGGAGTTTGATCCCGGAAATGCACCCTAATGAATGGTTTTATCATTTTTTAAACGATTTGCGATATCCAAAGAAATACTCTCTTTACTCTCTTACCCTAACCTCTTTACCTGATCAACTGTTATTCTGATTAAATGAATATTGCAGAATTATCCTAATGCTGTAACCTAATTAATAGATAACATATATCATTATTAATAGATAACATATCTCATTTCCGACGGTATAATCGTCATATGAAGTAGCAAATTTATGTCCGATTTTTTATGGTAGCAGGTAGTTCATGATAGTATCCCCCTCCGATAGCAGTGGCATTGTCAGTTCTTCAGGCGGAAGTGACTGAGATTGACGGTTGCATTCCGAGTGGCAAAAGCAGACTTGTATCCCGGTTTGGCTTCAAGTTCCCGTACGTGCCAGCCTTCAACCATTTGCCCGGTCGGAAGACCCCACCGCACTTTCCCGTTCCAGCCCGTGACATTGAAATCCTGGAGTGATATACGGAGTCCTTTTCCGATCCCTTTGACAAGGGACTCCTTTTTGGTCCAGATCTCAAAAAATCTGTCACATCTTTTATTTTTTGTATCGTTCATCATTATTTGAAACTCAATTTCTGAGAAGTGGCTCTCACCGAGACTTTTTATATCCACCGAAGAATCTATCTTTTCAATATCTACTCCTATGGCAGAATTCGAAAAACCCAAAAGCAACTGATCGTGGGAGTGAGAGATATTGAAATTCAGTCTCAAATCAGATGACGGTTTTCCGGAAGCATCCGGCACGATCTTCACCTTGTCGGGATCGCTGCCTGCATAATGCGCCAAAAGTATCCTTGTGATATGCCTTCCCAACACAAACAGATCACGATCTCTGCTAAACCGGAATCTTTGTGCTCTGTTTTGTTCAGCCTCGCTCAGAAAGTACTCCGAATAGTTATTTTGTTCTCGGCACGCAATTCTGTTTATCACCCACAAATGCACATCACCTTCCTCAAGCCTTCCGGCTTTATTTGAAAGCACCTCGGGGTCGAAAATTTCTTCCAGAGTCCGATTTGTCACAGCAACTCTTCCGTTTCATTAAACCGTAGCCGCTTCTCTGCGCTCCGGTTTGTATTTATCCCTGACCGAAGTTCTGTTTTTATCCGGCAGCTCCCCGGAATGTAACTTCCATATAGATTTTATCACCCCGGCAGTGCCCTGTACATAGGGCTTATTAAACATCTCAGCACTCATGATGACACCATCATCTTCAATCAGGTAAACATTCATGTTCCCTTTTGTCAGACCCGCCCAGTCTGATGCGGGGTCTGACGAAAATTTTTCTGTTACCTTTTTGGATAGAATCAGTTCGACATCTGCTTTAAAATCGCCTTTGAGTTTAGATACGTAGTTATCATGGGCAACCATGTTGGCAAGTTCCACATCCCTGAATGAAGCAGGCATTTTCATGTTTAGGAATCGTTTGCTTCGTATGTACAAATTGAATGCTTTGATTTTAAAATTAAACTTCAATTTGTTGGAGATTTTGTCATGGAAATATTGGATTGACTCGATCAGAGACTTGTCGCTGATCCGTCCCTCGTGCTTGCTTTTTTTCTGTTCAAACGTAATCTTTTTATATGATTTAACGACCTTATCATCGATTACCCTTGAATAAGCCGTCGGCTGCGGATCGATCATCACAATGGGATCATAGGTCTCACCCATTTCATCCAGTTTCTTCGCTATCTCAATGGAAACCAGTGTGCCGTAGCAATAGCCCCCGAAGGAGTAGGGGCCTCTGGGTTGCACCTCCATCATCTCTTTGATGATACGGTCCGCCATATCCTCAATACTGGTCAGGGGGTTCTCTTCGCCTGACAGCCCAACGGATTGAACACCATAAAACGGACGGTTTTTACCCAGCAGATTGGCCAGTTCATAAAGAAACAGAACATTGCCAAAATGGCCATGCACGCAAAAGAAGGGTCTCTCCTTGCCTTCACCCTGTATTTTTACCAATGCGGAAGTATGTTTCTTTTTAGTCTGAGTTTTATCTTTAGTCCGGGTCCCATCTTCTGCAGGCTCTATCAGCTTCGCGATCTGCTCAATGGTCGGAGCTTCAAATAATGCCGACAGCGGCAATTGAATGCCCAGCTTGTATTTCAACTCGTCGAAAAGTTGTACGGCGACCAGCGAGTTTCCTCCGAGTTCGAAGAAATCATCATCTTTTTTGATGTTTTCGATTCCCAGAAAATCCTGCCAGATAGCCGTCAGCTCATCAACGATATTCCTCTTTTCCGAGCCTTCGTTGTTGCCGACACCGTTCATTTTTTCCCCGGTTTCTGCACTATTTACAAGACTTTCCGCTCCCCTCGGTTCGGGATCGATCCAGCATCTTACCCGCTGAAAAGCGTAGGTCGGAAGCGATATTTTATGGACCGGATTATCCTTGTATATCCGTTCCCATTCTACAGGATATCCACATGACCACAGTCTTCCCAGTGTGTTCATTGCAAATACGTTGTCATCTTGCTCCACTTTCGGGTGTCGCAAAGACTGAAGCAAAACCTGTTCCGGCGGCAGGTTGGGATGCTGTTTTGCCAGCGTGGTGAGTATATTGCCGGGGCCTGCCTCCAGCATGATCCACTCCGGCCTGTCAAACAATTTTTCAACAGCGTCGGCAAACCGAACCGGATGTCTGATGTTATCGACCCAGTAATCCGGGTTTACGAACTCATCAGGAGCCCCCCAATCTCCCCTCACGGTGGAAATAACCGGAATTGAAGGTCGATTGCAGGTCATTGCAGCCACAAAGTCGCGATATTTTTACAGCACCGGATCCATCAAACGCGAATGGAAAGCATGTGATGTTTCGAGCAGTCGGGTTTTGACACTCCTGGCATCAAGCAGTTCCTTTATGGCTTCAATCGCTGCCTTGTCTCCGGAAATAACACAGGACGAGGGTGTATTTATGCCGGCAATGGAAAGTCTGTCATTCAGGTACTCTTCCACCTCGGAGGATGGGAGCATTACGCCCAGCATGGAACCGGGTTGCAGCTCCTGCATGATACTGCCTCTCGCTGCAATCAGTTTAAGTGCGGTTTCCAGGTCAAAGACCCCGGCTATGCACGCTGCTGTAAATTCACCCAGGCTATGGCCAAGTACGGCTGCCGGCTTTATCCCGAGATCCATCCAGTACATCGCCAGCGAGTACTCAATGGAAAAAATCACCGGTTGTGTATTGACGGTATTACTCAATCGTTTTGTTGCCTCCTCCTCATGACCCGGTTCGGGGAATAGCATTTTGCGGATATCCGCATTCATCACCGGTTCCAGAAGTTCGGCACACTTGTCAAGATGATTTCTGAAAACCGGATTCTGTTTGTACAAATCCCGGCTCATATTCACATATTGTGAACCCTGGCCGGGAAACAAAAACACAACGTCTCTCCCGTCCCCATGGTCGGAATAGGTTTTTACCGAGTTACCGGGGAGCTTCTCAAGCTTTTCAATGGCATCGTCCCGGTCTTCCGCCGTAAGAAATCTCTTACAAGAAAATTCTTTTCTGCCTCTTTGAAGCGTATAAGCTACATTTGAAAGCTTTGCGTCCGGGTTATCTTTCAGGAAACCGGCAAGCTTCATCGAGTAGTCATCCAGCGCAGAGGCTTTCTTTGCAGAAAAGGTCAACAGGACAGGCCACCTGTCTTCTACGACCGGCCGTTCAATGAGAGGTGCTTCTTCAAGAATGAGATGGGCATTTGTACCCCCCATACCGAGACTGGTCACACCCGCACGCAAAGGGGCTCCACTCCGGGATTCCCATTTTCTCAGACTGTGATTGACATAGAAAGGACTGTTTTCAAAATCAATAGAGGGATTGGGCTCATTATAATTGATGCTTGGAGGAATCATCTTGTGCTTCATCGCCAAAATCACTTTGATCAGGCCTGCAGCTCCCGCTGCCGCATCAAGGTGTCCGATATTCGGTTTTACCGAACCGATTCCACAAAAGCTTTTGCGGGCAGTGAATGCCCGATAAGCTTTTGTGAGGGCTCTTACCTCAATCGGATCGCCGATAAACGTCCCGGTCCCGTGCGCTTCAATATAAGATATGTCGTCAGCATGGAGCCCGGAGTTTGCGATTGCTTCTACGATCACTTCTGCCTGGCCGTCTACGCTGGGTGCCGTATAACTCGTTTTTTTGGCACCGTCATTATTTACAGCTGAACCTTTAATGACCGCATATATTTGATCCCCATCTTCAACAGCGTCGTCAAATCGCTTAAGAAGGACAACTCCCGCACCACTGCCAAAGATAGTGCCGGTTGCTTTGGCATCAAATGCCCTGCAATGACCATCCTTTGTGAAGACATTTCCTTCCTGATGCAGATGTCCCGCTTCATGCGGGACCCATACGGCGACGCCGCCTGCCAGTGCCATTGAACACTCTCCGTTCAGCAGACTCTGGATCGACAGGTGAACCGATACCAAACTGGTGGAACAGGCTGTCTGGACAGTTACGGCAGGCCCATTCAGGTTCAGTTGATAGGATACCCTGTTTGCCAGAAAGCTGTTGTCATTGCCGACAACCGAAGGGAGAAATTCCGAATAGAAGCGATTATGCACTCCACTGAAAACCATGTAGCTATTGACGGCACTCCCCCCGAAAACTCCCACCGGCTCTTCATATTCGTGAGGGTTATATCCTGCATCTTCAAAAGCTTCCCAGCAGCATTCCAGGAAAAGCCTTTGCTGAGGATCTATCATGGATACCTCCCTGGGAGTATAATCGAAAAACTGGGCATCAAATTTGTCGTAATCGTCCAATACGGGGGAGACCTTTACATAATCAGGATCCTTTAGAAGATCAGGGTCCACTCCCGAGGCAATCATCCGTTCATCATCCAGCCGGGTAAAGCATTCTCTGCCGTTTTTCAGGTTTTCCCAGTATTCATGGATAGTCCCGGCCTTGGGAAATCTTCCGGACACTCCTACAATGGCGATGTCAAATTCTCTGTCCGTATATTTGTTATTCATAATGTTTTTCTTCTGTCATGCCCCTTTTTTATTTTTTTCGCCTGAATACGATTCCTTCTTGATCCGGCTCTTTTTATGATTCTGTCGAATTCAGAATTATTTTCCACCCTGCTTTCAACAAGCTCTGCCAGTAAACGGATCGTCGAGTGCTCAAAAAGACTTACGATTGTCAGGTTCTTGTTGAATTGTTCATTCAACTGCGAGAGTACCTCAACTGCTTTTAATGATGTGCCTCCCACAGCAAAGAAATGCTCATCCGGGCCGATATTTTCTCTGTCCAGAGTGCTCTCCCAGATCTCTGTTATTTTTTGGAGAGGATCTCTTTCTGCTGATGATGAGGCCGGAGGTTTCTTTACATTTGAATCTTTTTTTTCACGTAATAACTCATCTATCTTCGATGGCTGATGAAGCTCCTTTGCTATCTGCTCAAAGATCTGACCCTGATGCTCTCTCGATGCGTTTGACACAGATTTTTTTACCTGCCCATTGGCCCTGGATTCCCCGGACTTTTGGTTATCGGGATCGTAAATCAGTCCGCTCAAATAATCGGACGGCATGACATATCCTTCATCAGTGAGAGGGATACTTCCTGAATAATCCCTGGACACCGCCTGAAGGAAGTTCCGGGCAGGCAGGTTCTTTTCTGTCTCTCCAAAATTAACCTGCACCGTACCCAACCCATGGGCTCTGGCTGTCTCCCCGACCGATCTCAACATGCTGTGCTCGACTCCCCGGCCGAGTACCCGACAGCTCAGCATAAAAGAATCGAGCAGGATCCGGCCCGGTAATATTTTATACAGCATTGCCCCGACCAGGCCATAGTCACCAAAACGGTCTTTGACCCTGCAGACTTTACAAACGAAACCATCCCTGCCGAGTACCTCCTCAATTTCCTTCTCTGACCTTCTGATAGTCGTAAAGTTGAACTGATTGGTTCTGTAGGTGAGCTGGGATACTCGACTGATCTCTTCAGGCGTCGCCTCCTTTATACGGATATCGAGGTTCAGGCCCTCAATAAATTCCTTCAGAGAAGAACTGTCATTCTGAAAACCGGATCTCTTGATATTGTCCTTGTAAAG
>JBBDRV010000081.1:0-8181 GCA_040905285.1 Balneolaceae bacterium | reverse complement strand
TCACAAACTGGCTTGAACCTCTTGGAAAACATGTGATCACTGCAGGCGGTATTTTTTCTGCAGGGGATCCCTTCAACAGTTACGGCCTGTTTTCATATATAAACAACCAGTTTTACCCCACACTGACGGCCATGGCGTTTCGTGCCCCGGCAGCGGCGCGTTATTACGGGCGGAATTTTCTGATCGAGGAGATGACGGGCGTCAGCCTGTCGGCGCGATGGCCTCTGGACCGTCTGGAAGGCCCCTACCGGGAGAGCCGGATTAATACCCGGATCAGATATGCCTTTACAGAGCCTTTTGCATTCAGGGGCTACGATTTTTCCCCAGCCCTGCCGGATCCCGTGTCGGGTCACCAGCTCGATCTGCGCCTTACCTGGACTTTGAAAAAACAGCCACCCTATTACCGGAATCTGCTTCATCCGGTTGACGGTTACGGGCTGCGCATGAGGGCAAGCGGCTCGGAGAAGAGATTGGGGTCCGACACCTCGTTTCTGACGGTCGACGCAAGTGCCTATACGCTTTTGCAGCTGTCCGGATCACACCGCCTTTTTCTGTTCGGCAGGATGCAGGTGCAGGTCGGGGAACCGTTTCCCCAGCACTATATCGGTTTCTCCAGAATAGACAACATCGGATTTCCCTCACGGAGTGAACTGGAAGAATTGCAGGCGGCAGAAGCGGACAGGGTCAGGGGCTACCGGGACTTCATTGCAGGGAAGCAGGTGGGTTTTGTATCGGCAGAGTACAGGATGCCTTTTCTTCCTTCCCTGAATACGTCGGTACTGGGTTTTTTACGACTGGGACCGACTGCACTCGCTTTTTTTGCCGATGCGGGCACGGTACACGATGTGACTTTCTCCGAGGCGGATAGTGAGGAAGAAATCATGCTGGGCCTGGGATCCGAGATCAAAAATATGATCCGGTTGGGGCCTCTGCTGTTTATCCATTCTTTTGGCATCGGGCAGCCCTACGATCATCTTTTTGAATCCGGGTATGACCTGTATTACCGGGTCAAGGCCAGTCTGCCTTTCTGAAAACAGCCGCGGCCGCCGGGTAGCCGGAATCCGCTCATGGTGCCGGTTTCTTCCAGTCCACCTTCCGGACAAGCAGCCAGATGCCGAAAACGATCAGGGGGAGAGACAGCCACTGGCCCATATTGAGTACCAGGTCAGCCTCGAAATCGGAATGGTAAAGTTTTGTGAATTCGATCAGGAAACGTCCTGAAAAGAGCAGGACAAGAAAACTTCCGAAAAGGGATCCTTTGGGTGGAGCTTTGTCGTATCTGAAATAAATCGTCATTAAAACAGCAAGAACCACAAGCGTTGACAGGGATTCGTAGAGCATCGACGGATGGCGCGGGAACCGGTCGATATTTGCAAATATAACAGCCCAGGGCAGGTCGGTTACCTTGCCCAGAATTTCTGAATTGAAGAAATTCCCGATCCGGATAAACATGCCCCCGATGGCGACTCCGGGGACAACCCTGTCCGCCAGCCAGTAAAACGTCATCCCCGGTGTTTTTTTCACATAGAGCCACATGGCCAGAATGATCGCAATTGCCGCACCATGGGAGGCAAGTCCGCCCCGCCAGATGGCGGGAATGAGTTGCGGATTGCGCAGGTAGTATTCCAGGTCGTAGAATATGATGTGACCGAGACGGGCACCCACAATCGTTGCAATCAGAATATAGATCAGGAGCCGGTCGATATCTTCAGGTGTCCGGCCCCCGTCACGCAACATTTTCGAACTGAGCAGGTAGCCGAAGATAAAGGCTGAAGCAAACATCAGACCGTACCAGCGCGGTTCGATGGGGCCGATGGTGTCAATGGAGGGTCCCCCTATCGGGAGAAACAGAACCTGGCCCGCGATGAAAGAGCCCAGAATCAATGCCCAGGGTTTCCAGGCGGGGATCTCCAGCTGCTTTTTTTCATCCGCCGGAATAAACTTCTGCCATGCAAAGTAGAGCAGCACGGCGCCGGCGGCAAGCCCCCAGACTGTAACGGGCAGGGGTAATTGAAATTCAGGGATACTGAACAAGACAGGATCCGTATCCCAGACAAGATATCCTTCAGCGAATTGCATGCAGTGATTTGATTAATGGACGGCAGAATATACAAAAGGGCAGCAGAGAAAGAAAGCCGGCCCCGCAGACTGAATGGGGATTCAGGCCGCCGCAGACGCTCTTCGCCGGTTCCGGCAGGTCAGTTAAACAATCCCCGGAGAATATCCCTGCCGGTGTCTCTCAGCAGATCTTCTATAATGCTTTCCTGCGGTGTGAAGCGAGGGTTCTCCATGGTTCCGCTGATCCGGAGAGGAACGACGATGAGGCCCTCATCATTTGTCAGCGCATCCACGACACGGCTGGAGAGAACGGATGAGAGGCCACTGCGAAATCCGGAAGGCAGAAAAAGCTGTGCTGTAAAGTCAATCTCATCTGTTTCCAGATGTTGCGTTCCATCGAGTTCAAGGCCGATGTTTTCACTGGTCAGCCTGAAATCATTGAGGGTAAGCACGGACTCCCTGATTGAAAATGTTGCCGTCCATTCGTCCAGCGCAAGCGACCGCAGTTCATCCGCGCCAAGCCATTCGGCGAGATTTTCCTGAAACGGGTGCCCCTGCATCCTGGCCCTGCTCATGCCGAAAGATCCCTCTGCCGTTGTTGTACTGATATCCGGGGTAATAAATTCGTCCAGCTCGGTATAGTAGTCTGCTTCAGCGTCGAATCCGCCGGTCAGGTGTCTTTCAAACCGGCTGTTTTCGCCCAGAATCGGGAATTCCCTGAAAAATGCCTCAACCTGAAGATCTTCAAGACTGCCGGAAAACCGGAGATTGGTGCGGTCGGGACGGGGGACATTCCATGTGAAGCTGCCGCTGGCGGAACCGTCAAACATGGATGCCGATGCATCCTCAATCACAAGCTGATCCGGATTTGTCCGACCCCTGCCTTCTATCTCCGTGATATAAATGCCGAACAGGGTGAGGGAATCGATCCTGGTGTCAACTGTACCCGTCATCCGGGGCAGTTCAACCGGCAGGGGTTCCTCCCCGGTTTCCTCGTCCCAGTCCATCATCTCATCCATGTCGAGCAGCCGGCTGTGATAGGTTCCGCTGACTGACGGCATGGCTGCCTCGCTGTCATACTCCTGCATGAAACCCAGGTAATTTTCCAGGCGGCCTTCCAGTGAAATGTCTGAAGAGCCGAAGTTCATGAAGAAGCTCTCCAGAGTTATGGCGTCCGGCCGGACAGCGAGCACCCCGTTCAGGTTTGTCACCGGCAGGTTAAGCGAGTCTCCGCGGGCAACGACGTCGGTCAGCTCAAGAGTGCCGTTCAGGGCAATGCGGGTCGGTTCCCCCGCGGGACCCCTTGCATTCAGGTCCATTTGTGCACCACCGGTTAGTTCATTTATCCAGGGTTCCAGGGGGTAATAGGATGCTATGTCGGCCAGAATTGCAGATCCGTCAATGGTGAGGTCAAAAAGAGGGTCGTCTTCGAGGTAGTCATCCACCGTGCCGCTCATGGACAGCCGGTTTTCACCCGTCCTGAACCGTGCCTCGCCGATCACCAGACGCGGTCCTTCAATGGTGGCCAGGAACGTAACATCCTCGAGGGGCTGTGCAGTCAGCCTGTGGTCGATGTATCCGTCTCTCAATTCAATGGTGCCGTTTTGCAATGCCTGCTCAATCTGGTCCGCCTGCCCGCGGAGACCGGCCTGTGCAATCATTTTTCCGCGGAGCACAAGGGTGTCTTCATCGATCGGGTAAAAGTCCCCGATGGTTCCCAGATCGAAATCGAGGTCGGCGAGGACATCGAATTCCGGCAGGTCTGCCATGGGATCGGAAACGGATCCGGTCATCGAAAACCGATTGTCCAACGCCCGGAAAGAAGCCGCATGGATGGTAACAAGCTCCCGGGTTGCCTCTATATCTGCTTCAATATCTTCGATGGACTGCGGAACGTCCACATATTTAAGCAGGCCATTGCTGAGCTGCACCGAACCGTCAAAGACAGCGCCTTCCGGATCGTCCAGGCTGCCGGACGTTTCAATATCCGCCGTCAGCAGTCCCGACAGGGTTTCCACCCCCGCCTGGTCCAGCGGATAGAACTGGCTGAATGTTGCCAGGTCCGCACTTCCATCCAGACGGAACGTGAACGGAGCGTCATCATCAAAAGGCCGGTCCAGGTTACCGGAAGCCTCAATCTCATTGCCGGCTGCTGTAGCGGAAAAACGACTGAGTATTACACTGCTGTTGTCCGCCCGCAGTGCAAAGTCAATATTTTCTATAGGCTCCTGGAGGTCGGGATTTTGCAGGTATCCGTCAGACACCGCCGCATCGAGGTTAAAATCGGGAATATTCTCTTCTGTCAGCCTTCCCCGGACAGCCCCTTCCAGCCGGAGACCTCCCCGGGTTTCAAGCCCCTGTAAATGCTCGTCATATTCAGGCGGTGCCAGGCTGAGGAGTTCGCCGAAATTCTCAGTGGAAGAGCTGAACTGCAGGTCAAGCAGGGGAGAGTCACTGCTCCAGTCGCTGACTGATCCGCTGAGGTTCAGGTCAAATCCCCGGATGGAGAACGTCCCCTCGCTCAGAGTCAGGAGCTCTTCTTCCAGGTCGATGGTGGATCTCTGCCGGAGGCGCAGGGCAAGGCCGGACACGTATTCCGTTTCTTCCTGCCAGGCTGAAAGGGATTGAAGGCTGGCGTCGACGGTGCTTTCTATCAGCCCGGCAAAGTCCAGTCCGATCTCTGCATCCAGTCCCTCCAGATCAAGCCGGGTGCCGGTGGTCTCGTCGATATAATAAATGTCAGCCCCGCTGATTACAAAGCGTGGTATACGGATAGCGTATTCCGGCCCCGCCTCGTCCGTTTCGTCCTCCTGCTCTGTCAGAAGAAAATCAATATTGGTGGTTGAGTCTGCATAAACACGGTAATATACAGCCGGCCCGTTTACGTCAAGCCTGGCCAGGGAAATTTCATTCTGCATCAGCGGGAAAAGGCGGACAGCCCCAATCAGGCTTTCAAAAGCGGCGACGGGTTCACCCTGGTCATCAGGCAGCATAAACCCTTCTATCCTGAGACCGAATCGGGGGAAGGTTCTGAACAGGGTGACGGACATGCGGTCGGCGCGGACGTCCCGGTCCAGTGCTTCACTGATCTGGGGAAGAATCATCCCCTTCAGGCGCTCATCAGTAAAATAAAGGTTCAGTCCCGCTATCAGCAGGATCAGGAAAACAAGAATCCCGGCTAAAATCTTCCCCAGCAGTTTCATGACAGTGTGTTTTTAGATGGTTTTGGAGAAACCCAAGATAAATGGAGAAATCCAAGATAAGAAGAAATCAAGTGATTAAAATTGTGCGTTGC
Organism: Balneolaceae bacterium; assembly: GCA_040905285.1. GTDB lineage: Bacteria > Bacteroidota > Rhodothermia > Balneolales > Balneolaceae > JBBDRV01. The sequence goes on along the minus strand of JBBDRV010000081.1, from coordinate 2,828 downwards.
ATTTAACGGGTGCCGTGCGGATGTTGACGTATGACGATCCGGATCCTTGTTTTCTTACTTTTTGCGGCCGGCGGACTGGTTTTGGTATGGGGTTCCGGCGGGTTTCTGCCGGAGTCCGGTCCGCCGGCCGGCAAAGCGGTGGTGACCGGGGCGGAAAACCTGATAGAAAATCATCTGGATGAACTGGAGGATTTGCGGGTTGGCCTTGTCATGAATCCCACGGCACGTATCGGCAAGACCCATATGCTCGATACCCTGCTGTCTGAAGATGTGAATATTACGGCCCTGTTTGCTCCGGAACACGGTTTCCGCGGGGAAGCGGGAGCAGGGGAAGTTATCCGGGACGGCGTGGACCAGGCGACCGGACTGCCGGTATTCTCACTGTACGGTGAACAGGTAAAACCCACCGAAGAGATGCTGGGCCGGGTCGATATACTGATATTTGACATGCAGGATGTGGGGGCGCGGTTCTACACGTACAATGCGACCATGGGACTGGTCCTGCAGGCAGCAGCCGAATCCCGGATCCCTGTCTGGGTGCTGGACCGGCCCAATCCCGCCGGGGGGGATTATGTCTCGGGCTGGGTTCTGGAGAAGCAATATGCCTCTTTTGTCGGGATGTATCCGATCCCCGCAGCACACGGGATGACACTTGGAGAGCTTGGGAAAATGATCATCGGTGAAAACTGGCTGGAATTTGAACATGAACCCGACTACAGGGTGATCACAATGGACGGCTGGAACCGCCGGATGAAGTGGCCGGATACCGGCCTGTCCTGGTTTCCGCCTTCCCCGAATCTTCCCGCCTTCGAAAATGCTTACCTGTATCTCGGCACATGTTTTATAGAGGGAACAAGCCTGTCGGAGGGGAGGGGGACGGACAGCCCGTTTCTTTTGCTGGGATCCCCCGCTACACGATTCAATGAGCGGGATCTTGCAAGATTACAGGATACCCTCTCCGGTGTTGAGGTTGAAAAAACACGTTTCACCCCCGTCTCCATGCCCGGCAGGGCCGTCCGGCCGAAACACGAAGATGCGACTTCCGTCGGGATCAGGCTGAGGGTAACCGATTACCATGCTCTGGATCCGGTCGATACCGGACTGAGAGTCATGAGTTTTCTGTTGCGGCATACGCCCGGTGCTGAAACAAACGATTATTTGTACAGGCTTGCGGGAACGGGGAAGGTCGACGGGATCACAGACAGTTCCGGCCGCGGCTGGCAGTTTGAAACAGAATCCTTTGAAGATCGCCGGGCGCGATACCTGCTTTACGATTGATCCCGTTGATTACGAACCCATTTATGTTTGATCGCAATATTATTTACGACTGATTTTCGATACCCCCGATTGACGCTTCATCTGCCGGTCCGAAGCCTGTACAAGGCACGTTTATATGCCGGCGCCCGGAACCGGTCCGGCTAACGGTTCAGCTGCCGGCGCTGCCATTCAAAACAGATTAAAGCGGCACTTACGGAGGCATTCAGGGACTCTACCCGGTTCTGCATCGGGATGGCATAATGAAAATCACAGTGTTCCCCGGTTTTTTTCCGTATTCCCTGGTCTTCACTGCCGATGACGAATGCGAGCGGGACAGTGGCCTCCATCTCCCAGATGGACCGCCCGGCATTCTGGTCAAGGCCCGCTATCCAGAATTTATGCTCCTTCAGTTCAAGAATCGCCTGGTTCAGATTGCTGACCCTCACGATGGGTATTCTGCCGGCTGTACCTGCAGAGGTTTTGACCACTGTGGCACTGACAGGTGCCTGCCGGTGTTTAGGCACCAGTACAGCCGTGATGCCCGCTGCCGCAGCAGAACGCAGTATGGCTCCGAAGTTGTGGGGATCTTCTATTTCATCCAGCAGTAGAATGGCCGTATCCGCGTCGGGCTCCAGATCGTCAAGCCAGTCTTCGAATTCCAGGTAGGAGACGGGGCTGACAAGAGCTGCAACTCCCTGATCGCTGACCCGGCCGACCATTTCATGCAACTTGTTGCCGGGAACAAAAGAAACGGGAATTCGGTTTTGGGAAGCGAGGTTCATGATTTCATCTACATAGGAACCGCGCAGGTTTTTCCTCAGGAATATTTTATCGATTTTTCCCGGTTCGGTTTTGAATTGTTCGAGAAGTGGATTTTTGCCGTATATATAATGATTGGAAAGCGACATTTTTCAGGTTTGGACGTGGTTTAAAAATTAAACGGGCTAAGAACGGACTGTCCGGCACTTGTATCTCAACAGGTACTGTTATCTAAACAGGTACTTTATATCCCTGTATATCCCAATATGAATATGTGCTGTTTCTGTTCCAAACAGGAAGCCGAAAACAACATTCGGCAAAGCAGTACAAAACTTCTCTGAGCAACAAACCTTAAACCGAAGAAGGCACCGGCATAAAAAATAAAAAGGTACAATCATGATTGGCGATCCGAAAGAACAAAATGGGTATTTGAGCAGATGGATAACAGCAGCCGGAAACAGGAGGAAAAGCTCACGCCGGCACTCCGGATACAGGCTGTATCTCAACATGGAGATCCTGTTTCAGCTGATCGGAACGGTCCTGCAGCTCATACTGGGTTTTTCCGTGGTGTGTGCCGCTATCCTGGGATTGATCCGGCCTTTTTGGCTGGCCACGTTTTTTAGTATACTCGGAAGTGGATCTGTTGTGGCCGGCATCATTTCACTTTACCGGCTGTTTATATCACGGCACGTTTTTGATTCACTTGTCAACAGAGCAATACGCCGGGTTATTCAGTCCCAGAATTAGTCAGGTAATCAGTGTTTGTAAGAAAACTCATAGTGTCCTAAAAAAACGTCAGGGTCAAGGCGCGC
>JBBDRV010000080.1:0-8278 GCA_040905285.1 Balneolaceae bacterium | reverse complement strand
TGAAATCCGGCTAATCAAAGAGATGCTTGATTTTCCCGATGTGATTCTGTCAGCTGCAGAGAACAGGGAGCCTCACCGGGTCATCAACTATCTCAACAGCCTGGCCTCCCGCTTTACAAGCTTTTATCATGACTGCCGAATACTGGGTGAAGAGGAAAGCCTGCTGCAGGCCCGGGCCGCATTGGCAAAGGCCGTTGCACAGGTGTTGGCCAACGGACTCGGCATACTTGGAATAACAGCTCCTGACAGGATGTAAAACAGGAAAAGCCGGCGGCTCATTCTACCGGGGACAGCCTGCCGGTCCAGTCAAGTCAAAGCCGCCGCAGACTTTATTTTTGCAAGACGACAGAGATCTGGGCCCCCTTTCTGACACTCAGCATTTCACTTGCATTGCCTTTGTTGATCGCTATTTCCAGCATGCCGGAACTTCCGATATAGGCTGCCGGCTCCCCGTCCTCTACATGGCCGTATGAAGAAACCGTTTCATGCAGAATGGTATTGCCGACGTAAATTTTTACAGCGCCGGTATCGAGTGCCTCTCCGACAAGGTGTTCGGGTATGTTCGAAATCAGATTGCCGAAATGGTCGATATGGACTATCCAGCCCTGAATGCCTGCTTTATCGGCAATGGGTGTAGCCCACCGGTAGGTCGTGAGCTCGTCAGCAGGTTCTCCGAGGTCCATCAGGGGTACGCCTGAAGCAAGATGGGCAGCTACCGGCCCGAAAACATCACGTCCGTGAAATGTGTTTGAGGTCGTATCCCGCCAGAAGGCCCTGTTGGTGAGTTTGCAGGCACGGTAAGGCTTCTTGTCGGCAATTAACGTAAAAATACCGTTATCGGGGCCGACAAAAAACTGATTGCCGATTTCAATAGCCACAGGATTCCGGTCCGTGCCTACACCGGGGTCGACCACGACCAGATGAACGGTACCGGCCGGAAAATAATCTACTGCATTCCGCACAACCCAGGCACCGGCCATCACGTCCTGTGCCGGAATCTCATGTGAAATGTCAACCAGACGGACATCGGGGGCAATACCCAGAATAACTGCTTTCACAGTCCCCACATAATGGTCCTGCAAACCGAAATCAGTAGTCAGGGTAACGATACGGGACATTCTCATGCATAGCTGTTGAGCATGACCGGCATCACCAGCATCAATATTTCCTCACCCTCTTCCTCTTCAGCAGGTTTAACAATTCCGGCACGATTCGGTGTGGAAAATTCGAACCGTACATCATCTCCCTCGATATTGTTCAGTACGTCTGCCAGGTATTTGGCGTTGAATCCGATCTCCATGCCTTCACTGCTGTATTCGCAGGACACGGTCTCCCGGGCTTCACTGCTCATATCAAGATCTTCCGCCCGTATGATCATTTTATCCGTTTCAAGTTCAAGCCGGATCTGACGTGTGGTGGAGCTTGAAAATACAGATACCCGCCGTACAGTGGACAGCATCTGATCTTTGGAAATCAGCAGTTCCTTATCATTGTCCCGGGGTATCACGGATTCGTAATTGGGGTACTGCTCATTGATCAATCTTGTGATAACAATCGTTTTTCCGCTTCGGAAGCGGGCATGGTCTTCTGAAACCGTCAGTTCGCAATCCTCATCATCCAGGGCCTTCAGCACGAGGCCCAGAGCTTTGTCGGGCACGATAAAGCTCAGATCCTCTTCATTGGAAAGGGTTTTGTTGACAAAGCGGACCAGGCGGTGACCGTCCGTGGCAACAAATTTGCTGCCGTCCCTGTTGATTTCAAAATAGACACCCATCATAGCCGGGCGGAGATCATCGTTAGAAACAGCAAATACGGTTTTCTGGATCGCACTGCGGATCAGCTTATTAGAGGTGTTCAGTTTAACCCCGTCATTCAAATCCGGTATCTCCGGAAATTCGTTCGCCTCTTCACCTACAAGCTTGTAGGTTCCCTTGTCCGTTTTAAACTGAATGTTGTGACGCTCATCCACTTCGAAATAAACCGGAATATTCGGCAGCTGGCGGAGCGTCTCCAGCAGCCTTCGGGCGGGAATGGCAACCGATCCGTCTTCTTCAATGTCAGCATCTACATATTCGATGATGGAAATTTCAAGATCCGTTGCAATCAACTTGAGCTTTCCATCCTCGGATTCGAAAAGAATTGTCTCCAGAATCGGCAACGTGGCCTTGGTCGGCACAGCTCCTATGACTGCTGACAGGCCTTGATTCAGATCACTGCTGGTTACATTAAATTTCATAAGAAGGGTAGTTAAATGATCCTGAAAAAAATAGGGAATTAAACGTTGTAAGTAGCGTTGTTAAAGCCTACTTATACTAACAAATCCTGCTTCATCCCGCAACTGTGAAAGGGCCTAATTTTGTTGAGTTAAACAGGATCATGTGTTGAATAACCGGAGGGGAAAAGAAAAATGAAGCCGCATTTTTTCAGCTGTCTGCAGCAAATGCAGAATGCGGGACCGGTGATCCGGCACTTGGTTTCAGGTTACAAAATACTATCTTTTTACGGATGCATACGCGGCAAAAGAAAATAATGATTGTAGGGCCTACCGCCTCCGGCAAGACAGAGCTGGCATGCATGCTGGCACCGGAGATCAATGGCGAGATTATATCTGTGGATGCCCGGCAGTGTTACAAACGGATAGATACGGGAACTGCCAAGCCGGATCACCGGCAAATGAAGCGGGTGCCCCATTATAATATTTCAGTACTGGAACTTGAGGAAAAGGATTCCGTTGTTGCATTCCTGAAAAGGGCAGAGGCATGGAAAGACATTATTATGAGAAAGGGGAAATCAGTTCTTTACGCCGGCGGAAGCACCCTTCACCTGCAGAGCCTCATACAGCCGATAGATAATGTGCCGGGGCCGGACCAGGACAATTTAGCGGAACTGAAGCTGAAAGCGGAACGAGACGGACTGGATTCCCTATTCAGGAAACTGAAAAAGGTGGATCCGGTATATGCCGGAACAATGGACGGGTTGAATCGCCACCGGATCATGAGGGCCCTGGACGTATGGATGCAGAGCGGCAGGCCATTCAGCAGTTTCCACAGGCACCGGGAGTTTTCATTACCTGAAGACCTGGTTGTTTACGGACTCTGTCATCCCCGCCGGATATTGCATCAAAGGATCAACAGCAGAGTCGACCGGATGATCGACAACGGATTGGTAGAAGAAACCAGACAGCTCCTTCGGGAAGGGTACCCCCCCACTTTACAGTCCCTGCAGACAGTCGGTTACAGGGATGTGATTGATTACCTCAATAGCGGCTTAAGCCGCGACCGGATGATTGGCAACATCAAAACCCAAACCCGGCGCTATGCAAAACGCCAGATTACCTGGTTCCGGCGATGGCCTTTTATCAGGTGGCTGAATGCAGACGAATTGTCTCTTGAAAGCATGATCCGGGAAATCAGCGGGGAACCGGTCCCGGGACAGTCACATTAATGGATCGTCACTGACAGGATATTTGTTTAAAGTATAACTTATTGGAGTACATCACATTATATAATATGATGATAATATTTATGACTAATGTGAGTTAGCAGCTGATTGAAATAAAGGTTAACTTTCAAGCTTACTAAAAGGAGCCTTTGAAAATCTGGAATTTTGTGCCGGATCGAGGCCAGAGCAGATTTTAAACCACAGCATATTACGGATATGTGAGGATTTAAATCTGTGATAACGAAGAGCCGGTGCAAAAGAATGGTTTTACAAAAGCTCCTAAAATTCTGAATAACAGATATGTATAAAGCAAAAGTAAATATTACTCTTCGCAAGTCCATACTCGACCCGAAGGGGAAGGCAACCCATCATGCCCTGAAAAACCTGGGGCTGCAGGAGATCAGCGGGGTTCGCATTGGCAAATTAATAGAGCTTGATATTACCGCTGACAATGAGACAAAAGCACGGGAGCTTGCAAAGACCGCTTGTGCCCGGCTGCTGGCCAATGAAGTAATGGAAGACTATCAGATTGAAATTGAAAAAGCAGATGAATTGAAAAAGCCTGAATGAAGATGCCGGACGTGTACAACTCTGCCATAAATCAGGAAAAGAGTCCTGTACCAAAAAAAGAAGTTGATGTAATGGAAGAACCGTCAACGGAAGAGGATGTTGATACTCCCTGGCGGCTTATTCTCTATAATGATGAAAGTCATACGTTTGAAGAGGTTGCCAGCCAGCTTATCAAAGCTCTTGGCTGCAGCACCTCCCGGGCTGAAGAGATTACCTGGAAAGTACACAATGACGGAAAGGCGACCGTTTATGAAGGAACCTTCGAAGAGTGCCTGAGAATTAACAGTATTCTTCAGGAAATAGAGCTGATCACTGAAATCAAAGGCTGAATAAAGCATTAAAATATCGTGTCAAAAAAAATAGGCGTAATCATTTTTCCCGGATCCAATTGTGACCATGATGCCTATCATGCCATGAAGCATGTTATGGGGGCTGATACAAAATTTATATGGCACAAGGAACATGATCTCAGCGAAGTCGACCTCCTGGTCATCCCCGGAGGATTCTCTTATGGAGATTACTTGCGTTCAGGAGCAATCGCCCGTTTCTCACCTATTATGCAGGCTGTAGTCAGATATGCAGAAGAGGGACGGCCTGTCATGGGAATATGCAACGGCTTCCAGATACTGCTGGAATCGGGTCTTCTTCCCGGCGCAATGCTCCATAACCGGAAATTGCGATTTATTTGTAAAAATGTTTCTGTCAGGACCGAAAATAATCAGACAATCTATACAAAAGGACTTCGCGAAGGGGATGTTCTTACATTTCCGGTATCCCACGGAGAGGGAAATTATTTTATTGATGATGATGGTCTGAAAAGGCTGAAAGATAACCGCCAGGTGATTTTCCGTTATTGTGACGGGGACGGAGAGCTTACCGAGGAATCCAATATAAATGGCTCTGTGGATTCCATTGCCGGAATCTGTAATGCCGGGGGAAATATCCTGGGTATGATGCCCCATCCGGAACGGGCTGTAGAAAGCCTGCTGGGCACAGATGATGGCAAAAAACTGTTTGAAACCGTATTGGATGAACTCGCACCAGCCTGATATGAATACATGAGCCTGAAGGAAGAACATAAGGGAAACAAGCTTCTTCACAGTAAAGATCTTCTAAAGAAGTATAAAAAGAGAACTGTTGTAAACCAGGTGTCCATCAATGTAGAGCAGGGCGAGATAGTGGGACTGCTTGGCCCGAACGGAGCAGGTAAAACGACAACATTTTACATGTTTGTAGGCTTGATTCAGCCTAACAGGGGACATATCTACCTGGATGATCATCGCATTACCTCCCAGCCGATGTTCAGAAGAGCCCGGATGGGTATCGGCTATTTATCCCAGGAAGCCAGCGTCTTCCGGAATCTCACGGTCCGGGAAAACCTTGAAGCTGTTATGGAATTCTTTTCAATGCCCAAACAGGATGTACGTGAACGGGCGGATATACTTATCGAGGAGTTCGGGCTGGAAAAGGTTGTCAACAATAAAGGATACAGTTTGTCGGGGGGCGAGCGCCGGCGTACGGAAATTGCACGTGCACTGGTCCGGGACCCCCGATTCATACTTCTTGATGAACCGTTTGCCGGAGTGGACCCGATTGCTGTAGAGGATATACAGGAAATCGTATCCCGTCTTAAATTCAGAAATATTGGCATATTTATCACCGACCACAATGTCCACGAGACTCTTGCCATTACCGATCGTGCTTATCTGATGTTTGAAGGAAAAATTCTGAAGGAAGGGACATCGGAAAATCTCGCTGAAGACGAAATGGCCAAAAAGCTGTATCTGGGAAATCAGTTTAAGCTGGACAGATACGCAGGCTGACTTCAGAAGAGTCAAACCTTATTTATCCTGTCATTATGGAAGAAATTACTGTAGAAGAATTAAAGAAGAAAAATGATCAGGGCGACTCCTACCTGCTTCTTGACGTAAGAGAGCCTTTTGAAGCCAACATTTCAACGATTGGCGGGCAACTGATTCCGCTCGATCAGTTGCCCGGGCAAATGGAGAAGCTTCCCGCCGAAAAGGACAAGGAAATCATTGTACTGTGCAGAAGCGGAGGCAGGAGTGCAAAAGCTCAAAAACTCCTGCTGGACAATGGGTATTCAAATGTAAAAAATCTGAAGGGAGGCATCAATCAGTGGGCACGTACCATTGACAAATCCCTTCCGGAATATTGACAAGACCCGCTCACTGCAGCCGGCCGGTTTACTGATTACCGGAATTAAGTTGTGGCAGCAATCTGGGAAAACAGCTCCTCATTGCTGTCTGTTTGTTTCAGGACTTTCAGCAGCATTTCCATTGACTCTTTTGGCGCTTTCTTCAAAAGAAACCTGCGCACCATATTCCGCTCCTCCAGTTTTGCCGTAATAAACCTGTCTTCATTACGGGTGCCGGATGCCGCTATATTTATGGCGGGAAAAATCCTGTTGTTGGCAAGATCCCGGTCCAGAACCAATTCCATGTTTCCGGTTCCCTTGAACTCTTCAAAGATCAGGTCGTCCATACGGGAATTCGTTTCGACAAGGCAGGTGGCGATAATGGTGAGGGAGCCTCCATTTTCAATATTTCTTGCGGAGCCGAAAATTTTCTTCGGGATCTCCAGCGCCCGGATATCCAGTCCGCCGGATAATGTACGACCGCTGTTTGTCTGTACAGCATTGTAGGCACGTCCCAGCCTCGTCAGGGAATCGATGAGGAGGACAGCATGATTGCCACACTCGGCCATTCTTTTCACATATCCCAGAGCAAGTTCTGAAATCCGGACATGGCTTTCCGTCGGCTTGTCGTTCGAAGAGGCAAAAACTTCTGCATTGGTTGTCCTCAGAAAATCCGTGACCTCTTCCGGACGTTCATCCACCAGCAGAATGGCTGTGTGAATATCGGGATAGTTGTCGGTTATGCTGCGGGCCATCTTTTTCAGCAGAACGGTTTTCCCCGTCCGGGGCGGTGCAACGATCAATGCCCGCTGGCCACGTCCGATAGGTGCGACCAGATCCATCACTCTCAATTCAATCTCGTCCGGCGAATGGCCCAGCTTGATATGTTTGTCCGGCATAACCGGTGTCTGAAGTTCGAAGCGGTTAACCCGCTGCCAGTGTTCAGCAGGCTCGCCATTAATCCTGTCAATTGAACCGACCCTTCTGTTACCCTGCTGATCCTGTTCAAACTCGCCTTCCAGAACCAGTCCGGGACGTAACTCGTGGTGTTTCACATATTCCGGTTTCATGAAAGGATCCCTGGACTCAAAACTGAATTCGAAATCAATTTTCCTGATAAACCCGTATCCTTTCATGTTGGTTTCCAGGATCCCGTGATACCGGCCACCCACCCGGACATGCTGATTATCTATAAACTTGGGAATAAATACATTGCCGTTTTTTTTTCCTTTGCTGCTTTTCTGTTTATTACGTCCTTTATTTTTTTTGGAACGTGCCATGAACTAAAATTTATATTATCGATTGATCATTTACCTGTTCAAGAGTTGATTGGAAAGCCAACCTGAAAACAGGCAGAAGATTTGAATGATTGATAACGGGTGCGGAAAGAAATGAGCAGGGGTATGATGATTAAAGATCAACCCTTTCCAGTATCACTATGAACCGTGCCGTTGTACGGTAAGTCGCCGTTATTCTTTCCGGGTATTTAAAAATACGGGGATAGCAGCCCCAAAATATGAGAATATTTTTAACCGGCCCGGGAATAAAAGCAAAATATACGAATATACTTGCTGCAATATTGATCTCAAGATAAGAAAGGAAACGGGTGATGAAAAGTTATCGCACCGTCGTCGTTTCATTAATCCAGCCGTAGCATTCACCAACACTGCTATCGATAGTAAATGATTCTCCGGCTTCCCAGCCACTGAAAAACTTGTCCTCGGACGTAGGCATGACAGGCCTGTACGATTCTATGCGCTGGTTCGCCCTGCTCCTCACTGAGGGATCCGCCTCGATTGCCCTCTCAAGATAATCCAGCACCAGCCAGTAAACGGTTCTGTCATTTCTTTCAATACTTCTTCCAGAGGTACATTCAGATATAGCAGATGCATAGACAGAAGCCATTCTCAAATATGCCTGTCCGTAATTTTCATCAAGATTAATTGCTCTCCTGGCATATTCCCTTGCAGATTGAATCCTGTCAATATTCTGGTAAGTTTCGGAAATTTCAACCAGTAACTGTTTTCTTTGACTGTCATTCGGGCTAAGCTCGACAGCTTCCGTCAAGTAATCCAGCGCTTCTTCATATTCAGCGTTTTTCAACGCAAT
>JBBDRV010000079.1:0-8341 GCA_040905285.1 Balneolaceae bacterium | reverse complement strand
ATAACACGCCTTCCACCCTACGAAGCCTGTCCCCGGTGGTTACCATTTCATGTAATGTTGCGATCAGGGGCAGTCCTGCACCTACATTTGTTTCGTAACGGAATGCCGCATTGTGCCTGTCTGCAAGATTGTGAAGCTGATTAAAATAAGACTGACTTGACGAACTGGCTTTTTTGTTCGGCGTGACCACCGAAATGCTGGAAGCAAGTATTTCAGGATACAGTCTGCTTACCTCGTCACTGGCAGTGCAGTCAATAAACACCGAGTTGGGCAAATTTATCTCCTGCATCTCTTCTATGAAGCGGGACAGGGATGTATCCGAGCCGCAGGAATTCAACTCATCCTTCCAGGCACTTAAATCCACCGCCTCATGCCGGACCAGCATTTTACTGGAATTGGCCACCCCCCTCAGTTTGATATCGATCAGATACTCTTTCAACAGCGTCTCCACCTGGTTTTCTATTATCTCCAGCAGGGTTCCGCCAATCAACCCTACCCCCACCAGGAACAGATTAACTGTTTTTATCCCCGCAAGAAAAAAAGCGTCATGAAGTGTATTCATCGCTTTGCCCAGGTCTTTGCCGGATACCACAAACGAAATATTCCTTTCCGAAGAACCCTGTGCAATGGCCACAATATTGATTCCGTTTCTTCCAAGTGCACTGAAGACCCTGCCGGCAATCCCCGGAATTTGCCTCATATTATCCCCGACAATGGCTATGACCGACAGATCCTTCTCAATCAGAACGTCATCAATCACATCTTCCCTGAGTTCGAGATAGAATTCCTTCTGTATTACCTGCTCTGCACGCTTCCCGTATTCGGGAAGCACGGCAAGAGTGACCGTATGCTCGGAGGAGGCCTGGGTAATCAGAACAATATTAATGTTTTCCCTGGCAAGGGTTGAAAAAAGCCGGGCTGCAATGCCGCTGACCCCGATCATCCCACTTCCCCTTATTGTAATAAGTGTCACCTCACGGATCGAGGAAATTCCCTTTATCAGCCGTCCGGCACTTTCAACTTCCTTTTTAATGATGGTTCCGGGCGTATCGGGTTGAAACGTATTTCTGATGCTGATGGGAATACCCGCCAGGAGAGCGGGCTGAATTGTAGGCGGATAAATAACCCTCGCACCAAAATGAGACATTTCCATGGCCTCTTCATAAGAGACTTCCCGAATAGAAAACGCCCGCTTCACCATGTCGGGATCAGCCGTCATAAGTCCGTCGACATCAGTCCACAACTCAATGCATTCCACGTTAAGCGCAGCTCCTATCAGTGCCGCTGTATAATCCGACCCGCCCCTGCCGAGAGTCGTGGAAATATTGTCACTGGTTGATGAGATAAAGCCGGTAACCACCGGGACTCTCTCAGGTGTGGACAGTACCTGACGTATATTTGCATATGTCAGCTCGGTCAGCACTTTGGCCTGGCCGTGTCTGGAATCTGTTTTTATCAGCTTTCCGGCATCTATATATTCAGATTCGGTGCCACTGTCTTCCAGGCTTGCGGATACGATGATCGCAGAAAACCGTTCTCCGAAACTCATGACGAAATCCATGGTCTTGGGGGTGATTTCCCGGACCAGTGAAATCCCCTGCAGAACATCTTCAAGCATATTGAATTCCATCTTGAAGCGGGTGAGAGCATCACTCTGGTGCTGTACCCGTATCAACTCCTTGATAGCGTCTACATGCCTGGTTTCCAGCGTTCGGATGGACGCCTGATAAATTTCAGAACCTTCAGACGCTTTCGCTGCTGCATCCGTAAGAAGATCGGTCACCCCCTGGAACGCTGAAACAACCACAACAACAGGTCCTTCCTCCTTTTTTTTCCGTATGATATCCAGCACTCTCCGAATGGTTTCGGGAGAACCGACCGACGAACCGCCAAACTTTAAGACACGCATGATCACTTCGAATTAAATGGACAAAATGAACGGCAATTTTAGCCATTCCACACCCTCTCTTCAAGTCTAATCGTTTCAAAACCCCATGTTTTTGGCACTTTTTCAATAAACAGGCGTTTAAGCAGCAATAGTGAAGGCATTTAGTTTGGCAATCCTTCGGTTAAACATGTAAAATATGACGATCGGGAAAACACGTCATGAACAGGATCACTAATAAACCAGTCCACTGATGAAGAATTGGAAAAATATAGCAATAATCGGCGCCGGAAATATAGGGACCTCGATAGCCAGCGGTCTTGCCGCATCGGGTATCTTCAAACCAGCCGAAATCACCCTGACCAGACGCCGGATCGAGTTGCTCAAGTCTTTTAAAAAGAACGGATTCCGGACAACGACAGACAATTTGAAGGCGCTTGAAACATCCGACATTATTCTGCTGGCTGTTGAGCCGCAGCAGCTTGATTCACTGCTGGATGAAATCGGTGAGCATCTGGACCCGGAAAGACATCTCCTGATTTCGGTCATCACCGGCGTCCACAGCAGGCGGATCATCGAAAAAGTCGCGGCGGACATACCGGTTGTACGTGCGGCTCCCAATACAGCCATAGCTATCCGTGAGTCCATGACCTGCATCTCTTCCCCTGATAAAGCGGGAAATGCCGTAAAAACGGCCGAAAAGATTTTTAATACGGTCGGTGAAACCATGGTCATACTGGAAGAACAGATGACGGCGGCCACCGCTCTTTGTGCATGCGGAATTGCCTTTTTTCTGCGTTCCATCCGTGCAGCTTCCCAGGGTGGCATAGAAATCGGTTTCCATTCAACTGAATCCAATCTGATGGCTGCCCAAACTGCAAAAGGAGCCGCCTCTTTGCTTCTTCACATGGGAAATCATCCGGAATATGAAGTTGACCGGGTAACCACACCCCGCGGCTGCACCATCAGCGGCCTCAATGAGATGGAACATAATGGGTTCAGCTCTGCCATGATCAAGGGCATCCTGCTTTCTGCTGAAAAAGCCGCCAAACTGTATGAAGAGCCGTAAGGCACTGACAGGACGGTGGACAGGCTTCCAGCCGGTTTCGGGGAGCCGTTCTTTTAAGAAAATCCGACCCTGTTTCCGTCTGTCCCCTCTTTTTCCGGAAAATCGGGCAGCTCATTCTTGTATTCCCCGAGTGTATATTCATCTACCTGAATGGCATCGGATCTCGAATCCTCTGTCTCCATAATCAGCTGCACTTCACTGTCACTGAGGATGCCTTTGGAACGTGCCGCCTCTGCCTGATCCGTGACGGGTCCATTTTCAAGCTCTTCCCTCTTTACCGCATCCCGCAGCTTCCTGTAGAGAGGGGCCGACCTGGTTACCAGGTCAAGGGCATATTCATATTTGCCGACAGTTTCCCTGCGGGACAGCGGTATATAGATATCTTTACTCATGCGGTCGCGCTGAGAACCGGGCTGCTGCATGGCCGCCGCAACTTTATGGCCGGTTTCATCCGGGGGAGGTTTGCCGATCCGGTTGATACGTGACCACAGCGCCACCGGTCCCCTGAAAAGCCAGCTCAGTCCCGGTACCCGGATTTCCCGGTAAATGTCATCAAAACTTCTCTGGATGCGAAAGAACGCATGGTCCATCGCCCACTTGAAATAATCATGGTCTTCCTCCTGCCGGTCTTCCGCTTCGTACCTTTTGAGGGTTGCAGCTGCCAGATACATCCACCCCAGAAGATCCGCGTATCTGCCCGAAATCTTCTCTCTCATCTTCAGTCCGCCGCCGTAGGAAACCAGTGCAATATCCGCCATAAACGCGAAAGAGGCTGATGACCAAGCCAGCCTCCTGTAATATCGCGCAACGGGCCCCCGCACAGGCGAGGAGGCTGTCCGGCCCCGTGCGAGGCTCAGAATGAAGGCACGGATCCCGTTGGTAAATGCATGGCCGACATGTTTCCAGAAAAAATGATCGAAATCTTTCACGTCACCGCGCGTCAGTGCATCAATTTCACGATATACGTAAGGGTGGCAGCGAATTGCACCCTGACCGAAAATTATTAATGAGCGGGTGAGAATATTGGCTCCCTCTACCGTAATTCCAATCGGAGCGGCCATATACGCATGCGCAAACATATTACGGGGACCTCTGGAGATACCGGCACCCCCCACAATATCCATGGCATCATTGATAATTTCCCGGGCGAGTTCCGTAAAATTGTATTTGGCAATAGCGGTTATGACAGCGGGTTTGGCACCTTTGTCGAGGCCGCCGCAGGTATATTTGCGTGCAGCCTCCATCAGGTAGGAATATCCTCCGATCCGGGCCATCGCTTCTTCAATACCTTCAAATTTTCCGATATTGATCCCGAATTGTTTTCTTATTGCCGCATAGGCCCCTATGGTACGGGCACAGATTTTTGCACTTCCCAGTCCCTGGGCGGGCAGGGATATGCCACGTCCTACTGCCAGTGACTCCATCAGCATCCGCCATCCGTTTCCCGCTCCGTCCGGGCCGCCGATGATGGCCTCTGCAGGAACAATTACATCCCTGCCGCGGGTCGGACAGTTATGAAAGGGGACTCCGAGCGGGTCGTGGCGCTTACCCAGCTCCACGCCTTCCAGATTGCTTGGGACCAGGGCACAGGTTATTCCGGGCTCTACCCCTTTCCCCAGCAAGTTGGACGGGTCCTGCAGCTTGAAGGCCAGGCCGATCACCGTAGAGATAGAGGCAAGGGTGATATACCGCTTGTTCCAGTTCAGTTTCAGGAAGAGGCTGCCGTCGTCATTCCGGAATACAACACCTGTAGATTGCATCGCCCCGGCATCCGACCCGGCCCCGGGTTCTGTAAGTGCAAAACACGGCATCTCTTCCCCCGTAACCAGCTTCGGCAAATAGTGCCTTTTCTGTTCGTCCGTTCCGTAATGGATTAACAGTTCAGCGGGTCCAAGCGAATTGGGAACCATAACCGTTGTGGCGAGCGGACCGCACCGGGAGGCCAGTTTGGCTATAATCGTACTGTGAGCCGTATGTGAAAAACCGTGTCCGCCGTATTTCTCGGGTATGATCAGCCCGAAAAAACGATTCTCCCTCAGGAAAGACCAGGTTTCAGAATCGAATTCTTTTCGCCTGAATACCTCCCAGTCATGTACCATTTCGCACAGCTCGTCCACCGGACCGTCCAGGAAAGCCTGTTCCCTGTCCGTCAATTCCGGATAAGATTCCCCAAGCAGGCGCCTGAAATCCGGATTGCCGGAAAAAAGTTCACCGTCCACCCAGACCGTGCCGGCTTCAATGGCTGTCTTCTCTGTCCGGGAGATGACCGGCAGAATCCCCAGAGAGTTGAACATCCTCATGAAGGGACCGGAAAAAAGGGTTCTGCGGACCGGCTTCACGTTGAAAACGGCTGCCAGACCCACAAATGCCGTTAATATCCATGAAGGAGCTGCTATTCCCCACAGGAGAAGGAACCCGAACAGACTCCAGAGCCAGAGAGGCGCCTTCCGGTAACCGAACAGAAAAAAAATAAACAACACGCTGCTCCAGCCCGCCCACGCTGGAACAACTGTCAAAAACCCGAATGATTGGCTGAGAGATTCCATAACTAACGAGTGAAGCCGTTGGACAGACGATGCCGTATAATGTCCAGTCTGTATTCAATTTATCAAAAAGCTGTATAAAATCAACGTCGGACAGATTTCCCCGGCGGTACCGGTATCGGTCACTTTCAGGGGGCCAGCCGCTTTCGGCTCCAGCCTGACGACGTTCTGCAGAAGAGTATCCGGTCATGAAGCCTCCCCGGTCTCCCCTGCCAGAATTCGAGGTCGGTTACCCTGATTCTGTATCCGCCCCATTCTGCCGGCACGGGTATTTCCTTTCCTTCATACTTTTTTTTAAAATCTTCAAACTTCAGTTCAAGTGCTTCACGACCCTGAACTTCCCTGCTCTGATCGGATGCCCAGGCGCCCAGCTGGCTTTCTCTCGGGCGGCTGGCAAAATAAGCTGTGCTTTCTCCGCGGGCTACTTTTTCAACCGATCCCCTCAACCGGACCTGGCGCTCCAGCTCCGCCCACCAGAAACAGCAGGCTGCAGCGGGACAATGCTTCAGATCTTCCGCTTTTTCACTTCGGTAATTCGTAAAAAACAAGATCGTGTCTTCCTCAATTTCCTTGAGAAGAATCATCCGCACATCAGGAACCTGATCTTTTTTCACCGTGGCAAGGGACATGGCATTGGGCTCCGGAACCTTGGAAATCAGTGCCTGCTCAATCCACCGTTTTAAAAGCTTGAACGGATTCTCCGGAAGATCAGCTTCCAGAAGTCCGCTTTTCGTGTAAGATCTCCGGAGCTCCCATACATTCAAATCGGTTTTGTTATCCAAAGTAGTCCGGTTCATTTCCCTTTTTCCATTTGATATTGCAACCGATACTGGGTCTCTGCCCGCCCTGTACTTTCTCGCCTGCAAGAACCCGGTCAGTAGCCTCCCGGAGATCCCTGCCAGTTACGGGTTTGTCGTTTTTCGGCTTGCTGTCGTCAAACTGACCCCGGTATGCAAGGCGGAGCTTCTCGTCAAAAAGAAAGAAATCCGGTGTACATGCGGCACGATACGCACGAGCTACCTCCTGTGTCTCATCATACAGATAAGGAAACGGATAACCGTATTTTTCCGCTTCCTCCTTCATTTTCTCGGGTGAATCCTCCGGATAGTCATTTACATCATTGGAACTGATCGCAACGACGCCGACGCCCTTCGGCATATATGTGGTAGCATAGTCAATCAGTCCGTCCCTGATATGTTTGACATAGGGACAGTGATTACAAATAAACATGACCAGCAGCGCCGCGTTGCCTTCGAATTCACTCAGGGTATATTGCCGGCTTGAAATGCTGTCGGGAAGAGAAAAATCGGGTGCTTTTGTTCCCAGCTCAAGCATGGTTGAATTAACTGCCATAATTTCGATTATTTAGATTTGAAATTGCTGTTCGGGTTGAAATTTTTTCTGCGGACATTTCACCAGGCTGCCGGCTGTTCGGGCTGAGCCTGCTGTCGTGAATGGAAAGTAAGCATTGGTCATGAAATCATACAGAAAAAACCGCTCACGGGCCAGTGAGCCCGCAGATAGATGCAGGGGAGAACATTTTCAGAACAGATCGAGTTCAGAACAGATCGAGCTGCCCCTGCGCAGGGCGCCGGAATGCTTCCGACGACAGCCCCCCCGGTCCCCGGTTTAGATTCAGTCTCGAAACCGTCTGTTGAAACAGATCAGCGACCTGGCCGGCATAATGCCCCCTTCCCCTGAATCGTTCGCCGTATTCGGAACGGTTCAGCTTGCCGGACCGGATATCGAGCAGGCGGTTGACCACCTTCTGCTTCCGGTCGGGGAAGTGCTGATCAAGCCACTGGAGGAATAGATCCTTTACACCGTACGGCAGGCGAAGCATGGTGTATCCGGCACCGCACGCGCCCGCTGAAGCGGCGGCTTCCAGAATAGATACACATTCATGATCCGTCAGTCCGGGTATGACCGGTGCAACATTAACCCGGACCGGAATGCCGGCTTCCGACAGCTTTCGGACAGCTTCAATTCTTCGCCCCGGCCTTGTCGTCCTGGGCTCCATCACCCGTGCAAGCTCCGGATCAAGGGTTGTTACCGACAGGGTTACGCTGACCGCATGATAAGCTGCCAGTTCGGAAAGCAGGTCCAAATCCCGGGTGACCAGATGATTTTTTGTGATGATGCTCACCGGATGCCGGGACCCCGCCAGAACTTTCAGACAGCCCCGGGTGATTTCAAGCTCTTTTTCCACAGGCTGGTAAGGGTCGGTCACTCCACTCATTACAATCACGTCCGGAATCCAGCTTCTTTGGGACAGTGTTTTTCTCAGCAGGTCGGGAGCATCATGTTTCACTACAATCTTCGACTCGAAATCCAGTCCGGCGGACATGCCCAGAAATTCATGGGTCGGCCGGGCGTAACAGTAGATACAGCCGTGTTCACAACCCCTGTAGGGATTCAGGCTTTTGTGAAATCCTATGTCCGGACTTTTATTGGTGGAGATGATTCCGCTGCTATGGTCCTTCATCAGCAATCGTTCAGGAGGGGGTTTTTGTCCCGTTTCTTCATCCCTGTCGTATTCGAGCCGTATCTTTTCAAATCTGTTTCCGGGATTATCTGACGCTCCCCGGCCTTTTATCGGTTCCACATTCATATCACTGCTTCATTCTCTTCATTATTTCACTTGTTGATATTTTGTCGTATCACTCACTAATCACTGCTTCATTCCTTATGCACATATTTTATACATATAATACGTCAGCGGAGTCGGTTTGTCAAACCGACTTATCGAAAACCTGAAGTGAAAAGCCGGGATACACGCAGTCTGTCGGACTTAGGAACAGAAAGCGAGCAGGATGAGATTTTGGCACAGTGGAACACGACTTG
>JBBDRV010000078.1:0-8411 GCA_040905285.1 Balneolaceae bacterium | reverse complement strand
TGGAACAGTACACGGCTGTAGGGACGTCCCCCGCTGACCATCGGAACAGCGCTTGCAGCAGCTTCGAAATCAAGGAAATGAAGCGGAAAAGAAAGATCCCTGATTTTTGTTACAAGATCCTTTTTCAGCCACTCTGCAGGCAGGGGGTTATTTCTTGCCGATAAAAGCTGAAGCGATCTTCGCTGCTGCATCGTAATAGTTCGTTCACTGCGGTCTGCAATATCCCTGAAGGTCCCGTATTGTTCCGGCAGCGGGACGTCCTCCTGGAACCGGTGGCTCCCTCCGGACTCCGCAGGACTTCTCCGGCCGATCAGGTCATACACGTGCAAGCCGGGATTACTGTAATCCGTCTCCATCTGTTTTTCCCAGCACCCTTCGTCACCGTCTGTCATACCTGTACGGAAAGAACACGTCCGGCATGCATCGGATACAACAAATGGCATCTCCCCGGAAGCGGATTCCAGCCTGTCTGCAATCCACTTCATCTGCTGTGAAAATGTTTTTCCACGGAAAACAGGATGAATCTCCTCTGTCCCGCCACCCTGAAGTACCCTGTCGACAGCCCTGTCAGCCTCAACTTCTATCAGAAGGGAGGACACATCTTCCGCACGGGCCTCATCAAATGCCAGCTCCCCGTACAGATTGCCGGTACCGGAGCGGAAGCCGGGATTGGGGAAACACAGGCGGACAGTCATCTCCAGGCCGGGAAAAAGTTTGCCGACAATCCATTTCTTGTAGGCAGCTTCCCTGGCGTACGTCAGAAGAGTACGGTTTCTCTCAATCCCTTCTGTGAGGGACCGCTCCCGGTACTTCCACAGTTTCCCGTGAACCTGAAGCAATGTCAGACGGTCACCTTCCCTGATCATGACCGGCAGTCTTGCACTGCAGTTGCCCCAGACTGCCACTCCTCCATAAACAATGGCATTCGACCCGGAGAGCCACTCTTTTGTCCGGGCACTGGCCCTGCCATGATCTTTACCCGCCTCCCTGCCACCGGGATAGAGAAGACTCAACACTCTTCGCATCATAATTTTAACCTCGGACCTCCAGAGCACATCTGGACCGGCGGCGGGTTTCCTCTCTGTTTCCCCTTCTGTTTTCCGGACTCCGGAGCCGGTATCCGACCTTCGGCCGGCTCCGCCAATCCCCTCACGGTCCGGATGTGCCCGGACCTCACCTTCCATCATGTAGCGCAGTTTCAACGGACAGGAGATGGCATGCCTCAGCAGATATGGATTAAGCCTTCCGGGTCTCATATCACTCCACCGCCGATCCTGTAACATTAACCTCGGGTACCAGTTCAATACCAAACTTTTTCCTTACGTCTTCACAGATTTTGACGGCAAGAGCCCATATCTCATCCCCTGTGGCACCGCCGTGATTCACAATGACCAGTGCCTGGTTTTCGTACGTCCCCACATTGCCGACACGCCTGCCCTTCCAGCCCGCTTTCTCAATCAGCCAGCCGGCCGGAATTTTAACCTGTTCTTCACCTGCCGGATAGAAAGGGACCTCCCGGAATCCGCTTTGAAGTTTTTTAAGAACGGCGGTTGACACTACCGGGTTTTTAAAGAAACTCCCGGCATTCGCCAGGTCAGAGGGGTCAGGCAGTTTTTCTGTTCGTATCTCCACCACTGCTTCAAAAACGTCCTTTATTCCGGGTCTGTCTATTCCCTTCCCGGCAAGCCGTTCTGACAGGACACGGTAGTTCACGCGGACAGCATGCGGAGCTTTTTTCAATCTGAGAGTGATCGATACGATAAAGAACCGGTTTTTGAAATCCTTTTTGAAGATGCTGTCCCTGTATCCAAACCTGCACTCTTCATGGCTGAACGTACGCAGCCGCCCCTCCCGGAGATCAAACGCCTCAAGCGCAATAAAACAGTCACTGAGTTCGGTTCCGTAGGCACCGATATTCTGGACCGGGGCCGCTCCTGCCGTTCCGGGAATCAGGGCCAGATTTTCAATTCCCCCCCATCCTTTCTCTACACAGCATGTGACCAGCCCGTGCCAGTCGCTGCCTCCGCCCGCTTTAAGGAGGACATGATCCTCATCCTCCCGCAGCAGCTCGCGAAAATCAATCTCATTCTTCAGAACAAGGGCGTGAACCCGCCCGGCAAACAGCACGTTGCTTCCGCCGCCGAGTATCCACAGGTCCTGTTCCAGGAGATTCTCTCGGTAGAGACGGAACAGCTGACCGGCAGTTTCGACAGCGGCAAAATAGTCTGCCGTTGCTTCCACACCGAGGGTATTGAAAGGGCGCAGATGGACATTCTCCCGTACAACCGGTTCCTTCGATGTTGTCCCTGTTGGATCTGGATTCAAGTCTTCTGTACGTCTTTGGTCTTGTTTGAAGTTGGCAGCAATCTTACTCGCAGTTTCTTAACCCGGTTGTTCCTGACCGAATGAACAGTCAGTTCCAGTCCCCTGTACGTAAAACGCTCCCCGACATTCGGGATTCTCTCCGAAAGGTGATAAATCAGCCCCCCGAGAGTTTCAAAATCATCCTCCTGTGACGTGATTTCCCTCTCCAGGATTTCCTCCATGTCATCCAGGTCGATTTTGGCATCGAAGATGTAGACACTGTTCTTGAATCTGGTATACAGTTTTTCCTCTACCTCGTCATATTCATCTCCTATATCCCCGACAATCTCTTCCAGAATGTCATCCAGAGTGATAATTCCTTCAGTACCGCCGTATTCGTCGGCAACAATAGCCAAATGGGTCTTTTCCTGTTGAAAGTCACGCAACAGGTCATCCAGCTTTTTTGTTGAAGGAATAAAAAGAGTCTTTCTGGCAATGCTTTTCCAGTTGATCGTTGCCTCGTCAAGATCGGAATTGATATACGGCAACACATCCTTGGCATAAATCACCCCCAGGATGGTGTCCAGGTCATTTTCATAAAGCGGCATTCGGGAAAGACCTTTCCCGCGGATGATCTCTATGACCTCCTTAAGCGAATTGTCAACAGAGACAGCCACGATATTCACCCGTGATGTCATGATCTCCCGTACGGTCGTATGGCCGAATTCAATGACATTTTCAATAATTTCCCTTTCATCCCCGTGTATGGATCCGGACTTCTCACTGACTTCCGCCATTGTTTTCAGGTCCTCCGTGGTCATCCTGTTCGTCGGCCGGGGAAGATGCTGCTCCATATACATCGTGCTGTCGGCAATGATCTTCGCCACCGGTTTCAAAAGGATGAAGTTCAGGTAGATAAATCCCGAGTACCGCCGTGACATCGTCAACGGATTGTTGATCGATATGATTTTCGGAGTTATTTCACTCAGGATCAGGATCATAAAAGTCAGAACAACAATCTCGACAGCATAGATGAGCAGTTCCGGAAAACCGTAGTAGGCGACAATCATTCCTGTAACGACTGCTGCAATGACAGAGGTGACGATATTCGCAAATGTATTCCCTATCAGTATCGTTGCCAGAAGACGTCTCGGTTTTTCCAGCATCTTTATAATACGGCTATCCCTGCCGCCCGGTTTCTGGTCCCGGTCCAGTTTGTCCATCTGGTTGACCAGGGAAAAGAAAGCCACCTCAGCCCCGGAAAATAACGCACTGAGCAAAAGACCGATCAGCATTACGGCCAGAAAGAGCGACAGCGAGATCGTATTCAGAGGCTCTATAGCCGCACCGGTATCTGCTGCCGCACGAAGAAAAAAAATCAAACTGTTACCCGGAGGTTCGTCTACTGTTTCCAATAACGGTTCATTTGTTGAAAGGTCGTGCATCAAAAAAGGTGACAGTTAAAAGGCTGTCACCCGGATGCATCATCGAAATAGAGATCTGTCAACCTATTATAACAATTATTTATGTCATTTATGCCCGGCAGTATGTCTGTCCGGCAGCATGCTGATTCAGCGATGGACATCCCCCGGCCCCGATTACTGAGTTCCCGGCCTGCAGACGCTGATAATCACAGCAGCTATTCACGGCAGCCCGGCGGACTGCCGACCGCCTTGCATGTCCTGTCATCAAAAGCCATACCCGCAGCTCTTCAGAGGCAGTGGCCGGCTCATCAGAAAGGGAGGTCGTCATCCATATCATCAAATGAATCATCCAGGTCGACCGTACCTGCAGGCTGGCTGTTTCCGGATGACTGTTGCATGCCGCCGCCCGACCCGCCGCGACTGTCAAGCATCGTCATGGTCAATGCCTTGATTTCAGTGGTATATCGTTTCTGGCCATCCTTGTCTTCCCATTCCCTGGTCTGGATAGGACCTTCGATATAAACCTGGGAGCCCTTTTTCAGGTATTCCTGACAGATCTCAGCCAGGCGGCCCCAGGCCACCACCCGGTGCCATTCCGTTCGTTCCTGAAACTCACCATTCCTGTCTTTGAAACGTTCGTTGGTCGCAACATTCAGAGTAGCAACAGCCGTATTGGATTGTGTATAACGCACTTCCGGATCCTGTCCCAATCGCCCGATGACCATTGCCTTGTTGAGTGAACTCATAATTGATACCTAATTGTTTGTTTAATATTAATAATGTATAACATAAGAACCGGACAGAAGCAATTCCTTGCACTTTATTTAGTGCAGTTGCCTCATTTCAGTGCAAGTGGCAGTGCAGCGGCTCCAGGTGCCTCATCTCAATCGGATACCTCCGGATTAACCTCAGTGAATTTACCTCAGGGCATCTTCAAGCTCCAGTGACGCTTCACTGCCTGCATCCCTGTATTTGATGATCAGCGGGCAGGAAACGGCAAGTCCCGCCTCACTTCCCCAGGCACTGCCGATTGGCCGGGTGCCGGGAACGACAACTGCATTTTCGGGAATCGCAGAACCTTTATCCAGCACTTTTTCATGCACACAGTCATAGACGGGGACCGCTTTGGACAGGACCACCCCCGGGGCAATCACCGCACGTTTTTTTATCAGGATGCCCTCCACAAGAACAGCTCCCGCCCCGATAAAGCAGTCATCCTCTACAACGACCGGACTCAGCCCGACCGGTTCGAGCACCCCGCCGATCTGGACTCCGGCTGAAAGGTGGACATTTTTTCCGATCTGGGCACAGGAACCCACAAGAGCATGACTGTCGATCATGGATCCTTCATCTACAAATGCACCCGTATTGATGTAGGCCGGCGGCATAATGATAACCCCCGGAGCGACAAAAGCCCCCCGGCGGACAGCAGACCCGCCCGGGACAAGACGTATGTTATCCTCCGGTGTGAATTTACGGGGGGGAAGGTTGTCCTTGTCGACAAATCCCTCATAGATACCTTCACAGCTTACGTTTTTTCCCGCCCTGAAAGCCGACAGGATAGCCTGTTTGACCTCTGTATTTGCTTTCCAGCCACTGCCATCCGGCTCAGCTGCCCGCAATTTACCCTGTTCCAGGAGGTCCAGTATCTCTTTCCAATCCATTGATTCAGTTTTTTTCATTCAAATACCAGTTTAAAATTTCCTTGTCCGCTTTTAGGAGAGGGGACTTGTCAGTCAGCTCATCGTGCGTCAGGGGAAGTCTCAGGACCGGACTTTTAATCCATCCTTTTTCCATCAGAAGTATTTTGGAGGGGATCGGGTTGGACACACTGAAGAGCGTCTCCGCCCCCTTTTTCCAAAGCTCCATGCCACCGGATAACTTTCCCCCGAGAGCCAGTTCTACATACCGGCCGGTTGCTTCGGGCCAGACATTTGCAGCAACGGAAACCAGACCGCTGCAGCCTTCGGAGGCAAAAAGGGGAAGCAGTGCGTCGTCACCGCTGTAAACCGGCAATCGGGGAACCCGTTCCCGGAAAGCCCGGTATTCATCCACGCTCCCGCTGGCCTCCTTGAGACTCCACATATTGGGGTGCCCGTTCAGATGCCCCACTATGTCCGGAGGTATCCTGACGCCGGTCCTTCCGGGTATGTTATAGAGCATGCAGGGTTTGTCTGACGTATCCATCAGCAACCTGAACCACTTCTCCATCCCGCGCGGGCCCGGCTTGGAATACAGGGGCGCCACCAGCAGAAATGCATCCACATCCAGGCGGTTGCAATAGCCAATCCACTCCTGCTGGGACTTCAGGTTGAATCCACCCACCCCGACCATCACCGGTGACGACGGGTTCATTTTCATAACAGACTGCACGACCGCAGATTTTTCCCCGATAGTCAGTGCCAGCCCTTCGCCGGTACTGCCAAGCAGCAGAATTCCGTTTCCGGCGGCTTCCTGTTTGCGGACAATCGTTTCAAGGCTCTCGTAGTCGACCTCTCCACTGTCGTCCATCGGCGTTATCAGTGCTGTCCAGAGTTTTACCTGTCTGAAGTTCATTGTGATTGACTGAATGCTAAATCTATAATTGACTCGAATGTATAAACACCCGGCATAATGGACGCATTATCCAGGATATAGTGCGCACACCACAGGGCACCGTGTGCAAAGACGGCCCGGTCATGGGCCTCATGTTTTAAATGAAGCGATTCAAAATCCGTTTTAACATGAAGGGAATGAATGCCCTTTACATCGCCGGTCCGGCTTGAGGAGATCCGGGCGTCATCCTTCGCCAGCCATTCTTTCCATTTAAGGGCTGTTCCGCTCGGCGCATCCTGTTTATCCGTATGGTGCACTTCATGTATAAGGTAAGCCGGATCTTTCAGAAATGCGGATCCCCGGCCGATTACGTCCAGACACCTGCGCATCAGGTTCATTCCCAGGCTGAAGTTGGATCCCATAACCCACCGGGCATTGCTTACTTTTACCCGGTCCGGCAAATCCTCCGGCCATTTGTAACCGGTTGTACCCCACACAGCCGGTATGCCGGCCTCCAGAAGAGGTTCAATGAGTCCGGCCGCAGCGTCTCCCGGCACAAAAATGACAGCCACATCCGCTTTTTTCAACTTCTCTCCCGTGGGGGGTGATGCGGAATTGTAAACGGTGACGTTCTCCTCCCCGGCAAGATCTTTAACATGACGCCCGGTTTTACCGGCACCGATCAGGGCAATATTCATTTGATATGCTCCTTTTTTGAAATAAAATGGTTGTGCAGCTTTCCGATAATTTTTTCAGCCGCCGGATCATCTATCAGAAAGCAGAGATTATGTGTGCTGGCCCCGTGGCAAATCAGACGGATGTTGGTACTGTCGAGAAGAGTGAACAGCTGTCCGCTCACACCTGCTGTCGTATCAAGATTATTTCCGACAAGTGCGACAAGGGCCAGGCCTTTTTCAACCTGCACATCAGCGATAGATCCCAGCTCCCGCAACATCTCCGCGGACAATCGCTGCCGCAGCCCTTCATGATTGGTATCGATGGTCAGTGATACGCTCACCTCACTCGTTGTAACCAGATCAACACTGATCTTGTAATCCGACAGGACCTGAAAGAGCCTGGCAAGAAATCCGTGCCGGTGAAGCATATCAAGACTGTGGACAGTAACCAGCGTCTGATTCCTCCGCAGGGATATTGCACGGATAACCGGAAGATCCGCCGACCGTCTGACAATCCAGGTACCCGGCTCCCCGGGATGCAGGCTCGACCCCACATACACCCGGATATTTTTCCTGATCGCCGGCTTAAGGGTAGCAGGATGAAGTATTTTAGCTCCGAATACGGACAATTCCGCCGCTTCGTCAAATGTAATTTCAGTGATCGGCTCCGCATCCGGCACGATCCGGGGATCCGTCGAATAGATGGCATTGACATCCGTCCAGATCTCAAGCACATCCGCATCCAGGGCTTCTGCGAAGAGAGCTGCGGAATAGTCACTGCCGCCTCTTCCCAGGGTGGTGGTATCGCCGTATTTATCAGATCCTATAAATCCCTGGGTGACCAGCCGTTTTGACTTCAGTTTGTCACTCATTTTCTCTCCCGCCCTGTACCTTACCTGATCGATCAGAGGCTCGGCTCCTCCAAAGTGACTGTCGGTCATGATGATTTCACGGGCATCTATATACTCCGCATCCATTCCCTGAGCAAGCAGAAGGGCGGTAAACAGACAGGAAGAAAGCCTTTCACCAAAGGAAAGAATCTCGTCCGATGACCGGATGTCCAACGGCTGCGATTTTTCAACGGCCGTTCTCAGCTCCTTTATCAGATCTGCCACCCTTTCCCCCGCCTCTCCGGGA
The DNA here is from genome assembly GCA_040905285.1 of Balneolaceae bacterium. GTDB lineage: Bacteria > Bacteroidota > Rhodothermia > Balneolales > Balneolaceae > JBBDRV01. The sequence goes on along the minus strand of JBBDRV010000078.1, from coordinate 334 downwards.
TTCTTCAGTTTCTTCAGGATATCCAGGTGCTTTTCCTCTATCTCCCGGATCAGGGAATCACGCCCGGCACGGTCTCCTGTTTCGGTAAGAGATGTTAAAAGATTGGTCGTGCCCGAGGTCGCGCTGACGACAATCACCCGCTTGTCCGGATCGGCCGCTATAATAGCTGCGCAGCGCTTCATCGCCTCCGCGGCGATCTTGCCGGCTTCCGCCTCGGCCATCGCCGGATAATGCTCGAGCTCGAGCGCGGCAAGGCGTCCGCCTTCGTCGCGGACGACGCCGAGGAAACTGACGATCGCGCCAATATCCGTTCGCCCGGCGATGAGACGCTTGA
>JBBDRV010000077.1:0-1406 GCA_040905285.1 Balneolaceae bacterium | reverse complement strand
CCGGAGAGACGCTCTTCACCCGGTCGAACAGGAACAGCGGACCGGATTTGGTGTACAGCAGCGTCCGGGTGTAACTCTCCAGCTTGTCCTTGTAGACCGTCGCCAGATCCCCCTCCACCGCATCGGCAATCTCGCCGGCAAAGGCGTGGGTCATCCGCGGCCAGTCACGGAGAGCCGCGATGCCAATATCATAATGAGCGGGCGTCTGGCTTTCGGGGTCATGATCGATCAGCATCACATTTTTAGAAATGGCCTGGATGTTATAAACCGGAAACTCCAGATTTTCATAATAGGCTCCGCCATGAGCTGCATCATAAAGAAGGTCCTCTCCGTTTTTCATGATCAGAAAGCTGCCCTGGTTAAAGTGAAAATGGTTGGAATGAGGCCCGATACGGGTTGTAATAATCGTGGACTCATCTTCCCAGCCTGAACGCATCACCATTCCATGGGCATCGTCGAATACTTTTGAAGCGGGAAGGGTTTCACGGGATTGTGGTGTGATGTCATCCCGGAACCAGAGATAACCCATATAGCCACCGTTTCCTTCTTCCCAGTACGGCTTGACGTAATTATAGATAAAGGGATTCTGAGTCCGGTGGACAAACCACTGTCCGTGAACCTGAGCCAGGGTGTTACTGGTTGTTCCATCTCCAAAACCACGGTGGCCCGTTCCGTCGCTATGAGTTACCTGAAGTGGATATTTGTAAAAATGCTGCACATCAGTAGTCGTCGACCAGTCGACGCCGAAGTTACGTTCAAATGCGGCAAGGATTTCGACCATGGAGCGGGTGGCCATCGCCTGGTAGCTGTAAGGTTCTCCATAGCTGCCGTCTTCATAGTAGGTTCGGTCGATAAAGGTCTTTGCCTTCGCCATAATGCCCGACAGGTACGGCTCCAGATGCGGGTTGTCCGGATCGTCGCCATAGATGGCCGTCGCGGCCAGGCCGTGACCGGAGGCAAGTACCGACTGATGGTTGGTATTATTGGAGGGGAACCGGTTCATTTCAACCATGTCCCGGTGAAAGAGCTTCAGGCCCTTTTCCATAATGGCATCGCGGATAAGCTGCTTTTCCTCTTCACTGAGCAGATCATGCAGCATATCATAGCCGTAGGCAACCGGCTTGAGCGTATAACCGACCGGATAATAGGTCCAGAATTTATTTTCGAGCATATACGCAGCGTTCCACTTATCGAAGGAGCACAGTTTCAGCAGGGCTTCTTTCGCTTTCTCCCCCGCCGCTTCATCTCCGGTAAAGGCATATCGGAAACTGCCCTCACGGATCACATTGCCAAGAGCCCCCATAGGGCCCGACCAGGCACTGTAATCTTCTCTCCAGCCGGAGTAAGGCCCGCCGGTCAGGGCTTCGGCCGTCCTGTCTTCCCCTTCGTTGATCTCATCGATATCC
>JBBDRV010000076.1:0-1419 GCA_040905285.1 Balneolaceae bacterium | reverse complement strand
GCCGAATTCTTTTCGGTTGACTGTGCCTGTGATTTCAAATCCTGCTTTCGTATTGCCGTAGGGATCCTCCACCGTTCCGCCATGAGTGGCATTCAGTGTTACTTCCCTGGTGTTTCCACGAATTGTCAGATCACCGGTCAGTCTGAATTTCCCCTCGCCGGTTTTCTCGAATGAATTTGATTCAAAGGTAAGTTTCGGGTGCTCTTTCGCGTTGAAGAAATCGTCTGATTTCAGATGTGCATCCCGGTCCTTTTCTCCGGTATCTATGCTGTTGACATCCGCTTCAAAATTGATTTCCGCACCGTCAAAATCGTCCGAACTGCTTTTAATGGATCCTTTGAACTCATGAAACTTCCCTGTTACAGTAGATATAACAAGGTGCTTCACTTTGAATCCCACTACAGAATGTGACGGATCGATTCCCCAATTTGTAATTGTCGTTGTATCAGACATGGTTCCCATGGTATTTTAGTTTAACATTAAATTATATCATGTGGAACAATATAGGACATTGCTGCATTCGGATCAGGCGGAAAAAGCTTTGCCTTAATCTCCAACGACTTCGCTGTATGCGGCTTTGATTTTCCGGCCGGCAATAGCCTCGTTGACATTGAAAAGGTGATCCCCGATTTTTTCAAGCCGGCTCAGGTAGTCCAGATAGATGACTCCGGCCTTCGTAGAATAAGCTCCGGTTTCCAGCCGCTTGTAATGGACATCCTTTAAATCATCCCTCTTCAGGTTGATTTTGTTTTCTATTTCAATAGCCTTGTCAAGGTTAACATCCCCGTTGGTCTGGTCCAGATTCGTACGAACGAGCCGGATGGCGTTATGGATCATATCCAGAAATCCGCCGATTTCCAGTACAGCATCCTCCGGAAGTTGAATATCCTCCAGCTGCATCTGCTCAAAGGTTTTTGACATCTGAAAGTAGATATCGCCTATCCGCTCAAGATCATTGATCATGCTGTGCATCCCCCGTATACGGCGGGTCGCAGACTCGGAGAGATTGAAACCGGAAATTCTTGTCAGATATTCGGCAACCTCCAGCTCGATATTATCCGTTATCTGTTCCCTCTTTTTTATCTTTTCAAGAAATTTCTCCTGCTTTTTCTGTTTTTTGAAGAACAGGCCTTCAAAACTGAAGTGCATCTTTTCAATCAGCATGGCAAACTGTTCAACCTCCTTGTGAGCCTGGGTAATGGAAAGTTCGGCAGAGGACATCATTCCTGAAGAAATATATTTCAGGCGGAATGGGCTGTCTTTACCTGTTTTATCAATCTGCACTTTTTCAATGAACCGTATGATCCTGGGTACGAACCAAAAAAGCAGCAACACATTGAAGACATTGAATGTTGTGTGGAAAAGTGACAGGGCAAGTGTCGCATTGGCCCTTGACGCCTCATCTTCAGCAAACACAGA
>JBBDRV010000075.1:0-8590 GCA_040905285.1 Balneolaceae bacterium | reverse complement strand
TAATGATACTGTCATCATAGCCGATGCCGACGGTGAACCTGGTTTGCTGGTTCGGGTTGCTTGTGAAATTGAGAATGCTGCTTTTGTATACCGTGGAGTTTGGTATTTGCATGTGGTTACCGTCCAGAGTCATAAGCAGCGTGGCGCGTATGGTCAGCCGCTGTATAAACCCGGTCTGGCCGTTAATCTCTACCAGATCTCCGGCATGAAACGGATTTTGCACGCTCAGGAAAATGCTGGCCAGAAAATTTTCAGTGATATCACGAAAGGCAATTCCGAGGACAATGCCCAGCAGCCCCGTACCCCCTAAAACAGTGAGTGCCACGCCGGTTAGATCCGCAATATAAAAAACCACATAGATGCCCAGTAGAAAGACAATGACGGCGATGCTTTTCGCTGTTATATCCTGCAGCAGCGTATTCATTTCCCGCTTCTTCAGGGATGCACGGGTAGCTTTGGCCGCAAGGAGGGATATCCCCCAGAACAGTAACAAAACCAGCAGGCCAAAAACCCAGAAAGGAATAGCCCTCATGATGCTGCGCCACAGGTCGTGCATGCCGGTGATGGCCGGTTCATAATTCCATATGTCCGGCTCCATCACCTCTATCTGATTGACAACCGCCGCAACGTCCTGTGTATTTTGCGCCAGCTCCCCTGCCCATCGCTTGTATTCATCGGTCTCTGTTGAACCCCTGAGAAACACCACGCCGTCATTCACGTCCACATCCGTCTCGGTGAACCAGCCAGTTGCTTCCAGAATCCCCGAAAGGCGGTCCCGGATGTCGGAATCTTCTGCCGCCGGCCGGACATCCACCTGTTCGGGAACGGGTGATTCATCTGAGGCTGCGGGGGATTCTGTTCCGGAGTCTGCCTGTGCCGTCATGGACTCAGGCACGGCGGGCAAAATGAAAAGCAGTATAAGTAAGCGAAGTTTTCCTTTTGTCATACAGGCCTCTTCCCTGTTTTCATACCGTATTCCGGACATTGCCCCGAGCTGGTTTTGGACCCTGTCTGATGCGGACCGATGCCTGTCACATCAATGTTTGCCGATGATGTAGACAGCATGAATAATTCCCGGGATGTAGCCGAGGAGCGTCAGCAAAATGTTCAGCCAGAAGGCACCGGTTAGCCCAACTTCTAAAAAAACACCGAGAGGAGGAAGAATAACAGCAAAAATTATTTTTAAAATATCCATCTGTTTTCCATGCGTGAATTAAACTTGCCGCCGCATCTGCCCCCCGCTTCTCCGGCAGCCTGCAGCCCTTTAACCCGTGATCCTGATAAATCCTGGCTGTCGCACCGTTCCGGCAGCCTGCAGCCATTAAAGCAAATCCTGATGTATCGTCAACGCCTGCCGTCACCAGGTATCTGCCGGACCGGCAACAGCTGACAGTCAAACATTGAACATCCGGATGCATGATTTCATTCGGACGGCCTCGCCTGTTTCTGCTTGTCAGTCTACCGGGTTGTGGTTGACCCGGACGTCCATCCCCGGGTCGACCGGTTTACCGGAAGGCATCTGACGAATAGACCAACAGCCACAGCTTACAACCCACTGTACGCATGTAAAACCTGCAAGCTTTTTTTTATATGGTGTAAAGACCTTCGCATACATTATGCGCATCTTGTGATGAGTTACTTGAAAAGTCGAGAGCAATCATCCAAGGATGGATGAGAGTAAGAATCAAAGAAACAGACTCAAATAAACAAGAGGTGAGAAGATGACCATTGAAGCCAAAACAGATGCTGCAACGAAGCTCCGCGAATTATTCATTGATCAGTTAAAAGATATTTACTGGGTTGAAAAAGAGTTGACCCAGGCCATCCCGAAAATGAAGGAAAATGCCACATCAAATCAGTTGAAGGAGGCTCTCTCCGAACATTTATCAGAAACCGAACATCAGGTAGAACGGTTGGATAAAGTATTTTCCTCCATCGGCAGTGAATCGGAAGCCGTCAAGTGTGTAGCCATGGTAGGGCTGGAAAAAGAGGGAGAAGAGTTGATGCAGGAGACGGAACCCGGTGCCATACGCGATGCGGCAATTATCGCAGCTGCTCAAAAAATAGAACATTACGAGATTGCCACCTACGGCACGCTTTGCGCGTTTGCCAAGTCGCTGAATGAAAATGAATCCTACGATCTGATGACTGAATCACTGGATGAGGAAAAAGCAGCCGACAAAAAGCTGACCAAATTGGCATCGGACATTAATGAAGAAGCCATGAAGTAACCTGATTCACAAACTCACAAATCAACAGATTTGGCGGGGGCGCTGGTCACCGGGTTTTAAATGATTGAAGTTTAAATAATTGTTTAAACCCCGGTACGGGCCAGCCCTGTCACTATGCCCGGATAAGGGGCTCAGAATGGCGTCCGATAATTGCCTCGGACGGGACACGTTGTGCCCGATCGTAAACTCTGTAGAAACCGGCTTTCCGGCCGGGATTGCAGAGTCATGAGAAATACTTGCGCGCGGCCATAATCCCAGCTGCAACCCCTGCTGCAATTCAAAAAAAAACGACAGCCCCATGTTCAAATTCTGTACCGGCAATTCCGTCACTCCTTAAGCCGAGACCCTCCCTGTAAAATTGACCGCTCCAGATCATCCACACCGAGAGAGATAACCGAACGATGTATCAGGGTAATTGATTAAACCATTGAAACTGCATTTTAATATCTGTTAAAATTATAATATCTGTAAAAGGCATTTCCTATGAAGAGAGCATTTTATTTTGTGTTTACGGGCCTGATCGTCCTGTTTCACCTGTCAGGTTTTAATCAGCCGGCCAACGCCCAATTTGTCACTGACGTGGGGGATATCACAATGGGAGCGGGTATCAGCCAGGGAAGCAGCGTCGGACATCTGGGTGACAGCGAGTTTGGAGTTACAATGCAGATCTTCTACGGAATATCGGAACAAATCAGGGGCGGTGGCGGATATACTTATTATTTTATCGGCGAGGATGATCTCGGCGCCAACGAATTCAATTTTGACGGACATTATCTCTTCCGGAACAGGGATAACGCCCTGTTTTATGGCTTGGCAGGAATAAACATCTCCAGGATTCTGGCGGACGGGGACACGTGGGAAAATGTGAGCGACCGCAGATTCGGACTCAATGCCGGGGTCGGCCTGGAATACGATCTGGGCAATTTTTCCCTGTTCGGAGAGCCGAAATTCACCATAGGCGGATGGAGCCAGTTTCTGATAACGGCCGGTGCCAGATTGCGGATCTGAAAAAAACCGGACGGATTTCTCCGGGTTCCGTAATGACACGGCCGCACGGGGCCGGTTCAAATCCGAAAACGGGAGCACAGGGACTTACGTCGACATCAACCGAATATCCCTGATACAGTCAAATCACAGTCAATGCAAATTATATTACCAGCCGTATGAAAATAAGATATGTGAAAATCATCGCCTTTTTTTTGGTTATCGGGGCATACAGTACATTAATGCCTGATGCCTCAAAAGCACAGGCGGACAGTGATAACGGCGGGAATTTTGGAATCGGGCTGATGCTGGGCGAGCCGACAGGCATTTCCGTAAAATCCTGGAACAATGACCGGTCGGCGTTCGGTATAGGAGCCGCATGGTCTCTTTCCGGGAGAAATGAAGCTATCCACTTGCATGCCGATCACTTATGGCACTCGTGGTTTGAGAATGTCGACACAGGCAGACTTGCCTTTTATTACGGCATTGGCGGCCGGATGATTTTTGCCGATGACGCCACAGCGGGGGTCCGGACTCCCCTTGGCCTGAATTTCGTGTTCCAGAATGTCCCGCTTGATCTGTTTGTGGAAGCGGTACCTATTTTAGATCTTACACCGGATACCGAACTGGCCGGCAATGGGGCTGTTGGTATCCGTTATTATTTTTAAAGCGATCAGCAATCTACCCGTCAACCACAAAAATAACCGAATGTGAAACCCTCGATACTCCTTCTCCTGGTTGCTGTCACATTCACTCATCCGGCATTTGCACAATGGTCCGACTCGCCCGACAGGTTTGATACTGAAAACGGAGAACTCACCATCCATGCAGTCAATCACGGTTCGGTGGTTTTCACTTTTGACGGCAAGACCATCATCGCGGATCCGTATGGAGGTGCCGATCTTTTTTCCCGATTCGGTGCGCCGGATATCATCCTGATCACCGATATCCACGGTGATCATCACGATCCCGGAACCCTGGACGGGCTGGATACCGAAAACACAACTTTTGTGGTTCCCCGTGCTGTGGCAGAGCAAATGGACAACATGCCGGATCAGCTGGTGATCCTTGCCAACGGGGAGTCTGCAGAAGTACAGGGTATTCCCGTCTCCGCCATTCCCATGTATAACTTTCCGGGTGACGAAACTGTCCGCCATCCCAGGGGAAGGGGCAACGGTTATCTCGTCAATTTTGGTGAAAAAAGACTATATCTTTCCGGTGATACGGAGGATATTCCGGAAATGCGGAATCTTGAAGAAATCGATATCGCATTCCTGTGTATGAACCTGCCCTATACCATGGATATACATCAGGCCTCCAGTGCGGTCATTGAGTTCCAGCCGGCCGTGGTGTATCCCTACCATCATCGCGGACAGGATATCGAGGAGTTCAAGGCTCTTGTTGATGCGGCAGGAGTTGACGTGGACGTACGGTTAAAAGACTGGTATCCGGAATAGAAAATCCTGAACCTGTCGGATATGGATGAACGGCTGCTCCGCCCATACTCCCTTCTCTGCAGGTATCCGTTCCGGCTAATCTTGTTAGGTTTCAATAAAACCCGGCTTGCCAAATAATCAGAATCTGTTAAATTATCCGGAAACAGCCATACGCTTTCCCATACGGCGGTGATGCGTTAAACCTGATGCATTAAACCTAAAGAAGAAGAGATGAACCGTTATATTCGTTACCCGTTGTACCTGCTGGGAACTGTTTCCCTGTTTTTGATTGGTATCGCCGGCTATGTCCTGTTATTCCTGCCGGCCGCAGATTCGCCGCCGGACCTCCAGGTGGACATTACCGATGAAAAAGTGGAGCATGGCCGTTATCTGGCAAACCATGTAATGCTCTGCATGGATTGCCACGCTGTCCGTGATTTCAGCCTGTTCGCCGGACCGCCGTCGCCGGGTACGGAAGGTGGCGGAGGCGAAGTATTTGACCAGAATATGGGCTTTCCAGGCCGCTTTGTATCCCGGAATCTGACTCCGGCTTCCCTGGGCTCGTGGACTGACGGCGAAATATTCCGGGCCATCACATCCGGTATTTCCCGAGATGGTACGGCCCTGTTTCCCGTGATGCCCTATCCCCATTACTCCAAACTGGCTGAAGAGGACATTCATGCTGTTATCGCCTATATAAGGACCCTTGAACCTGTCGACAACCGTCTGCCGCCTTCACAACCTGATTTTCCTGTCAATATTCTGATCAACACCATGCCGGTAAGAGCGGATCTGCAATCGAAACCTTCCAGAGATGATGTGGTAAACTATGGAAAGTATATGGTTACCGCCGCTGCCTGTACGGACTGCCACACCCGTATGGAACGTGGAAAGTTTGTGGGTGAACCCTTTGGCGGCGGGAATGAGTATCACCTGCCTGACGGATCGACCGTGCGTTCAGCCAATATCACTCCACATGAAACAGGAATTGGCAACTGGACGAAAGAGCAGTTTGTCCAACGGTTTAAAGCGTATGCCGGCAATTCTTATGTTCCGCTAAAGGTAGAGCCGGGACAATTCCAGACGATCATGCCCTGGCTGATGTATGCGGATATGGAACAGGGGGATCTGGAAGCCATTTACGAGTATCTGAGAAGCTTGCCTCCTGTGGAAAACCGGATAGAAAATTTTACGCCCGCTGAATGAACTGAAAGAACGGGAACAGCTGTCACATCGTTTTTTCGATCCACTCCCGGGCTTTCTTTTCATCATTAAAAAATTTGACGGGATATGGCTGGACCCTCAGGGTCAAAAATACATTTGAAACCATCTTGCCAAGGGCCGACCCGGATAAAGTTGTGGCTCAATGACTCTCATGAAAATTGCAACAAATAGATTGAGAGCCCGTTTATTCTGTTTATATTTTGACAAAATATTGGAGGCTATGAGCACAGTAGAAAAAGTAACGTTTAATAACCGTACCAGCCGGGCATTCAGCAGAACAGTCAAAAAACGTGTCGATGACTATTTTGAAGAAAATCAGTTGTCCCGGCACGCCAATTTTCAGATGGTTCTGAAAACCATCCTCCTGCTTACCCTTTATTTTGGTTCCTATGCCCTGATCATGACGGGAGAGCTATCCCTCGGGATGATGTGGCTTCTTACCTTTCTGATGGGCATCGGCATGGCCGGAATCGGGTTTTCAGTATCCCATGACGCCCTGCACGGCGCCTATTCCTCCAGCCGCAGGATAAACCGTGTACTTGGTTTCTCTTTCGACCTTCTGGGTGCCAATGGCTACATCTGGAAAATAACCCACAATGTTATCCATCATACCTATACCAATATCCACGGGCATGATGAGGATCTTGAAGTGGCGGAGTTTATTCGCCTGTCACCGCATTCGGAGTATAAACCGATCCATCGTTTTCAGCACATCCTTGCTTTTTTTGCCTATAGCCTTGCAACCTTTTTCTGGGTGTTTATCAAGGATTACAAAAATTTCCTCAAACCCAACATAGGGCCGTACGACAATAAAAGACACCCTCTCAGTGAGTGGGTTATCCTTTTCGTTACCAAGGGGATCTACTATACCTACATGCTTGTCCTGCCGATGCTGCTGCTCGATATTACCTGGATTCACCTGCTGATAGGTTTTGTCACACTTCATCTTACCGCCGGACTTATCCTGGGTATCATCTTTCAGCTTGCACACGTGGTCGAGGAAACGGATCATCCTGTTCCGGACGAGGAAAACATGATTGACGAGCACTGGGCGATCCACGAAATGGTGACCACCAATAATTTTGCACGTAAAAACAAACCACTGTGCTGGTTTGTCGGCGGTCTCAACTTTCAGATTGAACACCATCTTTTTCCAAAAATATGCAGTATTCACTATCCGGCCATCAGCCATATTGTCGAAAAAACCGCCGGCGAATACGGCATTCCCTATAACCAGCACGAGACCTTTTTTGAAGCTGTTGCCTCTCATTATCTTACACTGAAAAAATTCGGGGATCCGGATTTTAAATACATGGAATCCCAAGAAAAGGCTCCGGTTTGATACTCACCCGTTCTTTCCAGTTTATACCCCCCGTACTTTCCCGGCTCATCCATGTAAAAGAGGAAGATCCTGTTTTGCCTGGAATCTGCCGGGGCTGAGCCAATGCCTTGCTCAGGGAATTTATCACGCATATCAGGTACGAGATTCTGCTATCTTTCTTTATAGCCGGATATGACCTCCTGTCTGCGAAAGCAATCCATGGCATGATCGTTCACCATTCCCGTTGCCTGCATATGTGCATAGCAAATGGTGGAACCGATAAATTTGAACCCTTTTTGCCGCAGATCCCGGCTCATTGCATCTGACTCCGGACTCGTGGCGGGATAGTCGCCCATTGTCGTGAATTCATGTACGATCGGCTCTCCATCCACAAAACCCCACATATAGTCAGAGAAACTGCCGTACGTCTCCTGAACTTCAAGAAACTTTCGGGCATTGTTAATTGCAGCAGCTATTTTCAGACGATTGCGGATAATTCCGGGATTGCCCAAAAGCGACTCAACCTTTTGCCTGTCATACCGGGCCACTTTTTCCGGGTTGAAACCATCAAAGGCGATTCGATAATTATCCCGTTTTCTCAACACGGTATACCAGCTCAAACCAGCCTGGGCACCTTCCAGAATAAGGAATTCGAATAACAGCCGGTCGTCACAGACAGGAACTCCCCATTCTGTGTCATGATAATCGACATAATCCTTTTTGGTGAGATCCACCCATGGACAACGGCAGGAATCATCCTGTTTTTTCATTTTTCCCCCGAATATTTTCAGGCGGCGATCTTAACAACCGCTTCCTCCCGAATTTACAGCTTCAGTGGGAAAATGCATTCTTTTGATGCTATTCTCAATCGCTTCAGGATTTTTTTATTTACAGCCGGCACTCAATGTTCTGGCACTACGGACAGGGTTTGCCTGGAGTCCGGCTTAATTTCCTCTGAAAACCGTGAATCCATCCTCGAGAACTGCGGTTGAACCGTCCGGATAGCTGATGACCAGATCCCACGAACGGTCCCGGGGAGGACCTCCACTCCGGGCTGTAACGGTGGCGGTCATTGTACCGTCACCGGATATCCTGATTCGTGATGCTTCCGGTGCCGGCCCGTTACCATTGGTAAAACGGATTCCCACACCGCTGGAAAAACCTGATCCGCGGATTGTCACATCCACAGAGCGGCCCGCCCGCAGCCTGTCGGGCTCGACACTGTCAATCCCCGATCCGGAGGAAACGTCATCGCCGGGGTCGGGTTCATCCGGTTCTCCGGCCGCCGCATTGCCTGAACCGCCATCGGGATCGCCGGTCCTCTCTCCCTCATCCCTGCCTTCATCCGAACCATCCTCTTCATCCGAACCATCCTCTTCATCCGAACCATCCTC
>JBBDRV010000074.1:0-8670 GCA_040905285.1 Balneolaceae bacterium | reverse complement strand
TCCGGATACCAGTTACACTCCAATTATAAATTGAGTATTTAATAATTGGTTAAAAATTGCACAGTTCGATAATTGCACTATTTAATCAGACGATCTACTAAACTTTAACTGATCAAAGTAGCTGGAGTTAGAACATATAGAGTCGTAAATATTTATCATATTTGCTTATTAACTCTCTCTGTTATAAATCTGTACATCAGGATCTTCCAACCTGTATTGGAGACATCACAGTCGATCAGAATGCTATGACCGGTGTTGTTTGGGACGTCACCCATTTGGTCTATCGATACAAGCCTGAGCTTGCACATCAGACAAACCTGCATGACTAAATGTTAGCGATCAGGAAATTGACCGCGTAATTATGATGTAATGACATCTGACAAGCGTACCAATACTATGGATTTTTCAAGGCGATGTATCATTACAATTTTACTTTTCCTGATTACAGTTTCATGCAGCCAGGATTCTCAACATTTTGCTGAAATTCATACCTCCGAGATTCCGGCCATTGAACTCGACCATCTATTCACTATTACTGACTCTGAAGATGTTTACTTTTTACAGATTTCTGGTGTTAAAAGTGACTCTAAGGGAAGAACGTACCTGGCTGATCAACAGGCATTGAGTATACATCTTTTTGATCAGGATGGCAGTTATATAGAAAGTATTGGACGGGAAGGGTCAGGGCCGGGCGAGTTTCAGAGTTTGTTACAAATATATATCGATCAACAGGATCGGCTTATTGTTTATGATGTAAGACAGGCAAGAAATACCATATTTGTTGAGATGAATAACAGCTGGGAGCCGGAACAGGTTTTCATGATTGAAGGTAATCGTTATGGAATTGAAAGTGTGGATGCTGACGGGAATCTGATCTTGCGACAAAGTCCCCCGCAAAACCCGAAACCAGGAACCTATTGGTTTGAACATGAACTTGCTACAGCAAACCTGGAAAGCGGTTTGACTGAGCAAAACGTACTCATGTTTAAAGAGAGGGGTAATTTGGTTCTGGACAATGGGTTCATGCAACGAATTCCTTTTGGCAGAACTACCGTTTTAGCTGCAAGTCATAACGGTGATCTCTATTTGGTTTGGAATGATCAGTTTGAACTGGCCAAGTACAATGCCAGGATGGAATTCGTCGATTCATTAACGGTCTCCATTCCAAATCAACCTGTAAGCAATGAAGAAAGAAACGCTGCACTGGATAGACTGGGAGATCAATTCCGGTTTTTGGGACGTGGACACATTCCAGAATCAAAGCCGGTAATAAGTGACATGTTTATTGACAGAAATGAAAATATCTGGCTGCAAACTTTTGACTCACCGGAATATTTGATTCTTGACAGAGAGGCTAATCCTGTTGGAAGTTTTGACCTTCAGGACGATCTTCGCTTAGCACATGTTGATGATAACAGATTGTATGCATTAAAACTGAGTAATCAGGGGTATGAAATTCATGTGTTTGGTTTTCAATTATAAATTATAATGGTGGGATAAAAAACCTTGATGACAAATGACAACTATGCAAAGCATGTATTTCGCTACGGTATGTTTCCTGTTGATCCTTCTGATGCCCCTGAACTCCGGGGCTCAAACAGGGGAGCCGACAAATGAGGTAGAACAGGCGATGCTGAAAGCGTCCCGATTTATGGTCGAGGAAGTCAGTACCAATGGAGGATACCTCCGACTCTACCTCCCCGACTTCTCCAGGCGCTGGGGAGAACTTGAGGCTTTTGATACGCAGATATGGACGCAGGGCTCAACACCGGAAATGGGGCAGGTATTTCTTGATGCCTATGAAGCGACGGGCGAGGAGTACTACTATCATGCAGCTGAAAAGGTGGCGCAGGCATTGATCTGGGGTCAGCAACCTTCCGGAGGCTGGCACTACATTGTCGATTTTGCCGGAGACAGGTCGTTGAAGAGGTGGCATCAGACGATCGGAAGGAATGCCTGGGGTTTTGAAGAATATTATCATTATTACGGCAATGCCACACTTGATGATGATGTCACGACAGGTGCTGCACGATTCCTGCTGAGGATCTACTTGCAAAAACTGGATTCAGCCTACAAACCTGCTCTGGAAAAAGCGATCGACTTCATTCTGAAAAGCCAGTACTCGCTCGGGGGATGGCCACAGAGGTACCCGCTTATGTATGAGTTTTCGAAGGATGGAAAATCCGACTATACATCATTCTACACGTTCAATGATAATGTAATCTCGGGTGCTATTGATTTTCTCATCCGGTGCTATCAGGCTCTGGGGCAGGAGAGGCTGTTGGATCCAATTCGTCGGGGAATGAACTTCTATCTGTTGACTCAACAGGGAGATCCACAACCCGGCTGGGCCCAGCAGTACGACAGGAATTTGAAACCGGCTCACGCCCGAAGCTATGAACCACCTGCAATTTCGACCGGTACCACTTATGAGCATGTTTTGATGATGCTTCGGTTTTACAGATATACCGGTGACAGGAGATACCTTTCTCGTTTACCGGATGCAATTGACTGGCTGGAAAAAGTTACTCTTCCGGAAGATGCCAGGGACAGAGACAGACGCACTCATGCCTATTTTATGGAAATTGGAACCGACAAACCCTTGTATTCCCACCGAACCGGAACGGGAGTGACCGACGGGGAATACTGGATTGACTACAGTGATGAAATAGCTTATGGGTTTGGGTACAACACACATCTGGATATCAGCCGGCTCAGAGATGAGTATGAACGGATGAGCTCGATACCTCGTGAAGAAGTTGTTCAAAATTCACCTTTTCAGGAAAAGGAATTTCAGGGGGAACGAAATCCTCTGAGCTTCTATATTGTTGAAGAGGAAGATGCATCAACAGTTCCTCAGGAAGCCGAGGTGCGAAAGATTCTGGATGCCCAGGATGAGGAGGGGCGATGGCTGACTCAACATGAATGGATCAGTGATTCCCATACGGTCTCTGATACGGGCGTACCTTCCAATACAGCTTTGCACAGTGAAGAGAGAACAGCGGCAGGTATTGTTGATCCTTCCAATCAACAATATATATCCACATCCGAATACATGAAAAACATGAATCTCCTGATCAGCTACATTAAACAGTAAATGACGAGAGTGGAAGGATGAGACGATATCTATTGAACTACAAAAAACGGTTTCAAATGGACTATAAAAATGGGTTATACTCAGGGAAGTTTTTAAGAAGGCTGGCACTGCTGCTTTGCTTTGTGTTACAGGGTACGTCTGTTTTAAAAGCACAATCTGCGACTTCTAACGAGCCTTCGGTAGTTGAGTACGAAATGAATGCGCTGGAAGTTTATCAGACGGGGTTTGCCAGGGATGTTATGAAAACCGCGACCGGGCATGCGGTGCGGCTGAATAATCATGTACTTTATGAAAATGATGCACCGGGGGCCGGCTGGAGTCTGAAAGGCACCTTTTTGGAACCTGTCCATGAAGATGTGCTTGCACGAAAGCAGTTCTATCTGGAGGATATCCGGGCAAAAAAGGCTCATATCGTTTTTTATATGATGAAAGCCGGTTCAGGAGAGGCGGCACCTTATCATCTGGTGGTGAATGGGACACGCCTTCCGGGCACCACACCCTCCTGGCATGAACCGAACTGGCGCTGGGTAGAAATTCCGACACAACTTTTGAAAGAAGGTCTCAATGAAGTCATCATCGGCAGTGATGCTCCGGAAGGAGAGGGTTACGAACTGTTATTTGCCAGAGAAGATGAATATGAAGGTGGTGGGGGAAAATTCACCTTTAATGGAAGTACCGCATTGATCAGTGCGGATCAGATTCGTCCGGCAAGTGAAGGGGACCTGCCCGGGCTGGAAATTATTGAAGTCGGTGCAACATCCGCTAAATCAATCGATGGTGGCGAAACCTGGCATGATGGGAAGCTGGGACCTGACAATTCGATAACAGGGGAATACACGATCCGCCTACATCTGGAACGCTACAAACCGGAAGGAAGATTTGCTTCTTCTGCGATTGACCTGTGGCAAGATCCGGATGATCCATCAGAAATCCTTCCCAAGACTCAGATTGAGCGTCTGGAAGTGACTGTGGATGCCAGTGTTCATGAAGAAACAGAGATTGAATGGCAGTATCGAATGGCTGATACACCGGACATGCTGGACGAAGCCTGGGGCAAGTGGAAAACACTTGGTTCCGGGGAGGATACAACTTTTGAACCGGATCCGGAAGGAAAACGATATTTTCAGTGGCAGGCAGTTCTGAAAAGTGAAAATCCCCTTCAAACACCCGTGGTCAATGCGGTTACTGTTCGCAGCCGGCTTCGCCCTTCGATAGTTCCCGAGGACACCTATTATGTCAGGGGAGCAGAAAATGTAGACCACCGTTACTCTTCCTACAGAATTACATACGAAGATGCTGAACATCCCGGATTGCACGAACTCAGTGAAAGGCTGGAACTGGACACACTCTTTGTGGATGCTGTCGGTTCCGACTGGCAAAGTCAGGGTGGCGATTCTTCGGGTAATGGAGCCGGTACGGAAGGAATGACTGAATCCGGCGTTCTTTATGGGGAAACCCGTGGCGGGGATTTCAGTAAAATGAACCGCCTGCGACATTTTGTTTCAGGCCTTTGGTATCATGAGCTGCCGGATACAGAATACCCGGAGTGGAATGCACATGAAATTCTGGACCGTAACGAACGGCTCGGGGCCGGGGGCATGTGTATTCAATTTTCCATTGTGTTTATGCAGGCCCTGCAAAGTATGGGGTACAATGCCAGACATGTCAATATGTTTGCCCATGAAACAATTGAAGTTTACGTAGATGAGCTTGAAAAATGGGTGATGCTGGATCCGGAAAGTGTTTTCGACTCTTATCAGTTTCAAACGGAAACAGGAATGCCTGTCCATGCACTTGATCAACATCATTACTTTCTGAAAGAGTTGGGCCTTTCGTCATCCAATCCGATCGACTGGACGAGTCCTGAACCATGGACCTCCTGGGGGGCAAAAGGCAGAGAATTGTTTCCTCAGCCTCTGAACTTTTCCACATTCACACCACATATCAACAATCCAAATCAGCCACCACCGTTACACAAGCTGGCTGGCTTTCTGCGGCTGATTCCACGTTCGGACTTTCTTTCCAGGCCGACACCACGGCCGGTGAATCAGGGATTGAATATTCACTGGCCATGGAATGGATACATCAACTGGTATGACGAGGCGACTCCGCGCAAGCTGCAGTATTCTCTGCATACAGATCGCGCTGCTGACCTCTATCCCACATTGAATCGTGTCCAGTATCAAGCGGTATACAATGATACATCGGGTACGACAGGTGAAGTCGATATTCAGTTGGTGACCAACACACCGAACTTTGACACCTTTGAAATCAACATCGATGATCAGGGGTGGCAGGCGGCGCCATCGGAGTTTACCTGGAAACTGCAACCGGCTTCTGTCAATACTCTTGAGATGAGAACGCGCAACAAGGTAGGGAAAACCGGTAAGGCGTCACGTCTGGAACTTCTCTGGCATTACCGCGAGCCGTTCCAGCCCCGGCAGGCAGAGGCGGATTAATGGTAAGTGCAATCAGTCTCAATCAGTCTCAATCAGTCATATCAACGTGACGAACGCCGCTGGTTTGCGTGGCTTTGATACAGCTGCCAGTACAACTTGAATGACTGAGATTGCGGTATACATAGTAGATCTACCTTTCCTTAATTGGCTGGGTAGGTGCCCGAAGAGGACAAGTTCACTCTTGGGACGACCGGTTCGCTTAACTGTCTGTTCGAGGAGTTTATCAGGAAAAGAAAGTTAAGCTCTTTATAAAAAGTGGTTCTTTTAAGTCTACTTTTTGCCGTTGTAAAAAACATTCCATTTATGGCCGTCCGGGTCGGCAAAACCACATCCGTACCAGCCCTCCTGAAATATTTTCTGTGGCTTACTGAAAATAGAACCACCGGCTTTTTTGACTGTTTCGGCCCATTGATCTATTTCTTCCTTGCTGTCTGCCGAAAGGGTGAACATCACCTCATTACCCTGGCTCAAATCGGCTATTTCACCTCCAATTGATGTCTTAAACTGAACACTATCCCTCGAAAAGAAATGGACCACGAAATCGTCCTCACCGACCAAAAAGCTGGCCAATTCATATTCATTAGGAAATTCTCCATTAGGTCTGAACCCCAATACTTTGTAAAACTCATGGGTTCTTTGGACATCTTTTACCGATAAGTTTGCCCAGACTTTTTTTGTTTTCATATAATGGTTTTCATTAATTATAAATTGACATTAATATCGTATTGATTTGATAAGTCTTGTGCAGAGTGAGAATGTGACCTTCTCAAGGGTAAATTATGACAATATCTGCCCTTCTACATTTCCTATTATCAAATTCCAGACTTTTTGGATTTTTAATAGTGATTAGAGAAAGTCCTTTAATTTATAAACCATAACCAACAACAACCAGCTCTTCACCTGGAACAAGTGTGGCGCAGTCCTGTAGACTTTTTCTCCTTTATTGATTGTTTTAACTAATTGATATGCAAGAACAAAAAATGGGGGTGAGCATTCGGTTTGGTCTCTGAATTGGATTAGACTGTTTCGGGGTTGTCAGTAGTTAGGCTGAATCACCCGGGGTTTTTCAGCAGTTGGAAGTCTTTGGGGTGATGTTTGCATATTCAAGACTGTGTTACTATATATGTTCCATTAACATTCTTGTACAATCGATAAAGAGGATGCTTTTGAGATAAATCAAAGAAGTACCTGATGGTAACTATGGAGTTTTTATGAGCAAAGAGAGCGACTCGTTAATGACAGAAGAGAGATTCGAATGCTTGTTTGAATTCTACGTTGATGACGTAACAGCCTTTCTCTACACATACGCTTCCAGCAAGGCGGAGCTTAACGATCTGGTTCAGGGAGTGTTTGTCAAAGTTTGGGAAAAACGGGACCGAATCAATTTTGATCATCCGGCTTTCAAAAGTTATCTGTTGAAGCTTGCTCGCAATCACGCTTTGAAAAAGCTTCAGAAAAGAAAACGTTACAACACGTGGCTTGAAGAGAATCTGGTTCAATTGACAAACCATGAGTCAGTGGAGCAGTCTGATAATCAGTACGCTTTTCGAGGATTTGAAAATGCCTATGTGAAAGCGCTTTCGAAGCTGCCGAACCGAGTGCTTGAGACGTGGAAGTTGAGTCGGGAAGACGGGTTGACTTATTCTGAAATTGCACAGACGATGGATATCTCAATCAAGACGGTTGAGACGAATATGCGAAGAGCATTACAGCTTCTCAGAGATGAGTTAAGTGAGTTTTCCAAATAGTGCTTTTGGCAAATATAACCGGTACTCGGAAGGGCAATCTCACCTCGAACGGTTTTTCTGAAATTTTATGTAAGGGTAGCGGCCAATTCCATGGATTATAATAGGTGAGGCTATCACATAGATTCAGAGCATGAGCGATTACAAGGAAAGACAACTACTGGTTAATTATATCCTGGGCATCTGTACCCGGAGGGAAGAGAAGGATATCAGAAGATGGCTCGATCTGAAGGAAGCAAATGTGCGACTTCTCGAGCAGGTGGCCAGAGATTTGTACAAGACGAAATCTTATGAGGTCCCGGACAGAGATGAGATCAAATACAAGGTCTTTCAACGAATCCGATCCAGTCAATCACCTGATGATGGAGTTACTTTGTTAGCGCAATCCACGATTGCCTCAAGACAACGACAAATCTCATCGAAAAGAAATACAGAGGCCTATCTGAAAGTTGCTGCACTGTTTCTTGTTTTCCTGCTTGCCGGGGTTTCCGGGTTTTACTGGTTGGAGCCCTTTTCAACAGAGACACAGACAGAAGAGGTTGCCCGGGCGGAACCCGTAATTAAAACGAGCGCTGTCTCCTACGGTGAAATTGTTTCATTGCAGTTTAGCGACGGGACGCGTATTACCGTCAACGGGGGGAGTACGCTGCATTATCCCGACTCCTTTGCAGATGATGTTCGGGAGGTATATCTGGAAGGAGAAGCTTTTTTTGATATCAAGCGTGACGAATCCAGGCCTTTTGTAGTTCATGCCGGAAATACGACCACGAAAGTACTCGGTACTTCGTTTAATATCCGGGCATTTAAAGATCAGGGTGAATTTCATATTGCTGTGAAAGGTGGCAAGGTAGCTGTGACCGGAGCAGAGATCGGTTTTCAGGAAAATGACTTGAAAAAGGGGGTTGAACTCGAGAAAAATCAATGGTTGAAGTACCAGTCTTCCGGTGGCGTTCTGGAGAAGGGGGAGGGCGATATCAGTGATATGATCGCCTGGAAGGATCGAATCCTGATTTTCCGGAATCAAACCTTTGGACAGGTTGTGGAACTTCTCGAGAGATGGTATGGAGTGAGTATTGAAGTCGAGGATGAGGAGCTTAAGTCATACCTCCTGGAAGGGGAACACATGGATGCCAGCCTTGAAGAGGTGTTGAAGTCGATTCAGTTTGTGATCGGGTTTGACTACGAGATCGACGGGGACCATGTAACGTTACGCAGAAAATAGGAATACAAATGGTGTTTGTCTGGGGTAGCAATGGAGTAGTTCTGGCAGTGACAAGGAGAGACAGATTTGCCGGGACAAAAAATAAAAAGGCTCGTTTTACTGTACAATGTTAGCGCATATGAGTAAAACGGGCCTCAACAGTAACGG
>JBBDRV010000073.1:0-8953 GCA_040905285.1 Balneolaceae bacterium | reverse complement strand
CATGCCGATCAGATCCGAGAGCCGGTCAAGCGGACTTTCATTTACAAATATCTTTTTACCCTCACCCCGGGAGTACAGACAGCGAACATTAAACCGGGAGCGTATCTCTCCCTCGAACCCGCCTTCTATCAGAAAAGATTTCTCACCTTCAGAAACGACATACTGATCACTGCCCGATACAAAACTTCTTGTCATACACAGGTAATGAATCGCATCAATCAAATTGGTCTTGCCCGCACCATTGGGACCGGTGATGACGTTCACGTGAGGAGCACAGTCGACAGATGTTTCCGAATGGTTCCTGAAATTTTGTAATAACAGGCGTTTGATACGCATAAAGCATGGTACTTATCAATCCCTCAAACGGCAACAGAGAAAGAGACCCTTCGGACCTTCTCACGCCCCCGGCGTTTACTACATCCCGAAAGCGTCTTTCCCGGGATACAGTGCATTTTCACCCAGCTCCTCTTCAATGCGCAGCAACTGATTGTACTTGGCGATCCTGTCGGTCCGGCTCATGGATCCCGTTTTGATCTGGCCGGCATTCGTTGCAACGGCCAGGTCTGCAATCGTTGTATCCTCAGTCTCACCGGATCTGTGAGATATAACAGCCGTATAATCATTTTTATGAGCCATTTCTATGGCATCCAGAGTTTCAGTGAGGGTACCTATCTGGTTTACCTTTATCAGGATGGAATTGGCTATACCTTCTTTGATACCCTTTGCCAGCCGGTTGGTATTCGTAACAAAAAGATCATCACCCACCAGCTGCACTTTATCGCCAACGGCCTCTGTCATCCGTTTCCAGCCTTCCCAGTCATCTTCCTGCATTCCATCTTCAATGGATATGACAGGATATTTTTCAACCCATTCAGCCCAGAATTCAACCATGGCATCCGCATCCCGCCTGCTTCCGTCGCTCCAGCGGAACTCATAAATTTTTTCACCGGCATTGTAAAATTCAGAACTTGCAGGATCCAGTGCAATAAGGATATCCTCCTCCGGCCGGTAGCCCGCCCTCTCCACTGCCTTCAGTATTACTTCGACCGCTTCCTCATTTGAGCTGAGATCCGGAGCGAATCCACCTTCATCTCCTACAGCAGTACTGTAGCCCTTGTCCGAGAGAACCTTCTTCAGATTGTGAAAGATTTCGGCTCCTATTCTCACTGCTTCTGAAAAGTTTTTTGCGCCGGAGGGCATGATCATGAATTCCTGGATATCCACATTATTATCTGCATGTGAACCGCCGTTGATGATATTCATCATCGGTACAGGCATCAATTTGGCGTTTACACCACCGATATACCGCCATAAAGGCAAACCAATGGAATTTGCCGCAGCTTTGGCTGTGGCAAGTGATACGCCCAGTATGGCATTGGCACCCAGATTGCCTTTGTTGGGCGTACCATCAAGATCTATCAGCATGTCGTCAAGATCCGTCTGCATTAATGCAGGAAACCCCTTCAGCTCTTGCGCAATCACTGTATTTATATTATTTACCGCATTCATGACCGACTTACCGAGGTACAATTTATCATCGCCGTCCCTCAGTTCCACGGCTTCATGTTCGCCCGTAGAAGCTCCGGACGGCACCGACGCCCTGCCCATCACCCCATCGCTGAGAATGACATCCACCTCCACCGTCGGGTTTCCACGGGAATCTATAATCTGCCTTCCACTGATCTGGTCAATAAAACTCATGTTCTCATTGGTTAGTTATAAAAAAACCCTGAAACGGCATGCGCACTCTCCGACATAAATATGCAAAGTTAAGCGGGTAAATCTGTCCCCCCTGCCCCCCTTTCCTACCACATTCTGCCGAATATAAAGCTGATCTGGGGCGTGCCGAAAAATCTTTGGTCATCAAAAAACGGCTGCATCACGAGGGAACCGATTGGATCTGCCTCATTTGTATGTTCATAGGGAAACTCTCCCTGTTCCGGATTGTCCAACGGAATCGGCTGGTTCGGCTGCATGAGCTGAAGGCCTTCATCAAAATAATAGAACATGTAGCCGAACTGTATAGACGACAGGCGGGCAAAGTTTTCAACTATATCCATACTCAGCCTTAATTCCCCCGCCAGGCCGAGATGCCACGTTCCGTCTCCCAGTCCGGTAAAAATGTCATTCACCGGCTGCATCACATTGTAGTTGGGAAAATTAAGCCGGTATCCGTAATCATAAATATCGTCAAAATAAGGGTACGTATAAGCCAGTACTGGACCGATATCCCCGCTTATGTAAAACCTGTAGTTGTCGTCAACCTGGCGGGCAAAAAGCCGCTGCCGCACCCCCACTGTCATGGGAAATGAAAATCCGCGCTTGTACTTGTTCGGGATGATCTGCTGACCGAAAAAGAAATCGGTAAACGTCTGCTCGCTGACATCACGCAGGCCGGCCGCCCTCAGTGTCAATGTGCCTTCAAAATTCGGCGCAAAAACCCGTTTAAACTCGACACCCGCCCCGAATCCATAGTTATTTATAATCACATTCAGGCTGATCCCGTTTCTCACGTTGTCGTCAAATGCTGTTTTCGGCTCATCTATGCCGCGAAGATCAGGTTCTTCGATCTGACCGTAAAGTTCTGCCGGAGAAATCCCGTCGATTACAAACAGAACTGTAATCATGATAGCTATTTGACGCATGGTTTCGGGTTCGTATTATTTAGTAAAAAATGCACTTCAGAAACGTATAAAATGCCGGCTTCGTTGCATTGCGGAAAAATAACCGCAAACTTGTTCATTGTCCAGAGGGTCTGCATTCAACCCTCATTTGCTTCTTGTTTGATTTAGCTTTTTATTCCTGCAGATTATTGGCTGATTCTTATTGGTCAACCCCATGTAATAAATCGTTGAACTTTTTTATGAGTACAATAACCAGGTACTTTGTATACGGGCCCAATGATACGCTCCGTAGGATGGCACCAAAATTGTTTGAAAGTCTGGAACCAAAATATCTCTATAAATACGACTCGCCGAAGAATGTCGATGAGATTTTTGTAGCTCTGTACGAACAGTACGAAAAACAGATCAATGCAACTGTTACGCTTGTGTGCGTTATAGAATGTACTGATAAAAAAAATCGAATCGAACTTAAAAAAGCCGGAGGCCGGATGGGCTTCAGGGGAAGCTCCCTTTCTGAGGAGAAAAGCATAGAGTCCGATGTTGTGGATTTCATTATGGACTATTCCAAACGATTCGGTTTATCCCTTCAGGAAGAAATAGAGAAGCCTGAAGAAAAAGAAGAAGATTCCTGAGTCCAACCCAATAACCGAATGCCATCACACAGAGAGAAGGTCTGGACAGTCCTGTCCATGCTCGAATGGGCTACGAGCTATTTTGAAAAAAAATCAGTTGCCAATCCCCGCCTCAGCATTGAATGGCTGCTTGCCGAAGTCCTTGAAATAAAACGCCTGGATCTGTACCTGAAATACGACCGGCCGCTGACCCCGACCGAACTGGACCGGCTTCGCCCGATGGTTAACCGAAGGGGGAAACATGAGCCCCTGCAATACATCATCGGCTATACCGATTTCATGGACTGCAGAATAGACGTATCCCCGGACGTCCTGATTCCCAGGACAGAAACTGAACAGCTTGTGGAACTCATTCTTGAAAATCACGCAGGACAACCCGTTTCGGATCTGTCCCTGCTGGATATCGGGACGGGGTCAGGCTGCATACCCGCCGCGATCAAAAAAGCCCGGCCCGGTTGGTCCTGTACCGGGATCGATTATTCTGAAAAAGCGCTGAAGCTGGCCGGAAAAAATATGCAGGCTAACAATGTACAGGTGGAATTGCTGAAAATGGATCTCCTCGCTCTTGAATCCGCCTCTCAATTCAGGAATACACGCTTTGATCTGATTACAGCGAATCCCCCGTACATTTATCCGTCCGAGAAACAATCCATGGACAAAGAGGTTCTGGATTTTGAGCCGCCGGAAGCCCTGTTTCACGAGAATCCTGTGGAGTTGTACAAATCAATCGGGGATTTCGCCCGGACTCACCTGACTTCTTCCGGCATGTTGTATCTGGAATGCAATGACAAAATAACGCAGAACATCGTGCAGTTCCTTGACGGTCATTTCAGTACAGTGGCAATTTATAAAGATTATGACAACAGGGATCGCTTTATCAAAGCCGGTCATTCCCACCCGCCGGGCTGATGCGGCAATCCGTTTCCGTCCGGCACCCCGTTCCTGATTATGGTTATTCTTCTGAAGGCTCCTCTTTTCACTTTGACGTTTTCCGCCTGTCGATTTTACAAAAAGGGTGTCTGCACTGCACGGAATCTATATGTAATAAATTGTGGATAACTTGTTTAAAAATTTTTTAAACTTGTTTCCCCCCGAAGATAGCGGTAAAAAATCACTGTTACGGTAATGTAATGCACTGTCAACCCCAAAAGACCAACATATATGTATAAAGGTTAATTTATTGCAGCGCAATAATTTATAATGTTTAGTGTATTGTGGATAACTTTTTAATTCCAGCTCAACATCGGTTTGACATCTGGAGTATAAATTATCATTTTCTTGCCAGCGAAACATGGGGAACAGGAACTTATCTGTGGATAACTGATAAGAAATTAAAAAGTATTGGGGGACATCTATCCGTTGAAAACGTCACGTGCTGAAACTGCCTGGGAAGAGTGCCTGAAGATTGTCCAGGACAATATTAGCTATCAAAAGTACAAATCCTGGTTCGAACCGATCAAGCCTGTAAAGCTCGAAAACGACACCCTGACAATCCAGGTTCCCAGTCAATTTTGGTATGAATGGCTTGAGGAACACTACTATAAAATGTTGCGCTCCACGATTGCAAAAGTACTGGGGAATGAGGGCAAACTGGAATATTCGATACTGGTTGAAAAATCCGACAACCTGGAAGATAACCGGTCGGTACGTCTTCCCCAGCGGCCCATGCCGCCCAACGCGCCGCAGGAGATGAACGTCTACAGTGATTACAATCCGGGAAGAATTGAGAATCCCTTTATTATTCCCGGCATCCGGAAAACAAAGATAGATTCAAATCTTAACAACAGTTATGTATTTGAGAGATTTATTGAGGGGGACTGTAACAGGCTTGCCCGCTCTGCAGCCATGGCCATTGCGGAGAATCCCGGTAAAAATTCCTTTAATCCGTTTTTTATCTATGGAACCACCGGGCTGGGCAAAACACACCTCGTCCAGAGCATCGGCAATAAGATCAAACAGGAATACGGCAACGAGCTTTCCGTGGTCTACCTGTCTTCAGAGACCTTTACCAACGAATTTGTCCAGGCGATCCGGAATAACCGGGCCAGTGAGTTTTCAATGTTCTACCGGAATATTGATGTCCTTGCAGTAGATGATATCCAGTTTTTCAGCGGCAAGGAGAAAACACAGGAAGAATTTTTTCACATTTTCAATGCCCTTCACCAGGATGGCAAACAGATCATACTGAGCAGTGACCGTGCACCCAAGGATGTTCCGGACATTGAAGAACGGTTAATCTCAAGATTCAGCTGGGGGCTGAGTGCCGATCTTCAGATTCCCGAATATGAAACGAGATATGCTATTCTGGAACGTAAAGCCAACGATAACGGCATTCAGCTCGATCCTCAGATTATAGAGTTCATTGCACATAATTTTAAATCAAACATACGGGATCTCGAAGGGGCGATTATTAAACTTCTGGCAACAGCTTCCCTCAAACATATTGACGAGATCGATCTTATGATGGCCAAAGGTGTCCTGAAAGACATGGTCAGGAATTCCAATGCACAGATTTCAATTGAATCGATTCAAAACTACGTATGTGAATATTTCGGGATCGATCCCAACAAAGTCCGGGAGAAAACACGGAAGCAGGAGATTGTGGAAGCCAGGCAAATAGCCATGTTTCTGACCAAAAAGTTTACAAAATCGAGCCTGAAAACCATTGGCCTCCACTTCGGGGGCAGAGATCATTCCACTGTCATACATGCCATATCCACTATCGAGGAGCGGCTGACCACCAGTCCGAAGTACAAGCGGATCCTCAATGAACTGGAGCAAAAAATCGAGGTTGCCACTCTCTGACTGCCGTGAATACTCTGACTCTCAAATCAATTGAACTGTACGGTAAACACGGAGTGCATGACGAAGAGAGAGAGAAGGGCAACCGGTTTGAACTGGATGTTATCATACACGGTGATTTCACCGGAGCGGGCAGAAATGACGACCTGTCCCTGACTCTCGACTATAGCCTCATAGAAGATATTGTTCTGAAAGTCATGTCAGGACCTTCCCATCTCCTCATAGAATCACTTTGTAAAAAAATCGGGGATGAATTACTTAAAGAAGCTCCGGGAATTCAGTCGATGGAACTGGCTCTCCGTAAAATGAATCCGCCATTGAAAAGCAGAACCTCGTATGCAGAAATCCGGATGCAATGGCAGAGGTAGTTATAGGTGCCGGATCCAACCTGGGCGACCGGCACGCAGTGATAAAAAAAGCGGCGGACTATCTTTCGCGGTTATCCGCGGCAACCGTGCGAAAATCCTCCATCTGGGAATCCGACCCTGTTGGTCCTGCCAAATATCCTTTCCTGAATGCTGCCGCCGTAATCCATACGGAGTTATCTCCCTCCGAGCTTCTGACCACATTAAAATCCCACGAACACGCCTCCGGCAGGGAACTGAATCCCGAACGCTGGTCACCACGGATACTGGATCTGGATATCATTGCCTATAACAGCTTGGTGATTCAAGTAGAGAATCTTATTATTCCGCATCCGGAGTATCATCGCAGACTGTTCGTATTATTGCCCCTGCAGGAGTTATTCCCGGACTGGCAGGACCCGGCAAACGGAACGGATATAAGCACCCTGATAAACAAGGCTCCCGATATCAAGATTACAAAAACAGAACATATCTGGTAACCATGCCGAACCAGTTTGACTTAATTGCCATTGAAGGAGTCATTGGAGCCGGGAAAACAATTCTTGCGGATCTCCTGGCCGACAAGCATAACGCCCGGCTGGTGCTCGAACAGTTTGAAGAGAATCCGTTCCTTCCGAAGTTTTATGAAGACAGACAGCGGTATGCATTCCAGACCCAGCTGGCTTTTCTCGCCAACAGGTTTAAACAACAGCAGATTCTGAACAGCAGGGATCTGTTCCATGAATTTATCATATCCGACTACCTGTTTGAGAAAGATCGCCTTTTTGCCAGGCTGAATCTGGATGATGACGAACTGGGCCTTTATGACAGTATCTATCAGGTTATGTCGGGGATTGCCGCAAAGCCCGATCTGGTGATTTTTTTACAGTCCAGTGTAGAGAGATTGATGCAAAACATAAAAAACCGGGGGCGAGACTATGAAAAACACATTTCAGAAGATTATCTTAGCGAACTGAACGATGCATACAGCCATTTTTTTTATCATTACAATAAATCACCCCTGATTATCATTAATGCATCAGAGATCGACTTTGTCGAAAATACTGCGCATCTGGAATACATTGAAGAGCAGATTTTTGAAAACCCGATTCGAAGCAATACACACATTCACATAATTCCCGACTAAATGATACGATGGCTTGTCATAGCCTTATTCATCTATCTGATCTATCGTCTGGTGACAGGCCCTAAACGGCAACAGCGACGGCATCCTCTATTCACTTTCAGATTTAATAACTCCGCCGGACGGGATCCTGACCCGGGAGACCGACATGAAAAAAAACGGGGACCACAGTTAGACCAGATAGAAGAAGCTGAATTTGAAGATATCACCGAAAATGACATCAAAGAAAAAAAATCCGATAAATGAGTTACGAAGAGAAGCATAAAAAAGGCTATGAACTTTTGCATGAACAGGATCTTGACCATAGCCTGGATATAGCGAGGGACCTTCAAAAAATGAACCCGGATGCTGCCGAGGGATATACGCTTGAAGCTGAAATAATGCAGAAACTGAACCAGTGGAGTCCCAGTATAGACTCCCTCAATGATGCCATTGAAAAAGAGCCGGATGACGGGAGGCTCTACAATTTGCGCGGATATGCGCATTTGAACAATAATGAACCTGAAAAGGCCAGGGAAAATTTTGAAAAAGCCATTTCCCTGAACGATCTTCCCGCTGCACACCGGCATCTTGTCCTTTATAAACTGATGAGCGGAGACGGAAAAACGGCCATTGAATATCTTCTCGACCGGATCAAAAGCGATCCCCGGGATATCGAAAACTGGATATTGATGGGCGACCTGATGAAAAAGGGCGGGTACGAAGAGAAAGCAAGGTCGTATTACGAACAGGCTCTCAAAATGGAACCGGAAAATGACTATGTAAAAAACCAGCTCCAGTGAACCCGGGCGGCTGTTTGTTGCGGTCGCCGGGCTCTTGACTACCGGCTATAGTTGAATGCCTTGTCCGGTGTAGTGTGCGGGTTGCCCTCATAGGCCGGATCGATCTCCCGATATGCCATGTTTTAACAGAAAAATCCAAACAGAAAGAATCTCCCGACATGAAAATAGTAGATCCTTCAGGTAAAGAAGTGACCAGTAAAGAAAACAAGGAAGCCGGTGAGCTTGAAAAGCAGCTCAGCCAGAAAGCGGAAAAACTTTTGGAGCCTACGCTCAACATGATCAAGCTCTCCGGCGCGCAAATGCCCCAGCAGCAGCTTATCCAGCTTTCATCAATGGCACATCAGATGCTTTTTTACAGAATGGTTTATAATCTTGCGGTAAAAGCCGGTGTGAAAGACCTGAGTGAACTGGTAAGTGAAGATGATATCGAGGAATTGCAGACATCTCTTAAAAATCAGTTGCAGGTAGTCAACCCTTCCGAAGGGGACGGTCCACAGGAGGATTCCTGATAGGGATCAAAAAAGCATTTTTATCAGCAATGGTCTACGTTTCCTGAAAGCATGAAAAAAAGCCTGATCAAAGCACTTTTCTATCTTACCGTGGTCAATACCGCTTCATTCATACT
>JBBDRV010000072.1:0-9094 GCA_040905285.1 Balneolaceae bacterium | reverse complement strand
CTTGACCCTGACGTTTTTTTAGGACACTATGAGTTTTCTTACAAACACTAAATAGTTTCTTTTTGGTCGATCTGTACCACTGAAGGCTGCACATTGTGTTTCCAGCCGGTTCAGCGGAATCCGGGCCCTGCAGATTCTGCCTGGGATTCCGGCAGATCCGGCAGGCTCGCAGTCCGGAATGCCTTTGCCTGCGGCAGACATATGCTCTCAAATATATCAATTACAGCAGAGGTTTAACAATATCGTTCCCGGTAAATTACATACTGTCTTAATCCGGCTGTCAGGTAGTGCCGGGCAGGGATGAACGGTTGACAAAAAACCGCCAGGGACGGCTGGCGTGTTCACCTGCATACCCGATACCGATCCTTGGGGAAGCGGAAACCGCCTCTGCTTTTATTTCTATTCCACGGTCTTCGATCCAGATGCGATTTTCAAGCAGGTCGGTGCCGTTGTCGCCCGTACTGATTGAGAGAGCCTGTGTGAGCTTTCCGGGCCCGTCAAACAGTCCGCTGTCCGTCCGGTTCATGCCGCGCCTCTCGGTCATCCGGCCGATCCCGTCCAGGGCACTGACTGCCCGGATCAGCACCGCATCGGCAAGTCCTTCACGGTTGGTTACGATGTTAAACAGATGATGGATTCCATAACAGAGATAGATATAAGCATGGCCCGGCGGTCCATACATGATTTCTGTCCGCTTGGTGCGT
Source organism: Balneolaceae bacterium (assembly GCA_040905285.1). Taxonomy (GTDB): domain Bacteria; phylum Bacteroidota; class Rhodothermia; order Balneolales; family Balneolaceae; genus JBBDRV01. The sequence goes on along the minus strand of JBBDRV010000072.1, from coordinate 8,390 downwards.
AAACCCTCATTGGCATGACAGGCCTTGTCATTGCGGCCACAGTAAGCCTCGGTTTCGGTAATGATGCCGCTTGTCAATATCTTACCGTCGAATGAACAGAGAACCTTTCCGATGAGGCTGCGGCTGATCGTCACCACATCGTCTTGACAGTAATAGCTTCGTGACAGTTTTTTGCCTTCCGAAAACATCAGGAGATGGTTGTTCAGGGATTGGGATTACGGGTTGGATTATTGCCGGCAGCCGGCCTGTCTGACATCCGGATTTCTTCCGGAAGGCTTTCTTCGCGGGGCAGACAGACGCGGCAAAATGGCTGAAATAATAAACATATTCAATTATAATGAACCTTTTTTCTTATACCATAAATAGATTGTATACTTTGCAGAATGAGTACCACGAAGAAGAAACAGACGCCGCTCATGCGGCAGTATTTTGATATAAAGGAGACACATCCCGGAACGATTCTTCTTTTTCGGGTAGGGGATTTCTACGAGACATTTTCCGATGATGCCGAGCTTGTAAGCAGGGAACTTGGAATCACCCTCACCAAAAGAAACAACGGAGGGGATCAGACTCCGCTGGCGGGTTTCCCCTACCATGCACTGGAAACCTATTTGCCCAAGCTGGTTGAAAGGGGTTATCGGGTGGCCGTATGTGAACAGACTGAAAATCCCGATGCCGCCAGAAAAGCCGGCCGCAAGATAGTGGACAGGGAAGTGACGGAAATCACGACTCCCGGTATTACCATGTCAGAGAAGCTGCTGGATCACAAACATAATAACTATATAGCGGCTGTCCACTGGAGCGGGGGAACAGCGGGTGTGGCATTCTGCGACATATCCACCGGGGAATTTGCCCTTTGCCAAATTTCCGGGGAAGAGCTGGTCGCTTTTTTTCAATCCCTTTCCCCTTCCGAAGTTCTGATCCGGAAATCAATGAAGGGCAAACTGCCTGACGGGGCCGGTTTCCGGAATATTACTTTTGTCGAGGACTGGGTGTACGAGGGGGATTACGGGTATAAGCAACTGACTGGTCATTTCCGGACCCATTCCCTGAAAGGGTTCGGTGTGGAGGGTCTGACAACAGCCCATGTGGCTGCCGGTTCACTGCTGCATTATATGCAGGAAACCAACAAATCCTCCCTGAATCACCTCAGAAAATTATATGCCTATGAAAATGCCGACTACATGGCATTGGACGGTTCTACCAAGCGTAACCTGGAATTGGCAGCAAGTCTCCGGGAAGGGCGCGCGGACGGCACGCTTGTATCCATTCTCGACTATACACGCACGGCAATGGGCGGCCGGTTGCTGCGAAAATGGATCATGCGGCCCCTGAAAGAACTTTCCCGGATAAAAAAACGGCTGGATGCTGTAGAGATGCTCTATTCAAATCACCGGGTGCGTGAAGAACTTCGGGAGGTACTGAAGGATGTGAGTGATCTGGAAAGGCTCATTGCCCGTATCAGTGTAGGCAGGACCAATGCACGTGACCTGAAACAGCTTGAGCGTTCTCTGGAGCGGATGCCTTCCGTCAAAGCGTGTTTTTCCCGGCTGGACGATCCGGTGCTTGCGGATATTGTACACCGTCTGGATCCGCTTCCCGACCTTGGAAAGCGTATCAGTGCAGCTATTACGGAGGATCCGCCCGCCGGTATCAGGGACGGCGGTATCATACGGGACGGGTTTGATGACAAGCTGGATGAATTGCGGGATATTGCCCGCAACGGCAAGGATTATATTGCACAAATTAAAAACAAACTGACAAAAGAGACCGGCATCACATCTCTGAAAATCGGTTATAACAAGGTGTTCGGCTATTATATCGAAATTACCAATACTCATAAAGACAAAGTTCCGGAACAGTTTATCCGCAAGCAGACGCTGGTTAATTCGGAGCGGTATATCACCCCTGAATTAAAAGAGGTGGAAGAGAAGGTGCTCTCGGCTGAAGACCGCAGCAAGCTTCTTGAAGCGGATCTTTTTGAAGAGGTGAGAATATTTACAGCGGAATTTGCAGACCAGGTGCAGGAAGTTGCCGGCGCAGTCGCTGAACTGGACTGTCTGCAGGGCTTTGCTGAAGTAAGCTACCGGAACAACTATGCCAGGCCGGAAGTGAATGACGGTGAGAAACTGCTGATCCGGAAAGGCCGCCATCCTGTTGTGGAGCGTTCCCTCCCCGCCGGTGAGCCGTTTATTCCCAACGATATAATTCTGGACAGCGGGGAGTATCAGATCCTGATTATTACGGGGCCGAATATGGCCGGGAAAAGCATCATCCTGAGACAGACGGGGCTGATTGTCCTGATGGCTCAGGCCGGCTGTTTTGTGCCGGCCCAGGCGGCGGAGATCGGTCTTGTGGACAAGATTTTCACGAGAGTGGGGGCTTCTGACAATCCGGCTGCGGGTGAAAGTACGTTTCTGGTCGAAATGAATGAGGCAGCCAACATATTGAACAACGCTACCCCCAGGTCCCTGGTTCTTTTCGATGAAGTTGGCCGCGGTACAAGTACGTTTGACGGGTTAAGTATCGCCTGGTCCCTGGTGGAATATCTTCATAACAAGCCTGAAGTAGCGGCCAAGACTCTTTTTGCTACCCATTACCACGAACTTAATGAACTGGAGAATCTGTACGGCCGGATCAAGAACTTCAATGTCCGGGTGAAGGAACATGAGGGCAAGGTAATATTTTTGCGAAAGCTGGTCCGGGGCGGAGCTGACCACAGCTACGGCATACAGGTTGCCGACATGGCCGGCCTGCCGCGGCCGGTGATAGACCGGGCAAGGGAGATCCTGGTCAATCTGGAGAAGCACAGTCTGGATATCACCAATAGCGGTGGTGACGGCAGCGGGGATGAGAGAGCGGCAGCCGGCGATGAAACTGCGCCTTCCGGGACAGGGGAAGGAAGCCGGGGCAGGCAGCAGGGGCTTGAAAAAGTAAGAAGAAAAAAAGAGGCCGCCGTAAACGTCGTCAGGGATGTGGAAAAACAGGATCACATTCCGCAGATGTCTCTCTTTGAACCCAAAAATGATCCCGAACTTGAAATGGTGATTGACAGGCTTGAGGCAGCTGACCCCGACAGAATGACTCCGGTTGAAGCCTTGACACTGCTCTGTGAGTTAAAGAGGCTGACAGGGAAGTGAGGCCATAAGCAGGAGCAGCAGTCAAGAGTGGAAGCGGGAGCTGTCCGCCGGAAACGGGAGCAGCAGTCATACCCGGTACACCACCGCGTTGATATTCATCCCGGCGCCTACGGAAGCGAAAACAATATTATCTCCCGGATGGATGTGATGGCCCTCCATGCGGCCACTCAGAATAAGGTCCAGCATGGTCGGAATAGTGGCTACAGAAGAATTTCCGAGGGTGGATATCGTCATCGGCATAAGATCATCCAGATCCATGGATACATCACAGAGTTTGAAAAGGCGGTTCAGGATGGCTTCGTCCATTTTGGCATTGGCCTGATGGATCAATACTTTGCTGATCTGGTGAAGGCCCAGTCCTGATTTTTCAAGGCATTTCTTCACCACGCCCGGTACGTTGGTTAACGCATACTGATAAAGTTTCCGCCCCTCCATTTTCAGGTAAAGCGTATCGTCGCAATTGTGTCTGAAAGAACGGTTCATCGTCAGATAAAAAGCTTCGTGTTCCGTATCCGTTCGAGTTGTATGGGACAGTATACCGGTGGCTTTGTCACCGGTCCTGCCTTCGATCACCGCGGCACCTGCCCCGTCGGCATAAATCATGCTGTCCCGGTCGTGCGGATCGCAGACGCGGGAGAGTGTTTCGGTGCCGATGACCAGCGCTTTTTTCGCATCTCCGCTGCGTAAATAATAATCACTCTGAATGATACCCTGGAGCCAGCCGGGACAGCCAAACGGCAGGTCATAGGCAATACATTCGGGATTTTTGATGCCCAGCTTCTGCTTTATGCGTGAGGCCAGTGACGGAAGCATATCCACTTTGATGTTATCGGGTCTTACATCACCGAAATTATGAGCCACGATAATATAATCAAGCGATTCGGCGCAGACGGCAGCATTTAACAAGGCCTTTTCCGCAGCGATGGCCCCCATATCGGAGGCAAGCAGGTCGTCCCCGACATACCGGCGTTCCCTGATTCCCGTGATCTCCTCAAATTTCCGGATAACCTCTTTATTACTTCTTTTGAACAGAGTGCCGTCGGAATCCCTGAACGTATGGTTTAAGAAATCTGAATTCGGGACCCTTCGATCAGGAATATAGGAGCCTGTCCCTGTAATTACAGAGTAGAGTCTGTTATTCATTGTCCCTTTTTTGAGTGTAAACTACGAACGCCTGACCACTGATATACAAAATAATTCCGGAATTTTCACAGGTGAATTTACCTGCGGATCCACATCCGTTTCCGGCGGAAATGCCGCATCGGACCAATAGCCCCTGAGGCTTTAACAGAAAGTTTACTTTGATTCAATTTTGATTTCTCTATCTTTGGTATTGCCGGAATTTTCACAGGGAAATATTGCCTGAACTCCCCGGGGGAAGGGCCGGACGGAAGGGCCAAAACGGAAACGGAATCTTCAGGCCGGTGGATTCAAAAATTTATCTGTAACGACTGTATCTGTTAGTAATCTGAAAAACTTGTATGAAAATCAACTCAGCCTTTTTATGAAAAGTATCATCTCGTTATCTGTTTTAGCACTGTACATGCTGTCTGCCGGTTCCTGTCAAAACGATACCCGGAGTGAAGGAAAGCGTTCTCTGGATCAGTCCCCGCAACTGGTTGTCGGAATTATGGTTGACCAGATGAGACCCGACTACATTTCCCGGTACTGGGACAAATACGGGGACGGCGGATTCAAACGGCTCGTGAATGACGGTTTCACCTTTACGAACAACCGCTTTGACTACATGCCGACAGCTACCGGCCCCGGACATGCGGGTGTCTACACCGGCACAACCCCTGCCGTTCACGGCGCCATGGGGAACAGCTGGTATGTCCGGGAACTGGACCGGAACATCAATGTCATTGAAGTACCGGGATATGAAGGAGTGGGTTCACAGCCTGATTATGACGGCAGTAAAGGTCCCGGCAATCTGCTCACCACGACAGTGGGTGACGAACTGAGGCTGCATACGAACAACCGGTCCAAAGTAGTCGGCATCTCGCGCAAAGACCGCGGTGCCATCCTTCCGGCAGGTCATACCGGTGACGCCTACTGGTATGAAGCCGGTTCCGGCAATTTTGTCACGAGCACTTTCTACCGTGATGAGCTCCCGGACTGGCTGCAGGATTTCAACGACCGGGATCTGGCTCAGGAATATCTCAGCGAACCATGGGAAACCCTTCTGCCTATAGGGGAATACATTGAAAGCATCGAAGATGACAATCCCTACGAGCAGATACATGATGACCAGGATGCGCCGGTATTTCCGCACGATCTTCCGACAAGAGTTGAGGAACATGGTGCCGATCCGGGCCTTCTGTCGGGTACTGCATACGGCGATAAGCTGTTGACTGAACTTGCCATTGCTGCTATTGAAGGTGAATCACTCGGCCAAAGCCCGACTACGGATATGCTTGCCATCTCTTTTTCCTCTCCGGACGGGGTGGGGCATGGATATGGTCCGGCATCCATCGAAGTCCAGGATATGTTTCTGCGCCTGGATCAATACCTTGCACAGCTGCTGGACTACCTGGATCAGGAGTTTGGCATGGACAACGTTCTCCTGTTTCTGACATCCGATCACGGCGTAACCCATGTGCCCGATTACCTGACGGACCAGGGAATTCCCGGGGGGCATTTTGATACAGGTGCCGTGCTCGACAGGCTTGAAGAACATCTGACTTCGGCCTATGGAGAGAACCTCCTTCTGGGCTTCAGCAACTATGAGGTTTTTCTGGACAGAGATCTCATGGAGGACCTTGAACTGGATCGTGCCGCGGTCCAGAAAGATGTCGCACGGTTTATGCTGGCGGCGGATGGTGTGGCGGGTGCCGTGACAGCGGAGGAGCTGACGTCCGGTGAATACACAAGAGGTGTCCGCGAGCGTGTGCAGCAGGGATTCAACCAGAAACGGTCTGGTGACGTCGTCATCTGGCTGGAGCCTCATATAACCCCCGGAACCGGAACCCGGGGCACCACGCACGGCTCACCATGGGCTTACGACACCCATGCCCCTTTGCACTGGTTCGGCTGGAACATACCGTCCGGCAGCTCTGCCCATCCTGTATTCATTTCCGATATTGCACCAACAGTGGCGACATTTTTGAATTCACCGTTCCCCAGCGGGACGACCGGGAACCCGATGAATGACCATATGAAATAAAATCTGCCGGATTCTCAGTTCCGATGTGGCATTCCTGAAATGGACAGATGCCTCTCAACCAGATGCCTGAACAGATTTGCCACGGTTTGCTTCAGCGGCGGAGTGGTGTCGACCCGGATGATGTGGGAATTTTTTATGTGGTCCGGATCCCTGTAGCGTTTGTCAAGCATCTCCATTTCTCCGATACGGGCGTCAGATATTACATCGGTTCGCTGAATTCGATCCCGGAGTCGTTTCCTGCGGACAGTATACTCTGCATCAGCTTCAATAAAGAGGTAATCGGCACGGTGTTTATTGAAATGTTCGATCCATTTTTCCCTTACGTCCCTGTCGCTGAAAGTCCCGTCCAGAATCACACTCCGGCCCTTGCGGATTTCCTGAATTCCATAATCGAGAAGGGTTTGGTAGGTGCGTTCAGAAATTTCCGGGCTATACAGCTGACCGCGTTCGGAATCCGGCAGATGTGTTGTCGGCGATATACCCGCCAGTTTTTTCCGGATGATATCCGTAGAGTAATGAGGTATTTTCAGTTTTTCCGCCATATGACCGGCCAGGGTGCTTTTGCCACTGGCTATGCGGCCGGTAACGATGAATATTCTCGCTTCAGAACCGTTGAGGGCGTAAAAAAGGGCCAGATCAAAATAATCGGAGGCCTGTTCTTCAGCCAGCCGGCGCCCTTCACCGGAAATGTTTTCATCTGAACTTTCGATGCTTTTTACTTTCCCTCTGATATACGCCCGGTAGCATTTGTAAAAATCGATGATACTCATCAGATCCGGGTCGTTCAGTTTGCCGGACATCCGGATAATGAAATCCCGGCTCTCATTATGCAACTGATTGAAATCCATATCCATAGCCAGGAAAGCCAGATCAGCTGCTGAATCGAGCAGCCGGAACCGCCGGTTGAATTCAATACAGTCATAGATGCAGATACCTTTGTCATGAATGTGGATATGCTCCAGATGAAGGTCTCCGTGGCCATCTATAATTCGTTCTTGGTGCATCCTCCTTTTAAAGAGCGGTTCGTTCCGCTGCAGGAACTGGTTCGTGTAATAGCGAATAGCTGTATAGGAGTTGTCCTCAATAAGTCTCCCGACATAGTCCCTTGTCTGGCGAAAATTTTCATCCGTATTGACACGGATGTTTTTAGGAAGACCATACTTTTGAATATCATCCCCCGGCTTCTGACGGTTGTAAAAAGCCGCCAGTTTTTCCGCAACCTGCTCCATATGATGGTCGTTTAACCTGCCGGATTTAATGATTCCGATCAGGAAATTTTCCTTCTCCATCTGGTTCATCTTCACAGCATAATCAACGGTTTCCGTATCCGGGTCTGTGGATTCTGTCTCTTCCACCTGTTCAGGCTCAACGGGAACCTTGTCCAGACTGTACGAGCCATTTCGGGAAGTAATCGGTACGACACCGAGATAGGTATGCCTGCAAAGCCGGCGGTTGAGATCCACTTCCTGCCTGCAGAAGAATCTGCGTTTCTCCGGAGTGCTGAAATCCAGGAAATCCAGATTAACAGGCTTTTTCAATTTGTAGACGTATGGCGGGACGATAAATACATGAGAAATATGGGTCTGGATGTGCTTTACAGTTTCAGGCCGGTGAGGATAGGAATCCGGCTGCTTGAGAAAATCAACAAGTGAATTTGATAACTCCAAAGTGAAAGCCTCTCCCGCTTTGTTTATACCTCGTGTTTAAAATAACGTCTCGTGTTAAACTGCAGGGTGTAATATAACAAAGAAAAAAGCCGTGGTGAACCGGAAAAATATCCTGCCTGATCGTCTCTCTGATGGAGCGGTCCGGACAGTTCAATCGGTAATGCCGGAAGAATTCAAGCAGCTGTGGCCTGAAGGAATGACCAGCAGGCAGTGACAGATCCGACAGGCAGTGAACAGATCCGCAAACGCTCTGCAGCAGGATAACAGGCATGCGCAATCTGTTCCCGCTGAACCCATTCCCTTTTCATAGCGGATTGCAGCAGCAGTCCGGTTCACTGATAACTGTTTTATTTTGTAACTTACAGTCTGTCGGACTTACTCTACAGAGCTGCGCATGCGATCTTTTTACACATTGGA
>JBBDRV010000071.1:0-9118 GCA_040905285.1 Balneolaceae bacterium | reverse complement strand
GACATGCAACCTGCGATGCTACTCATCCCGTCGAATCCTTTACAGCCCCATTAATTCAAAGAACACCGGCAATCAATGCTGACAAACATTAACCAATTTTTTAGGATAACTAAAGTTTTGGATAACTTTGGACAACTAATGTGCCTGCAATTACCAGTCCGTTAGATAACGCAATATACGGGTAATTGTTGCTATTTAAAACGCCTGTAACTTGTATTTAGAACCATTTAGAACCCGTATGCCATTTCCTTCCCCGGGTTCTGATCTGCAGGAAGCCGGCCCCCACGGTTATTCTGACAGCTTTTTAGTAATTTGATGGGTTAATTCCTTCAAGTATGGTTATTTTTTAATCCGGCTGTATGAGGCAGCTGTTACGATTCAATCACAGTTCATCTGACAAACGGCGTGGGGAAAAAACTTTTTTTATTGTTTGCGGCAGGCATATTCACGTCGGACATACTATATCCTCCAAACGGCTATTCACAGAACGAAGCCTCCGTCAACGGATACATCAGTGACAGCCAAAGCGGCGAAACATTGATCTCTGCCAATATTGCCCTTTTGGATATTTCTCGCGGAACATCGTCCAATACATCAGGTTACTTCAATTTAACGGAAATTGAACCGGGAGATTATACACTGGTGGCAACTTACATCGGTTACCGGATGTTTGAACAGGAGATCACGCTTGAAGCCGGTCAGACCCTGCGGCTGGATATCGAGCTGCTGCCCGACGGAATTGAAATGGAAGAAATCGTCGTCCGGTCAGAGGCAGAAAGGGAAGAACAGCGAAATATCGGTGTTGCCCAGATGCAGACGGCAAGGATCAGGGAATTGCCGTCTGTCTTTGAACCCGATGTATTCCGTGCAGTACAGCTTCTTCCGGGGGTTCAGGCCGCATCCGATTTTTCCAGCGGACTTTATGTCAGAGGCGGAAGTCCGGATCAAACACTCATCCTGCTTGACAACACCACGGTGTATAATCCCTCCCATTTTTTCGGGTTCTATTCCACCTTCAATCCCGATGCAGTTAAAGATGTGCGGCTCTACAAGGGGGGTTACCCGGCCGAATACGGAGGCAGGCTGGGCTCGGTCCTGACGGTTTATAACAAGGACGGGAATCGCAACGAATTCCGGGGGTCGGCAAGTGTGGGACTGCTGGCTTCACGGGCCCTGGTTGAAGGCCCCTACAGGTATGGATCCTGGATGCTGGCCGTTCGCCGCTCTACACTTGAACCATTGCTGGCCCTGCTCAGGGGGCAGATGGACAATATTCCGGAGAGGTTTTATTTCACGGACATCAATGGCAAAATCAATATTGACGCTTCCGATGATGACAGGATCTCTCTTGCGTTTTATACCGGGAACGACAGCGTTCTGTTTCCTTTTAATGAAGACGCTGAAATCGGGCTGGACTACGGCAACTGGACCGGGAGCACAAACTGGAGGCATATTTTTTCCGGACAGCTCTTTGGAACACTGACCCTGACCGGCTCGCACTACTTCAGCGAACCCCGGTTTGAAATAGCGGGAACGGAATTCGAACGGAATAATGAAATTTTTGATTTTTCGGTCAAGGCGGATCTGGAATATGCACCCAATGACCGGAATACAATCACGGGCGGAATGTGGGGCGGTTTTCTGACACTCAGGTTCCGGGACCGTTTTGACAGTCAGGAGATATTCAACAACCGGATCCACAGCAATTACATGTCATTTTACCTGCAGAACAGATGGCGCCCCTCGGACAGGTGGATTGTCAACAGCGGTCTCAGGGGCAGTTATTTCTCAGAGGGATCGTATGCCCATCTGGAGCCCAGGCTGTCTCTGGAATACCGGCCACACGAGAGAATCCGCCTGCAGGCCGCTTACGGCCGGTATTACCAGTTTCTCACCCTGGTTACCAATGAGGCGTTTTCAGGGTTTGATCTCTGGCTTACGACCGATGAGGGTGTGCCTCCCTCCTACGGGGATCAGTTTATCATAGGAACCAAATTGATTCCATTCGACAACTACGGATTTGATGTTGAACTGTATTACCGGAGCATGCAGAACCTGTTTGAACTCAATCCTTTTGTCACGGATGCCGCCGGGCTGGATTATGAAGAGCTGTTCCGGTTCGGAGAAGGATATGCATACGGGTTCGAATTTTTCTTTGAACGCCAGGAAGGGCTGCTTACGGGATTTCTCGGGTATTCATTCGGGGTTACCCGCCGCAAATTTCCGGGATTCAATACCGACTTTATGGATGATCCTGAACGGGCCCGCTTCTATCCGCCTAAATACGACAGAACACATGATGTGAATCTGGTGCTGAACTACGATCTCTCCGACACGTGGAGAGCTACGGGGGTATTCAGTCTTGCCACGGGTCAGGCATACACAGAGCCCTCGGGGCGCACCCGCATCAACCATATACCCTGGGGCAACAGCATCCGCGAGACCCTTGTGGTAGAAAACCTGAATGCATCGCGGCTGCCTTTATACCACCGCCTTGATCTCGGGATGTCCCGGTTCGGTTCCTTTTTCGGTCTGGCGGATGCCGAATGGCAGTTTCAGCTGATTAATGTTTATTCACGCCGCAACATCTGGTTTTATCAATATGATTTTGATGAAAATCCTGCCGAGCGGCAGGAAGTCAGCCTGTTGCCCCTGATCCCGGCTGTATCATACACTGTAACATTTTAGAAAATGGATGACCGCACACAGAAAATTATATCCCTGCTGATCCTGGCTTGTGTTTTGTTTGCCGGCTGCGAGCCGTACGGGGGAGAAGGGTACCGGGAATATGCCGTTGTTGAATCCTACCTGATTGCAGAGAGAGGCTTGCCTGTGGTGCTCCTGTCCACGACCATGCCGCTAAGCGAAGAATACTCTTTCAATGAAGCAGCTATAGCCGGTGCGGATGTCGTACTTTATCTGCTGGACAACGAAGGGGAAAAAACAGAGCCCGGTTTTCAGTATCAGATGGACACGTCCAGTCCCGGTATTTATCGGCCCATAACCGTGCCGGAAGTGACGGTTGAACCGCGGAGGAGCTATCTTCTGGAGGCGGACCTGTCGGAACACGGTCTCCTCAGCGCACGGACCACCGTCCCCGATACATTCCGAGTAACCAGCGAGGTGCCTGAAACACTCGTCTACCGGGAGGATGTCCTGAACATCACTATCTCCGGCAGTACGAATGCCGACAGGCAGAATGTTTATGTATTCAACACTATTGCACGTGACCCGGTCGTTGCAAATCTGACGCCCTTTTATCGAAGCGTCATCGATAACAATGAAAACGACATAGAGGCCTATGCCAATAATTCTTCCGGCCTTATCAATGAAGGCAATTTTCAAACACATCCTGACGGCTCTGTTCAGCTTCATCTGCCCTGGGTCGGGGTTGCCTTCTACGGGGAAAATCAGGTTGTCATTAATTCACTGGACCGGAATATGTTTGATTTCATCCGTTCCCAGGAGGTCCAGCTGGGTGGGTCCACTCTGTCTCCGGGAGAAATTCCCAATGCAATTTATCATATTGAGGGGGGAATCGGTGTTTTCGGAGCTTTGTCGGCCGATACCCTCTCTACCCGCATCCTGCGCCCTGAACTGTAACCGCCGGTCATGATTCGCTTCACTTTACTGATCCTTCTATTTTTATCACCGTCCGGTCCGACATCTCACCTCATGGCTCAAAATGAAGGGGAATTTAAAATTGGCCGTGTCGAATACCGTGGCGGAGGCGACTGGTATAATTCTCCGACCGCATTGACGAACCTCATCCGTTTTGCAAGGGAACACCTGCCAATGCCGGTCAGCCGGGAATATGAGGATGTACAGCTGGGCAGCCGGGACATCCACAATTATCCTTTTCTGTTTATGACCGGTCACGGCAACATAGAGGTAAACTCATCTGAAATGGAAAATCTGAGGAATTACCTTGAGAACGGCGGGTTTCTGTATGTTGATGACGATTATGGATTTGACCAGTATATCCGTCCGGTTTTGAGGAACCTGTTTCCCGACGAGGAGTTTCAGGAGCTTTCACCCGATCACCCTGTTTACAGTAATGTGTTCAGCTTCCCCGGCGGAAGACCCCCGAAAATCCATGAGCATGATGGGAACCCTCCCCAGGCGTTCGGGGTGTACAGGAACGGACGTCTTGTGATCCTTTATACATTTGAATCAAATCCGACTGACGGCTGGGCGTATGACCAGCACGAGAATCCGGAAGAGGCCGTTGAGGCGGCGCTTCGATTCGGGGTGAACCTGCTGGTTTACGCCTTTACGTCCACCCGCTGACGGTGAGAAATATACCTGTTATCCGTTCTTTTTAGTCATCGTTTTTTTCGAGATATTTAACCCTTCCTTTAACTCAAAGTAATCAATGGATGATCATCCCTATTGCAAGCGATCATGCCGGTTTTAAAGCCAAGGAAATAACCAAAAAGATTCTGGAGGAGCTGGGCCACATGCCGGTTGATTTCGGAACTCACTCTGAAACGTCTGTGGATTATCCTGAATTTGCTGTTCAGGTTGCCAGAAAGGTGAATGAGCGGGAACATGAATTCGGTATACTGATCTGCGGAAGCGGCCAGGGCATGTGCATGACAGCGAACAAGTTTCCCAATGTCCGGGGAGCCCTTCTTTATAATGAAGAGGCAGCCACCCTTGCCCGCCGGCATAAAGATGCCAATCTGATCTGTCTTCCCGGCAGGGAGCTCGACAGGACGGCCATCCAAAAAATTCTGAAGGCGTGGTTTTCTGCTTCATTTGAAGGCGGGCGGCATGAACGCAGGGTCAACAAGATTCACTCGTTAACTGATAAATAACACCCAACACTGAACAGTTTATGAAATCGCTGAAAGAGCAGGACCCCGAAGTTTACGCATCTGTTGAAAAAGAGACCCACCGACAAAATTATAATTTTGAACTTATCGCATCAGAGAATTTTGCCTCCGCTGCAGTAATCGAGGCGATGGGAACAACGCTGACCAATAAATATGCGGAAGGATATCCCGGCAAACGGTATTACGGTGGCTGTGAGTTTGTGGATATGGCTGAAGAGCTCGCTCGGGAACGGGCAAAAAAACTGTTCGGGGCCGACTGGGTCAATGTCCAGCCGCATTCCGGAGCCAGTGCAAATGCAGCGGTATACCTTTCCTTTATGAAACCGGGGGAGACCCTTCTGGGCCTCGATTTGTCCCACGGCGGCCACCTGACCCACGGATCACCGGTCAACTTTTCCGGCCTCACATACAAAGCGGAATTTTACGGGGTGGAGAAAGAAACCGGACGCATCGACATGGACCGCGTACGTGACAAAGCGAAGAAGGTGAAGCCGAAAATGATTTCCATTGGTGCCAGTGCCTATTCCAGGGACCTGGATTACAAGACGTTTCGCGAAATTGCCGATGAGGTGGGGGCTTGTCTCTGGATGGATATGGCACACACAGCGGGATTGATTGCTGCAGGACTGCTTAACGACCCTCTCCCCCATTGTCATGTTGTGACAACCACAACCCACAAGACCCTTCGCGGCCCCCGTGGAGGAATGATTCTCGTCGGCAGGGACGGCGGGAATACGCTCGGAGTGACGGCCAGAAAATCCGGAAGAACCAAAAACTGGAGCGAAGTTCTTGATTCAGCAGTTTTCCCCGGCACACAGGGCGGCCCGCTGATGCACGTCATCGCTGCAAAAGCAGTGGCGTTCGGAGAAGCCCTGCAGGATGATTTCAAAACCTATCAGAAAAAGGTCCGGTCCAATGCAAAAGCCATGGCCGGGTATTTTCTTGAAAACGGTTATGAACTGGTCAGCGGCGGAACGGACAACCACCTGATTCTCGTCGATCTGCGGAACAAGGGGGTTACCGGAAAAGATGCTGAAGAGGCCCTGGAAAAGGCAGCGATTACGACAAATAAGAATATGGTGCCTTTTGACGATCAAAGTCCGTTTGTAACATCGGGAATACGCATCGGTTCACCGGCAATGACGACACGGGGCTTCGGCGAAGCGGAGTTTAAACGCGTTGCAAAACTCATCGACCGGGTTTTGCAGGATCATAAAAATGAATCAACCCTTCAAAAAGTGAAAGATGAGGTCATCGACATGTGTGACGAGTTTCCACTGTATGACTTCGTGACTGCTTCGTGACTATGTCGTGACGCATAGCTGTATCTTCTATATGGACCTGTTTAAGAAAGTCAGAACCTTTTTTCAGCTGTTTCCCCGGCATCGCCGGCGGAAAACAGCCCAGAAACCTATTTCGGATAACCAAAAAATGCCATGAGCCAGGAATCACAAAAACGCGGTGTTATGGGCGCTCTTTTGCCCAGGGCAAAAACTCCCAAGCTGGATCCGGCGGCGGGTATGTCTTTTCTCGATCATCTCGAGGAACTCAGGTGGCGTATTTTCAAAGGTCTCGCAGGATTGACGGGCGGTGTGATCATCGCCTTTATTTTTGCCGATACAATTGTCAACCAGATTATTCTGGGGCCGGCCAGGGCCGACTTCTTTATGTATCAGATCATGCCGATCAACGCAATCGATCTCTCCCTGATCAGCCGCAGGCTTCCCGGACAGTTTTTTACCTATTGGGGGAGTCTTATCATTGCCGGGGGGATCATCGGGTCTCCGATCCTGTTCTATCAGATGTATGCTTTTATTGAACCTGCCCTGGAAAGCAGGGAAAAGATAAAAACCTATCTGAACGTACTTTTTGTCAGCAGCTTTTTTCTGCTCGGTATCTCATTCGGATACCTGATACTGGTTCCTTTTGCATTGCAGTTTTTCACACAGTTTGTTATTTCCGATCTTATTGCCAATGAATTTGACATCACCGAGTATTTCTCTTCGGTAGCTTTGTGGGTTCTTGCCTGCGGCATCCTTTTTCAGATACCGGTTATCAGTTATTTTCTTTCAAAAGCCGGCATGCTGACACCCGGATTTCTTAAGGAATACCGGCGTCAGGCAATCATTGCCTGTCTGCTGATTTCAGCGTTTCTTACACCTCCGGATCCTGTTTCCCAGATGATGATTGCCATACCGCTTGTTCTGCTTTACCAGCTGGCCATCGTGGTAAGCCGGATGGCAAACCGCCAGCGGGAAAAAATACTGAATGAAGCATTTTCCGACAATGGCAATGAACCTGAATCATAATGGTCAGCCGATGGACAAAGACAGCGCGCCGGAGCAGCCCGAGCAGAAAACATTGTTGGTACCCTGGCTGCCGGCCGGTGGCGGGCGAATTAATGAAGCATTGAATTAATGAAGCATTAATGAAAAAAGCCATCCGGCCGCAGAAAAGAACAGCGGATTAGCCAAACTGACGGAAATAAACAGATCAATTAGACGTACGACAGATTATATGAACGCATTACTGAACTTTTTCCCGGCATTCACCTTCTTTTTGTTTCTTATCTTTTCAGGCTGTGCCGACCCTACAGATCCCTTCTCGAGGCGAATGGATTTTTCAACCGTTCCCGATCTTCCCGACACCACACAGGCAGCGGTTTTTGAGAAAGAAAACGGTCTGGTTTATTACGTCCTGGAAGACGGTGAGGGCGAGTGGTCTGTACAGGGAAGAACCGGTGAGACGCTGGCGGTATTTTTTACCATGCGCCTTAAAAGCGGGGAAATTCTCCAGTCGACCTATGCAAACGGCCGGGACATACCCGAAGAGGTCAGTGTGAGTACACTCACAGAACCGGACGGGCTGTATGACGGTCTTATAGGAATGAAAGTGGGAGAGCACAGAATACTGGTTGTCCCTCCATCACTCGGTTACGGAAATGCCGGAAGAAGCAGTCAGTTCTATCCCTTCAGGGAGGATACCCTGATCTATGAAATCGAGCTTGAAGGTATCCGGTAAACGCGTCTGTTGCTGCAGGAAACAGTAACAGAAATCCGTCCGGACGGGCCGGCTTGTAGTCCCGGTTCCCGCTCAGTGACTATATCGCCGGTGAATCCTGGAGGTCAGCCTGCAGAGAATTTCATGGGTAACTGTCTCTGCCTCTGCAGCCCATCTGTCCGCTCTCCAGCAGCCGTCGGGTCCCAGAAGCTGCACCGGCGTCCCTGGTTCGACCGGCTGATCACCAAGAAAGACCATGCAAAAATCCATGGTAATGCTTCCTGCGACTGGGACCATTCTTTTGCCGGCCTTTACCTTCAACCGGTTGGTTAACCGTCTGGGAATGCCGTCCGCGTACCCGACCGGGAGGGTGGCCAGATAGCCGTCCGCCGGAGCTTTCCAGCCCGCACCGTAGCTCACCACGTCACCCCGGCTTATTTTTCTCACCAGGCAGGCCCTGGTTTCCCAGGAAAGTACCGGCCTCAGTTTGTCTGACTGAATACGGCCCGGTGCGTATCCCGCCAGCCCTATACCTACCCGGATCATGTCCAGATGGTCAAGGTCATAATGCAGTACTGCTGCTGTATTGCTCATGTGGGCAGGAATATCCACGGGGAACCCGGAGCGGACCTGTAAAAAGCGGTTGTGCTGTTCCCTGACAAGCCGGGAACCGGGATCATCAGCCGTTGCATAGTGTGAATATATTCCCCTGCAGGTCAGATCCCTGTGATTCTCCATCTCAGTTCTGACCGCAGCCGTCTGCAGGGGATCCAGGCCGGCACGCCTCATTCCCGTATCAATATTGACCTGATAGCCGGTGCCCGCCGAGAGCAGACGAAATTGATCCGGATGGCAGATGGTCGCTGTCAGGTCATGCTTTACATAGGCCTCTGAGGTATCCTGCCGGGGCAGACCGAATACCAGAATCGGCTTTTCTATACCTCCTTTTCGCAGCTGAATCCCCTCGTCCACCGTTGCAACGGCAAACTCCCGGATGTAGGTTTCCAGATAACGGGAGACCTGAACGGCCCCGTGTCCGTAGGCATTCGCCTTGACCACGGCCATCACGTCATCCGTACGTGATTTTTGCCTGAGGTACTCCAGGTTTTTTTTAAGGTTGGCCAGATCAATGGATGCCACCGAGCCGGAATAGGTTGTGGATAACGGGTTCATCAGAAAATCTTTCTGCGTTTGTGTTTTTTCAGAATGACTTTTGCCGCATTGTATCCCGCAGCACCAAATACACCGCCGCCGGGATGACAGGATGCACTGGACAGATA
>JBBDRV010000070.1:0-9122 GCA_040905285.1 Balneolaceae bacterium | reverse complement strand
AAAAAAAGCGGAGGAAGTGGTGCCTCTCGATCTTGAGATTACACGGCAGGAAAAAGGACTCCTTATTTCCGGGCCAAACGCCGGCGGCAAGTCTGTCGCATTGAAAACAGTGGGTATACTGGCAATCATGTACCAGTCGGGTATTCCGTTACCCCTCCAGCCCCACTCCGAGCTCCCTGTGATATCCGGCCTTTTTCTGGATATGGGAGATGAACAGTCCATTGAAAATGATCTCAGTACATTTTCATCACGTTTAAAGTGGATGAAAGATACCCTGCAGAAGGTGGACGGCAACAGTCTTGTTCTCATCGATGAAGCAGGTACCGGCACAGATCCCCACGAAGGGGGTGCCCTTTTCCAGGCATTCATGGAAATCCTCCTGGACCATCAGGCAAACCTGATCGCCACCACCCATCACAGTGCCCTGAAAGTGTTTGCCCACGACCACCCGTTACTGGCCAACGGAGCCATGGAATTCGATCAGGAGACTCTGACTCCGACCTATCGTTTCCGCAAAGGTATTCCCGGCAGCAGCTATGCATTCGAGATTGCAGGGCGCATGAAGCTTCCGCCAGATCTTCTGCGGGCTTCCCGCAAATTGCTGGGCAGCCAGAGGGACCGGATGGCGGAGCTGCTGCTTGATCTCGAACAGCGGTTGCAGGATACGGAAGAATCCCGCCGTCAGTATGAGGATTTACGCAAAAAAGCAGGAAAACAGGAAGAAATTTATAATGAAAAAATCAGACAGCTGGAGGAACAGCGCAACAGTAAACTGAATGAAGCCTATCAGGAAGCCGACAGGATCATGAAAGATGCGAACAGGATGATTGAACAGGCTGTAGAAAATATATCCATGAAAGGGAAAACAGACCGTGACTATGTAAGCGCCGAACGCCGCAGGGTTTCAGAGCACAAAAAAAAGATCAGGAAACGCCTTGCGGAACTGAATGCACGGGAAGATACCGGGGCGAACCGACCGGCTGAAAACGGCCTGCCGGAAATAGGAGACAGAGTACGCATATCGGGGGGGAATACAACAGGTGAATTAATAGAGAAAGAGGGAAACCGGGCCGTGGTCATGGCAGGCGGACTGAAGATAAAGACCAGGTTCGGCAATCTTGAAAAGGCAGAAGCATCCGGAGAAAATAAAGCAGACAGATGGAAAGCGTCATCCTACACCAAAACATTTTCACAGGAACCGGTCAGCCCTTCACTCGACCTGAGGGGAATGCGTGGAGAAGAAGCGATACGGGAGCTGATGCTCTACCTCGACAGGGCGATCGCAGGCGGTCTGAATGAAGTGCAGGTCATCCACGGGAAAGGGGAAGGGATTCTGAAAAAACTGGTTCATGAATATCTGGACAAGCGGAAAGAAGTCAGAACGTTTGGAATGGCTCCATGGGAGCGCGGCGGGCCGGGATGTACAGAGGTGTCATTCGAGTGACATACACAGCCTGAAAGGCCCTTCAGCCGAATCAATTACCTGCAGACGCCTTCAATAACTCCAGTACCGACCTCCAGGTCCCCGAAGCAGTCATATCTGCAGAGAGTCCTTCCTGCTGCAGCTTGCCGGCCACCCCTTCACTTGCTGCTATCAACGTACTCAACTGCAGGTCAACGCCCGGAAATGCTGTCTTTGTCCGGATTACGGATCCGCGAGAATGAAACAGAATTCCGTCCGGCGGCTGGTCCCGTATCTGCATTCGCTTTTCCTCCACATCTTTTTTCCCGATCGGCACAGACCGGCAAACAGTAAACTCAGCGACCTGCATGCCAAGTTCCTGCAGAAGGGCCGGCATCTCTTCCGAACTTTCTTCGGGGCAAGGATAAAGGACCGCTCCCCCGATACTGATTCTCAGAAGAAATTCCATTATATCGATCGGCCGGCCTCCCTCCCTCGGAACGATGGCGGCAATGCCGGCCTGTTCAAGAAAGTCCGCTTCGGCCTGGTTCATCGCCAGATGAACCTTCTGCTGAATCTCCGAAGTCATCTCCGACTGTTCCATCCATTGAACAAAATACCTGGCATTCCTCAACCCGCCATAGACGATGAATCTGTACTCATCAAGCTGTGCAAGGATTGATTCCCGCTGCTCCGGTTCGGTGGAGTAACCAACCTTCTCCAGAGGCAGATGCACCAGACTGACGCCGGTACCCGAGAGACCGTCAATCAGCAGGTGGGCTTCATCAGGCTCGGCTGTTACAAGAAGCTTTTCCATTGTTGTAAAATACAAACTGCAGGATCCATATTAAATTCAAAAAAGATAACCGACACCAAAATAAACTCTGTAGATATCTTCAGAAAAAGCCACATCCCCTCTGAAAACAAAATCAGGATTCACTACAGACATCGCTCCTCCAATACCGAATGTCTGTTTCAGGCCGGAAGTGATATCCCCTATCCCCTCGTCCCGGGAAAAAACCCTTCCGGTATCCATAAATAACTGCCCTCCAAAACGCAGCTGATCATTGTAAAGGCCGAACAGCCAGCTTCGCATTTCAACTATATGAATGATTGAGCTTCTTCCCCGAAACCGGTTGCTGGCATAACCGCGCAGACCCAGTTCATTTCCAAGTGCCGGCATTTCCCAAAACGGCACGTCTCCGGATACATGCTGGACACCCAGTTTCTGAGCAATAACCAGATCAGTGAAAGGAGAAAAATACCCCCTGATTTCACCAAAGTAATCGGCAAATCCGTAGGTACTTCCGAGCCAGCTGCCGGACAGTGTGATATTTGTCTCCAGCCTGAATCCGACGGAGGGGTCAAACTCGCTGTCCCGGCTGTCGACAATCAGCCCCAGTCCCGCCTGATTCATCCAGCCTCCCTCGAACCCCGGCGGAAGGTCCTGCCCGTATAGGGATTCACTCCCCCTGGAAACAGGCTCATTATAGGAAAAAGTGGCCAGGAAATGTCCATCCACTTGTCCGTATTCCCCATATTCCATCAGATTTTTCCGCCCCCAGTATTGCAACCGGACCGCCCTCTCTTCAAAAAAATAGTAGCCGTCCTCATAGGAGGAAGCTGAAAAAGGAGTATCATTTCCGATGCCGAAATACGTGTTGCGCAAAATCCGGAGGCCCTCAATCCTCACCCGGCTGCGGATATTCATTCCAAGGCTGTTCAGGCGTTCATGATCGAACACACTTACAAGATGTCCCTTTGTCGAAACCGTCATTTCAACAGATGTGCTGTTCAGAAACGGCCGAACCCCTTCACCGTAATCAATCCGCTGCAAGAGACCCCCGCCCATAAACCCCAGATCCGATTTATATCCGACAACGGGTAAAATGGAATACTGCACACCGACAGCTTCTTCCTCCAGCGCCACCTGGGCCGACAGTTGCGTGCATATACCCAGTGACACCAATCCTGAAACAAGAAATTTCCAGTATCTGCCGTCTATCAAATTTCCCCTGTATTTTCAAAATTTTTAATGTCCGCTTTCAATGCGGTGCCCCGCCGTTTTTTTCTGTCATTATAGCTTATGTTTCAATATGCTCTTACAGGACAAATATATTGATTTAATCCAATTCTTCCTGTCACAAATATTCTATGCGTTTTAATAAAAAGGTTTACAGCCACAGACTGACAGCCATGGGCGACAGCATGGCCCAGGGATTTAAGAACGGTGGCATTTATCGAACTGACCTGAGTTTCCCTTCTCTGCTGGCGTCCGCCCTGGGTACCCATACCAGGTTTGACACCCCCTCGTTTTCAGGACAGGGCGGTTTGCCCCTTAACCTGGAAGTACTGGTCAGGGGTTTATCCGAACAGTACGGCACCTCGATCAGCTGGAACGAATACCTGCCTGTTGCCCGATACCTCTATGCTACACTCAGACGCATTAAAGGTCACTGGGAAAACGAATATAACCATCTTCGCCGCCCCCCGGAAGATTTCCCGTATCATAACCAGGCGGTTTGGGGATTTGCGGCAAACGACTGCTGGCTGATGACGGAAAAAAAATGCCGTGAGTACATCCGGCAGAATAAACCCAGGTATTCCGTTTTCAGCGTCCTGCCGGATCATGCCATGTATACGACCGGAGGCCTGGTGCTGAATCGGGGATTCAATCCGGTCCGTGAGAATAACAGCCAGGTGGATAATCTCGTCCGCCTGCATGCCGAAGGAGGTGTGGAGAACCTGGTTCTCTGCACGGGGCATAATAACATCGTCGGGGCACTCACCGCTTTGAAGATTTCCTACACACAACCCGGTTTTATGTCGAAGCATCATTATGAGCGGGATTTTACGGTCTACCGGCCGGAGCATTTTGAAGAAGAGATGAGACATCTCTATGACCAGATAGCCATCATAGGCATTCCGAATGTATTCGTGCCCACCTATCCCTATCTGACAATTCCTCCCGTTACCCGTGGCGTCAATGCCGGCCGGCGTTCAGCACACACCGGCTATTTTGATTATTATACCCGCTTCTGGATATGGGACGAAGACTTTGATCCGGACCGGCACCCGCACCTTACAAAAGCGGAAGCGATTGAACTTGATCAGCTGGTGGACCGGTATAATGAAATTATCCGGAATCTTGCCGGTGAATACGGCTTTCACGTAGTGCCCGTGCATAAATATGTAAATGCCGTTGCCCGCAGGAGAAAGGGCATTGATGCTGTAAAACCTTACCCCGACGACTTTATCCAGGCTTTAAAACGTAACACCGCCACAGCCCACCTGGTCACCGCCGAAGGCCGGGTCAACCTTTCAACGGACTATTTAAGAGTGGACGAAAAAACACAAAAAGTGGTGCGGGGCGGAATCTTCAGTCTTGACGGGCTGCATCCGAGTACTATCGGGTATGGACTGATGGCCAACATCTACCGCATGTCCATGATAAAAGCCGGAGTCCGGTTTGAACATCCTGTTGACTGGGATTTTGTTATAGAACAAGAAACTCTCATATCCGATCCGCCCCCTTTGCTTGCAGAACTCCGGCTCCTCCTCCGCTTTCTTTCCATGGATCGCCAGGAAAGGTTTACCAGACTGGGACAGAACATTCTTCAGCAGCTCCTGGATACTTTCTCCCGCAGTCCGGGCGAAAAATTGAGCCGGATTGACTGATCATTCAGTAGAAGGACCGCCTTCCCCGAAACTGCCGCTGATTTTCTCCGCCCACTCCAATCCGTTTTCAATACAGGCGGGTATTGAGATTCCCCCCCTGAAATTGCCGGAAAGATAAACCCCCCTGTTCCGCTTCTCCACACCGGAAATGGCCTCAGTCACCTTGTGGTATTGCCGTGTGTATTGAGGTATGGCACGGGGCCAGTAAACATGATCAAAAAAAACAGGCTCACCCTTTATTCCAAGAAAATGCTTCAGTTCACCGGTTACCATTTCCCTCAGGCGTTCACTGTCCAGTGGAGCCAGTTCCGGCTGCCGGGATCCACCCACAAACGTGGTAATCAGCGCCTTTCCTTCCGGAGCGCGATTGGGAAACATCGCCGAGCTGAAGAGCGACCCCAGAATCGTCCTTTGCTCGACTTCAGGCACAAGGAATCCGAACCCGTCGAGCGGATGTCCGATCTGTCCGCGGATGTACCCTGTAAAAATGACCGAAAGCGGAGGATATTCCGCATCTGCCATGACATCAAGCAGATCCCCGCCACCATCGATCAGCTGTTCACTGAACCGGTAGAGCGGAATGTTTGTCAATACCCTGTGGAAGGAAGAGTACGTCACGCCATTTGCTGTAATTTCCCACCCATCCTCTTTTTTATGAATTCTCGTCACATCGGCTTCCAGCCGAATATCATTTATTTCCGCAGCAAGCTGTTCTGTCAGTGTCTGGAGGCCGTTTTCAAAAGAAACGAGTCTGGCTTTGAATTTTTTCCCTCTTCTCCCCTTCCATCCGTTCAGTCCCATTCCCCAGAACAGCGACCCGTACTGCTGTTCCAGGTTGTATAATGCCGGAAAAGCCAGTTTTGCCGAAAGGCGGCGCGGGGTGCCTGCATAGATGCCTGAAACAAAAGGATCGACCAGATAATCAAGAACCTCCCGGCCAAGACGTCTTTCAACAAAGGAGGCCAGACTCTCCCGGGAGTTCCGCCCCCTTGGCACAAACGGCTCTCTCAACAGTTTCAGTTTACCGGAAGGACTCAGTATGGGGCTTCTGAAAAAGTCCAGAAAACCTGTCGGAATGGCTTTCAAACTGTCCCCGACAGCAATGTATCTTGTTCTCGATGAAGGGGTTGCCTCGGTTATCTGATCCTGAAGCCCCAGCTGTTCAATGAACTCCGCCAGGCGCCGGTGTTTCAGCTGGAGTGTATTCGGTCCGTACTCTGTCAGCCAGCCATCCCGTGAAACTGATTTAACCGACCCTCCGGCCTGTTTTTTCCTCTCAAACAATACAACGACGTGACCTTTTTCCTGCAGAGCCCGGGCCGCGGTCAAGCCTGTAATTCCTGCACCCACAACAGCTATTTTCTTTTTATTCATGCCGCTGGTGATGAAAACTGTTGCACCATACTGCAGGAACCGGTTAGATTGTATCCTTGTATCATCAGAGCCGCAATAAAGGTTATAATGTATTCTGTTGTTCAGTCTTTGCCGTCAACACAATCATACAAGATAACGAATAGTGAACCAATGAAAATATCAGTCCTGGGATGCGGCTGGCTGGGATATCCGCTCAGCCGGCACCTTGTGAAAAAAGGCCACCGGGTTTGTGGTTCCACGACATCGGTAAAAAAACTGGACCTGCTGAAGGCCGCCGGGATCACGCCCTGTCTGATTGAGGTTTCCGCCCGTGCGGAATCAGACCGTCCGGAGACGGGCCAGGTGGAATCAGGCCGTTCGGAAGCAGGGCATTTGGTAAGTGATGAATGCGAGTCTTTTTGGGATGCGAACATGCTGTTCGTCAATATACCCCCGGGGCGGTCTCGCGGGGATGTCCTCTCGAGGCATCCGTCTGAAATTGCTGTGATCGCCGCCAGGGCGGAAGAGCGGGGCATTCCCTGGGTTGTTTTTGCCAGTTCCACTTCCGTTTACGGCAAATTCGGCGGGCTTAAAACCGAAGAGGACGCCGGGCAGGACGTACCGTCCTCAGATAGTGGAAAAGCACTTCTGCATTGTGAGAAGATCATTCTTGACAGTGATTTTGACAGCACCATCATCAGGTTTGGCGGGTTGTACGGTTATGACCGTCATCCCGCACGTAACCTTGCAGGCAGAAAGAATCTTTCTGACGCCGGAAAGCCGGTTAATCTGATACACCAGGATGACTGTATAGGGATAGTCGGCACACTTGTTGAACAGGGTTCACAAAATGAGATCTATAATGCAGTCTCGGACATGCACCCCACCCGCAGGGAATTCTATCAGTACATAGCCAGGGAATACAGTCTGAAAGAGCCCGAATTTCTCAAAGATGAAGACACGAACCGCTATAAAACTGTTTCAAACCGGAAAGTGAAAAATAAACTTGACTATACATTCCTGTATCCGGATCCCCGCAGTCATGCCCCCTGACGGATAACAGGAAAACAGGCGTCCGTACTGCAGAAGGCTGCGCCGGTCATTCTTCACAGAACACAGGTTCCTGCCAGTCCGGAATATCAGACAGCCCGCATATCGCCATCCGGCGGGCACTACCCGGACAGCCGGCTGATTGTCATCCGGCGGGCACTACGTAGAGGCTGCATGCAATTTCATAGCCCAGCACCTGCTCCCTCTTTGCTATCGTTATCCTGATGGGGCCCTTGAAAGGAGCTTTTTCAAGTATCTCCACATTTACACCCGGTATCAGCCCGATTTTTTCAAGGTAACGCAGTAATTCGGGATTCTGGTCACTTACCCGGCCGATCATTAACAGATCCCCCACGCCGGCTTCTGCAAGAGGCTGCCTGGCAATCTCCGGCATTATGCCCTCCTTGGTAGGGATCGGATCACCATGCGGGTCGTGAGTGGGGTGATCAAGGAGTTCGGCAATTCTTTCCTCGAACTGTTCGGATATATGATGCTCCAGATTTTCCGCTTCATCATGAACCTCATCCCAGGAATAGCCGAGCACCTCTTTCAGGTACAGTTCCAGGAGGCGGTGATGCCGGATGATCTCCAGGGCAATTTTTTTGCCCGCAGACGTCAGTGTGGTGCCATAGTAGGACTCATACCTGACCAGGCCCATTTTTGCCAGTCTTTTGATCATATTGGTGACAGATGCCGATGAAACACCAAGGGATTCGGCAATCCGGGTTGTAGAAACTCCTTCCCCCTGTTTCTGGGATTCCAGTCTGTAAATCGATTTTATATAATCTTCAACCGCCTGAGTCAGCGCCATGGGAACAATTTATATTTATAGACAGAAAACATGTACCCTACCGGTTTTCAAATTCTTCAAACGTTTGATTTTCAAATGCACCGCTGCCAACATATTCCAGCAGACTGGAAAAAACGTCAACCGGCAGAAATCCCGGTTGCTGGCCGACAACTTCTCCCTGTTGATTCATAAAATATATCGTGGGAACTCCCTGGTTATTCAGGGCGGTGGCAAATTCCGCATGTGTAAAGGCATTCCCAAGATAATTTACAGGCTCGTCAGATTCCGTGTTTATCCTGACCGGTATAAAATATTTTCTGATCAGCGCACCGACGGAATCGTCCGGATATACTTCTTCCTGCATCCGCTGACAATAGGGACACCACTCTGCGTAGACATCTATCAGTATTAACTTGTCATTCTGCGATGCCAGACGAAGTGCCCTTTCAACGCCGACCCAGTCCAGGTTATCTTCAGGCGGGTCCTGGGCTGCCGACGGGCTTAAACCGCTGACAAAGATAATACCTGCCAGAATAATGGAACCGGCCGCTTTTATTGATGTGACTGATAACATATGCAAAAGATAAAGATAGAATATGAAACTTATTTCTGTTTGATAACGACCAGGGTCATGTCGTCGTGCTGACTTGCCCCATCCGAAAATTCATGTATATCATCCAGAATATGGTCGACAATCTCCTGTGCGGATTTTGAATGATGAAAATAAATAATTCGCTGAAGGCGGTAGACTCCGTAAAACATGCCTTACCAGTTGGTCGCTTCTACTATTCCGTACGTAAACAGAATCAGCATATCCCCTTTTTCAAGATGAATTTCCAACTCCCTGAT
>JBBDRV010000069.1:0-1523 GCA_040905285.1 Balneolaceae bacterium | reverse complement strand
ACGGCAACGGCAACGGCAACGGCAACGGCAACGGCAACGGCAACGGCAACGGCAAAAAATAATTTTAACCTGGTCAAGTTGCAAAAAACAATCCAGTTACATGAACCGAGCTGTGTGGCAGTGCTTTCGGGTGCAGGAAGATGAACGAATGTTTGAAATGTACGAAACCCGGTGCAAACAGGCTGAACAGATGCAACTCATGCAACAGACCCTTCCTCATATTTATCCAGCTTGTTATGAAGTGTTTTTCTGGCAAATCCGAGCAATTTCGCCGCTTCAGTTTTGTTGTTATCCACTGAATGAAGGGTCTGTTCGATCACCCTTCTTTCCACCTCTTCCAGACTTGTCCCGATGGGGATTTGAATAACATTTTTCAGTTTAGCCGAATAGGGATTGTATACTTTTTCCCCCCTGTGAATGGCAGAGGGAATCATATCCGGCTTGACAATATTTCCCTCACAAAGGACGATCGAGCGCTCCACTATATTTTTAAGTTCACGAATATTCCCCGGCCAGTCATAGGCCATGAACATATCCATACACTCTTCGTCAAATTCTACTTCCTCAACGGCATATTGTTCTGCAAAAAAACTGGTGTAATAGGAGATAAGAAGCGGAATATCCTCTTTCCTGTGTCTGAGGGGGGGGACATAAAGTTCAATGACATTAAGCCTGTAAAACAGGTCTTCCCTGAAACTTCCTGATTTGACCTGATCACTCAGAATTTTATTTGTTGCCGATATCAGGCTGACATCCACCTGTACTTCTTCTTTTCCCCCTACTCTCCGGAATGAGCCAAGTTCCACAACCCTCAGTAGCTTCACCTGGACGGACAAGGGCATTTCTCCTATTTCATCGAGGAAAAGAGTGCCTTTGTTCGCCAGTTCAAAACAACCTTCCTTCCGGGCATGCGCTCCGGTAAAAGCTCCTTTTTCATGACCGAACAGTTCACTTTCTACAAGTTCGGAAGGTATCGCTCCACAGTTAATGGTTACCATCGGCTTCGGACGCCGGGAACTATTGTAATGAAACAACTGTGCCAGGACCTCTTTCCCTGTTCCGTTTTCACCGGTGATCAGCAACGTAGCCTTTGTCTTCGACACAAGTTTTATTTTGTAAAGCAGGTCCTCCATTATTTTATTCTGGGTTATGAAAACCGGCTTGTTAATGTAAAATTCTCTTGCAGCTTCTTTTACGCTTTCTCTCATAATAACACTTCTCGTTTTTCCAGATTACAGTTAGCTTTCTGGACATGTAGTCACTATGGCTGATTTATCAGGTGATTGCTAATTGCATAGTGTGCGATGTCCACATTTGATTTTAAGTTCATCTTGTCCATCATCCTGGCACGATAGGTGTGAACTGTCCGGACCCCTAACGAAAGGAGTTTTGCTATTTCACTAATTTCACGGCCTGCTGCAATCAGACACATTACCTGATATTCCCTGTCTGACAGTGCCTTGTGTAATATTTGCCCTGAATGATCATCTATCTGTTCAGCAAGTGCCTCAGCGACTTCCGCA
>JBBDRV010000068.1:0-1533 GCA_040905285.1 Balneolaceae bacterium | reverse complement strand
ATGTCCTGGTGAAGCTGGCGGACTGGCCGGACTGGACCCATCCCTGGCAGACCAAGCGGGGACGTTTCAGCGAACACCGGACCGGAAGCTGGTCCCACCGGGTGGCCGAGGCATACGACCTGACATACGATCTGATGACCCCGGACGAGCGGACGAAGATCCGGACCGCCATTATGGAGCGTATCGTAGGCGGGGCCCACAGGACCTATGTCTATAACGACAATATTACTGCCGCTACCTCGAACTGGCTGGCCATGGTTGTCGGCGGGTCGCTGATGAATATGACTGCCATGTATGATGACGGTCCGGAGACGGAAAATCTGGAGCCCTACTTTACGGGAGCCATGATGAAGTTCTACAAGTTCATCAACCGGGTGACCGATTCCGAAGATGGTGCCTGGGGTGAAGGGTTTGGATATGCCAATTATAGCTTTTCAAACATGTCCTACAGCGTTCCGTCACTGAAAAATGTATTCAACATCGATGTCACCGATCCATTGTCAGGCGTATACAATGAATTTATCTGGGCCGGGATTTTCAAGGAGAGGCGATGGTTCGAATTTGGCGATTCGCGGGGTAACATCGGAAATCCTCAAAACTGGCTTTATCTCCTGGATATCCGTGAAGAACCACGACTCAGCTGGTATTATAACTATCTTAAAAACAGCGAATCGTATGAATCTGTACTTTTTGAAACAGAAGATATACCACAGGAAAGTGCATTCGAAGAAAATCCGGTCAAACGGTTCCGCAATGTAGGAACCACCGTTTTCAAGAGCGGATGGGAACCGGACGACCTGATTTTTACCTTGCGTACAGGTCCTTTCTATAACCACCAGCACCATGAACAGGGGTCATTCTGGTATGCAGACCGGGGGGAGATTTTTATTCTGGGGAGCCGACCTATGAGTCAGTCAACCTATTATGACGATCCCCTCTACCAGCCCTGGTTTACCCAGGCGGTCGGTGCCTCCACCATTCTCATTGACGGCAACCACCAGAGCCAGCGTATCGGTGACGATCGCAAATATGCACCGGGTTTCAACGACCATGCTTTCATCGATCATTTTCTTGACGGTGAAGACACCGCTTTCTCCACCGGCGACATCGGCCGGCTCTACTGGGATAAAGTGGAGTCACTGCAGCGCAATGTCCTCTACCTCAAGCCGGGGATTATCCTGATGCTGGACACGGCTGTTTCCGGAAAGGCAGACCGGGATGTCACGCTTCTTTATCAGACAGAACGCCTGGAAGATATCACCGCCGGCCAGGATGTATCGACGATCAGCCGGGGAGATGCCACTCTGAACATCCTGCATCTTGCTCCTGATTTTATAGAAGCGAAAGCTGTTAATCATCCTCATTATCTCCATACCCTGCAAAGGGAACGGCCGCTGGAACGCTCGGGCATGCTCACCGTTACAGCGCGTACGGACCGGACCGAAGGCTATCCGCTGGTGATTGCGAACCTGTTCAGTACCACGGGGGGAGAGGCGCCTGACGTGCAGACGGAAACGGGGAACGGCTATGTGC
>JBBDRV010000067.1:0-1536 GCA_040905285.1 Balneolaceae bacterium | reverse complement strand
TTCGGAAGACCTGATTAATCCCGAGATAATCAAGAAGAAGATCCTTCAGTCCGGCGCCATTTCCCGTTACCGGATGGAAGCTGCGAATTACGTACGACAGATCACCGGGTCACCCGAATTTCGTAATGACCTTAAATTATGGCTCGTACGTTATATTGATGCCCTGATTTCCGATCCTGAAGTTAAATCAATGATAGCAGAAAAAATCACTGCTGAACTGGATGAGGCGTTTAAAGAACAGCTTCTTGAACAAATTGCCTTCAAAGCCTACAGCTTCATAAAAGGACAGCAGTTACAAAAAGTGATCGGGAAATCACTAGATCAACTGCCTTCGGCTGTGGAGAGGGAGCTGCACAGAATCGATATTTTTCTTGACAGGCTCCCGGTACATCTGGAAAATGAAAGCGAACAGATAGAAGAAATGCTTACCGTGCTGCTTCATCGTCTGGTAAACAAGCTGGATGTCTATACGCTTGTTGAAGAAAATTTAAAGGAATACGATGAGGGACAGCTTGAAACGCTGATAAAAGAATCAACCAATGAACAGTTGAGTTATATACAATATCTGGGAGCCGCTCTGGGAACAGTTGGTGGATTGGTGATCTGGCAGCCTGCATTGACCCTGTCCGTACTGGCATTGTTGACAGCAGCTGTACTCCTTGCTGACAAGATGCTGATGCAGCTCCGCAAAAAAAAACTTCCTGCATAATTCCGTGCAGGAAATTATCTGTTTTATAAAGGATTTAAACTGTTTTCATATATATTTTTAAAAAAAACCGAAATATTGTATTATCGTCATCAGGTTTATGTTTCTGTAAACCAATTCATTAGTACGATAGATTAGTACGATAGTCAGTAATTAGATTCTAACTAACGAAAATCCGGCAAGAAAAATAGGCACTTATGCAAATCCGATCGATTACTTTCCCCAGTCTGATACAGAGCCAGGGCTCTGAACTGTTCAATGTTGCCAGAGATCGGTTGACCGGCATGAAAATTCGTGAAGATGGGGAGGATTATATTATTGGCGATCTGGCCCTGACAGAGGGTAAAAATCCTCATAAAGCCATAAACAGTTCCGTTGATGAACTGGACTACCGGCTGCTGGCAAAAGCCGCGGCGCTGGTAGCCACCAATACAGTGAAGGAACCATTGGTAATCACAACAGGGTTCCCCTATTCCACAATCAATATCAACAAGCAGGCGGCGATCGACTATTTCAACAAGATGGAGTCGGTTACGTACGATGCTCGCACGTTTGGTGGAAATGATCATCTTGTGCAGCCTTTGTCGATCAACAGAGTCGAAATTATCCCGGAGCTTATCGGAGGCATCATAGCCATGCGGAGAGGTGAACAGACCCGTTCCGGTAATTTTTTCCTTGTCAGCCTGGGTTATGGGACTACCGAGATCGGTTTAAGTACGGACAAAGGAGTGATTCAGCGGACAGAAGGTACGGCAAGCGGTCTTCGTTTCGCTATTGACTGGTCAATGAAGAAGCTGATGAAAGACTATTATGTCGGGCTGCGAACCGAG
>JBBDRV010000066.1:0-9332 GCA_040905285.1 Balneolaceae bacterium | reverse complement strand
TGTGTAAATTGGTCGCATGCGCAGATCTGTAGAGGAAGTCCGATTGACTGCTAGGGCGAGGTTATATCTCAGGTACTACATAACATTCGCTTTCGTTGTAGTCATGTTTGCAAATAAATGAAGCATTCAGTGATTAAGAACGAAGCATTCCATGACACTTGACGGTAACAATTCACTACAAGCCATGTCATACCCGTTTCAAAGAGATGAGCGGGGCCTGTGTGATGAGCGGAGCCGGGATACAACCGGAAAGGGCCGGGGACCCGGATCGGGCAGCCGTATAACTCCGGTGTCCGGCAAGCCACGCATATCCGGCGGCAAGTATAGCGTATCGGGCGTGCGATGACGGTTCTTCAAAAAATCAGGGTTTTTTCAGGTTTTATGTCTCTTGTGCTGGCTCTGCCCGCAATTTTACCATTCCAGACTCTGACGGCGAATGGCACGGATCTCCCGGTCCGGGCTTCCCGGGACTCGCTGTTTGCCGGGATTCCGGAAGCCGTTTTCCAGGAAACCAGCATGGCGCCACCCGATCTGGTTCCTCCTGACACTCTCCGGGGCTGGAGCATGACATGGGTAGCTTCCCTTCAAGGTTCCCAGGCCAGCTATTCCAACTGGTCCAGAGGCGGGGTTAATTCTGTCAGCCTGAACAGCTCTTCCCTGATTGAAATGCTGTACCAGAGGAAACCGTTTGTCTACGAATTCCAGATCAGTACCCGGTATGGCCAGGCCAGAATAGAGGACAAGGGGGTTCGAAAGACAGATGATCAGATAGCTCTCAGAAACCGGTTTCTCTATGATATAAACCAGGATAGAAATCAGGATGACGGTGAGTTCAAACTGTTTGGAAACGTGAACTTTGAAACCCAGTTCAGCCGGGGTTTTGATTATGGGGGCGGTCCTGAAGGCGGGGATATTCTGATTTCCGATTTTTTGGCTCCGGCTTACTTTTCCCAGAGTACGGGTCTGGCCTACTACCCGGACTCCGATTTCTCAATAGAAGCGGGTATGGGATTGAAGCAGACGATAGTGGCGGACACCACCCTTTCCACCAGGTATGGACTTGATGAAGGCAGCCGGTTCAAGTCTGAAGCGGGTTTTACCTTCGGATTGAATTATGAACATGAGATCATGGAAAATGTTTTCTATAACGGATACCTGGAAACCTTTACCAATTTGCTTCAGTCGGTACGCAGAACCGATATCATGTTTTCAAACCAGATAGTGGGTAAAGTGAACAACCATATCAATGTCACCTTCCGGTTTGAACTGATATATGATGATGATTTTTCAAAAAGCCTTCAGATGGGCCAGGCACTTTCAGCGGGTTTGACTCTTAATTTACGGTAGTGCTCCCGATAGGTGAAGCGACCGGGAATCTTATCGGTTTGACGCTGAATGTATCGAGTGACCCTGACGCTGTTCATCTAAAATTGGGTTGCCAGTACTGCGGTCTTGCGGATGGAACGGTTCCGGCCGCCGGCGCTGTCATAGGCTTCGAACTGAATAATATAAATGCCGATGCGGCTGACCAGGCCGCTGTCCGACTGCCCGTCCCAGATCAGGCTGCCCTCCAATCCGGCTGGGTGCGACTCTGCCAGATTTCTTACCAGCCTGCCGTATCGGTCGTATATCCGCACCCTGATCAGATAGTCGGGTTCCTCAAGGAGATAGCTGATAAACAGATGATCCTCATGGCCGTTTCCGTCCGGGGAAAATGGATTGGGAGAAAGGGTCAGTTCATTGTTCTGCGGGCCGGATCCGGGAGTCTGGAAAAGTGTGTTTTCCGCACCGGGAGTACCTCCAAGAGGATGGGTGCTGGAATTCCAGTTGGAGGGATCGTCCGACGGATGGTCGGGATGTATTCTTTCGAGAGCGATGCCTTTCGTATGGACAAGGTTTGGATTGTGCCACTCCGGCCGGTAGTCTGCCTGATCGATAACTGCCCCGTCTTTACCGGCAAGCACGACAGATCGACCGCTCTGCACCAGGGAAAGTGTGGATCTGTTGAACCGGATCGAAAATTTCCCCACCTCCCGGGAGAGGTTAAAGTATCCGGCGGTTCTTCCCGACTGGAAATCCGCACTGTGGGAATCCCCGTCCGGTTCAGGATAGACTAAAACGAACCCGCCCCCGGGAATCCAGTACGGCTTGTCAACGGCAGGCACCAGAATGGACGGATTGGCGGACAGGTCGGGGTGATCTCTCAGGTGAAAGCCCTCCAGCGAAATGGCATAATTTTTCCTGTTGTGGATTTCAATGTATTCCGACTGGCCGGAAGGATGCTCTTCATTTTCTTCCAGGGGGTCGAAGAGGATTTCGTTGATGAGCAGGTCCCCCGGTGCCGGAGGGGAGGTTATGAGGATTTTTAAACGCTGGACATCCGCTTCATCCCCATGACGGTTCCGAAGCCCGCTCAGCGTCAGTGTGTCCTGCCCCCCTTCAAGCGGTTTGGGGTAGGCAAGTCTCACCACTGCGCCTTTGGTTCCATCCGGTACTTCCCGCAGGTCGGCTCGTTCCGGCCGCGTCCCGCCTGCAAGCTGAAATTTAAACGCATTCAGTGAACCCGGGTCGACAAAACCGGTAAAATATACATCCAGGGTTTGGGGACTGACGGTCACCACCGAGTCGGCGCGCAGGGGTTTCGGCTCTGAAGTGACACGGATATCATCAAAAAAGAAGCCGTCCGTGTTGCTTGCTGAATACCGGAGGAGGATTCCGAAAAAGACGGATTGGGTATGGATGTCATCTGAAACCGAATCGTTGTTCTGCGGTAGATCTTCCTCTCCCTCACGTATGTGGATCTGCCACTTCCCTTTCGGCTCCCTGGTAACTTTTACCCGGTAACCGGTACCATTTTCGGGAATGGTTCGGGATGAGAGAATTTCATGCTGTGTGCCGTTATCAAACCGGATCAGCCGTATTCTCTTGGCATCACCGTTTTCGCCTGTCCGGACAGCATAGCCATTCACCTGGCTGCCGGACAGATAATCCAGATCCGCACGGTCTGCCATAAGAAAGATAAAACTTCTGTTCACGCTGCTCGGTACAAAGTCCTGGCGGAACCAGAACTCCCAGGTGCCGTAGGCAGCGGGCTGGGGAGTACTGATCTGTGAGCGGTTCGGTTCCGGCTGCGTGTGAAGCTGCAGGAGCGTCCGCCCGTTTTCGAGTGAAAATATGAAGTCGCCTGTATCTCCCGACCATACAGGATCGGGGGAAAACCCCGTTGATTCGAAATTTTCTTCCAGTGAAATACCCTGTGCAGTTGCTTCCGCGAAGAATGGACAGTACAGGCAGGCGGTTAAAATAAGCACAGGGACAAGCCCCGGAAGGGCAGGAATCCGGAAAAAGGTGACGACCCGTGTATGGGCAGAGTTACGTAAATCCCGGATAGCACGATTTTGAAAAGCAGGGACCCGAAAATCCGCTGTGGCAGGAAACGGTTGAATCACATTCATTGTACTCCTGTAAGGATCTGGATTTCCTTTTTGATTTATCCGGCTGGCCCGTTGCTTTATTCCGGCAGGCCCGGTTTGTTTAGGGAAGATGGGGCCGGAAGTGAATCCTTACAAAAAACTTACAGTACTCTGGATGATATCAGCAGTTTCAACAGGGCAGGTTCCTTT
Source organism: Balneolaceae bacterium (assembly GCA_040905285.1). Lineage (GTDB taxonomy): Bacteria > Bacteroidota > Rhodothermia > Balneolales > Balneolaceae > JBBDRV01. The sequence continues at coordinate 5,709 of JBBDRV010000066.1, read as the reverse complement.
CAGGATTACCGACATCGACCTCGGGTTTCAGGAAGCGGAAGGAGTAATCCGTTTTGAAAACGGCAGAGTGGTCCTGGAGTATAGGATAAAAGATGCACTCGGGCTGTCTGTCCGATCGGAGAAAAAGGGGCTGCACCTCCCGATGGAAGAACTGGTCACCCTGGAAATACGCGACTGGCGGGTTTCACTGAGACTTTACCTCGCAGTGAGATCGATTCGCAGTGTCAGCGAACTGCCCGGCAGACATTCCGGAGAACTGACCCTGAAGGTATCCAGAAAGTATCGCCGCCTGCTTTATGAGTTCGGTTCATCCACGCGGCTGGCACTTACTCAATACAGATTCAGGCAACATGGATGATTTCCGATACAGCGTCAGTCGATATCCGGGCGGGCTTATCTCCGAAGCAGGATTGTCATTTTCTGCAGTCGTGCCTTTGTTATCCCGGTGTTAACGGATTTTGCGGTTCCGCGGTGAATATGCCGGATTATTTATTCCTGATCATTTTTTTGGATGCTAAAAGTTCCGCATTCAGGATCGCCCCGCCGGCAGCTCCCCGGACCGTGTTGTGTGCCATCGCGACATAGGAGATATCCATTGCTCCGGAGCTGGCGCGTATCCTGCCGATGGCGGTTCTCATTCCCTTCCCTTCGTCAGCCTGCAGCAGCGGCTGGGGATAGTGATCCTCGTCATAGACAAACAGCGGCTGTTCGGGAGCCGAGGGAAGGCCAAGTCCGTTGAGAGGGCTTTTCCATGATTTCATAATGTCTTTTACGGCGTCCTCGTTTTCCGGCGTTTCAACCAGGGACACTGAAACGGAGAGCAGATGCCCGTTCCGTACGGGGACCCTTGTAGCTGTCGCCTGAATGGGGAAATCTGCAAACCGGACACGGTCGCCCCTGTATTCGCCCAGCAGTTTCAGCGGCTCGGTATGAATTTTTGACTCCTCACCGGAAATAAAGGGAATGACATTGCCGAGGATGTCAAGACTGGGAACCCCCGGGTATCCTGCTCCGGAGACGGCCTGCATGGATGTGAGAATGACGGAGTTTATCCCGAAACGATCGTGCAGGGGTTTAAGGGACATGACAAGAGGTACGACCACGCAGTTCGGGTTTGTCACAATCCAACCTCTGCCTTCCTCATCAAAATTCTGATGAGGTATCAGATCGATATGGTCAGGATTCACTTCAGGGACAAGCAGGGGGACATTGTCGTGCATTCTGAAGTTTTTGGCATTTGAAATGACCGGGATTCCTGATGAGGCAAATGCTGATTCGATGGATTCCGCCACAGATGCGTCAAGGCCTGAAAAAATGAAATCGACATCCTGAAACTCCCCTGGTGTACATTTCCGTACTTCCGCCTGTGCAATATCCGGGGGAAGGGGGAATGATTCCACCCATGCCGCAGCCTCTTTGTACGATTTGCCGGCTGAACGGCTGGAGGCACCCAAAGCCGTTATCTTAAACCATGGATGGCCCTGAAGCAGACGGATAAATTTCTGACCAACCGCGCCGGTCGCGCCGAGAATACCTACTCTGTAGTTCGACATCTGTGTATTCGACATCTGTGTAAGATCTGATTGTTACGTTTATCAGTTTATATAGCTTGTCGGGAAAAATCTAAACACCTGAAAATCTGCTGACCCGCTGCAGCAGGGCGGTAAAAATAAGGAATCATTACGACAAACGATTCATGAAAGCACATATTTTTTCTATCTTCAGAGATGGTGGCGACGAAGCCGGCGTCCACGGGATTGATTAAGGCCCCGGAACTGTTGTAAACTGGCAGACGGAGGGTCTGAACCTGAATGGACCGGCCGCGACAGCATATTCCACGCGACAGCATATTCCAATATGGCTTCCGGCAGCGCTGAAAAAACGGCAACGGATGAGGGGGAAAAGCTGCAAAAACTAACGAATAACCTACAAGACAAAAAAAGAATGTCTGTTACACATCTACAAAACCTGGATAAAATCGTTTCTCTTTCCAAAGCGAGGGGTTTCATATTTCAATCATCGGAAATTTACGGGGGGCTCGGTGCTGTTTATGACTACGGTCCCCTGGGAGCAGAGCTGAAGCGGAATATCCGGGAAGCGTGGTGGAAGGAAATGACCCGGAAACATGAAAACATAGTCGGTATCGATGCGTCCATATTCATGCATCCCAGGGTATGGGAGGCAAGCGGCCATGTCGAGGGGTTCAACGATCCGATGATCGACGACAGGCAGTCGAAGAAAAGGTATCGTGCCGACATGCTGATCGAGCAGTACATTCTCAAGCTGGAGGCGGAGGGAAAGCAAGAGGCTGCCATGGACCTTAAAGAGCAACTCGATACGTCGGGTACAAGGGACGGGCTTTGCCAGGATCTTCATAAGATTATTATGGACCACGAAATCCGGGCGCCGGAGTCAGGGGCGTTCGACTGGACGGATGTACGGCAGTTCAATCTGATGTTTAAAACCCAGTTCGGGGCGGTCTCTTCCGCCGATGATGAGGATGCGGTTTACCTGCGGCCTGAAACCGCCCAGGGTATTTTTGTAAATTACAAGAATGTAATGGATACCTCCCGGCAGCAGATCCCTTTCGGGATTGCCCAGGTCGGGAAAGCATTCCGTAACGAAGTGGTCGCCAGGCAGTTTGTGTTTCGTATGCGTGAATTTGAGCAGATGGAAATGCAATATTTTGTGGAACCGGGACAGGACGGGGAAATGTATGAGAAGTGGCTCGGCAAGCGCATGGACTGGCACAAATCCATGGGGATCCGGGAGGAAAATCTTCGGGCGGAACCCCATCCCGTCGACAAGCTGGCTCACTACGCCCGTGCCGCTGCCGACATAGAGTACCGCTTTCCCATCGGCTGGCAGGAGGTGGAGGGAATCCATAACAGGACGGATTTCGATCTGACACAGCACCAGGAGTATTCGGGAAAGAAAATGGAATATTTTGACCAGGCCACCCGGAAGCGGTATGTCCCCTATGTGGTGGAAACCTCGGTCGGCCTTGATCGATGTACACTGATGGTATTGTGCGATGCCTATCGTGAAGAGGATGTGGAAGGTGACGTGCGGACTGTGCTCAAGATGCATCCGGACCTGGCACCGGTCAAAGCGGGTATTTTCCCTCTGGTAAAAAAACCGGAGCTTCAGGAACTGGCAAGAAAAATTGAAGGGGATCTCCGCGAGGAATGTACCGTGCAGTATGACGAATCAGGGTCCATAGGGAAGAGATACCGGCGCCTGGATGAGGCAGGCACACCGTTCTGCATAACCGTGGATTTTGACGGACTTGAGGACAATACCGTTACCATTCGCTATCGCGACGACATGAAACAGGAGCGCGTCTCCGCTGACAGACTGGCTGAGGTCATACGGAAGGAGACCAGAAGCTGGACTCCGGAGTCCTGAGCATCCTGACCTGAGCGTAAAAAAAAGAGCAGGGCACCCGGCTGTGGGCGCCCCTGCTCCTGATTGACAGAATTCTGACTGTCGTGACAGAAAGCCGGCTGTAAAGCCGGTATATTTTATTGCTGCCCGACAGGCTGGGAGATACCGATGACACCGCAGCCGATGCGTGCTCCCGCATCACCCGTTGGCTGTGACTCAAGATCATCCTCTCCGGCATGGACGACAACGCCGCGGCCCGCGATGGAAAAGGCGCCTTCCAGTTCAAGGGTCGTGTCGACGTAGTCGATGGTGGCGACACCTTCTTCGTCAACTGCCAGGTTGCCCATATCGCCCATATGGCGCTCATCGTCTGTTGGCGCTCCGTGGCGCATGCCATACGGAGAAAAGTGACCCCCTGCCGATGTTCCGTCATCTGCCGAACAATCGCCGTACTCATGAATATGGAATCCATGCCGGCTTTCAGGTTCCAGGTCGGATATGGTGGCAATGACTCTGATGTCATCTCCTTCGCGGCTGAATGTTACCACACCGCTGGCTTCATTTCCGTCTGTCGGATGTATAACTGCGACGAGCCTGTCAAAAACCGGTACATCTTCATCGGGTTCGGTCATATCGGTCTGTGCCGGCGTTTCTGTTTGCTGTTCGCAGGAAATGAAAACAAGGGATAGGGCAAAGAGCGGTAAAAGGTGCTTTAACATAATAACTGTTATTTTTTAAGCTTCAAGTTGAGATTTAATTCTGCCGGCATTTTTTTGAATTTTTCCGATGGCTTCAATGATGTTATCCATATCGGACCTGTCACCGAGAAGCATGCTCTGAAAAAACCAGACTGCTTCCTCGTTACATAAGCGGTCATTTTCAGGGCAATGATTTTTCTCCATGAACCGGTCAAAATCCAGCATGTCCTCCGGATACATTTTTTGGAAACTTTTCGTTTGGAATGCATGATTTAAATAGGGCAGCTTGTTCAGGGTGGTATACCCGCTGGAGGAAGGAACGCCTTCTGCGCGCAGGGCCCTGCGGAAATCTTCCCTCGACAACCCTTCAAAGGCCTCTTTCCGGTACCGGAAAGGAAACAGGTGAAAGGCTACACGGGTAACATTATCATAGAGCTTATAGGGCAGTATCCCCGGAATATCCTGCATTTGTGATTTTAAATATTCTGCATTTCCGATGCGTATGTCGGTCTGTTCCTCAAACCGCTTGAGTTGAGCCAGCCCGATGGCCGCCTGGTATTCAGCCAACCGCATCTTGGTTCCCGACATAACGAAGCCTGAACCGGGAACCGTTCCGTAGGCCCTGCCAAAATTATGATAGGCATAGCATCTGTCAATAAATTCCTCGTCATCACTTACGATGGCGCCGCCTTCACCCATCGGGATATTTTTGCTGTTCTGGAAACTGTAGCAGCCGGCGTCGCCGAACGTCCCCACCTGTTTGTTATTGATTTCCGCCAGCCAGGCCTGACAGGCATCCTCCACAACGACCAGATCATGCCTGCGGGCGATATCCATGATCCGGACCATATCCGACGGGCAGCCTGCGAGATGCACCGGCATAATAGCCCGGGTGCGCGGAGTGATTTTTTCCTCGATTTTATCAGCATCCATCTGGAATGTTTCCGGGTCGGTATCAACAAAAACAGGCATTGCCCCGTTTTGCAGGACCGACTGGGGACAGGCTATGAACGTGTAGGGCGGGATGATAACTTCATCCCCGCCTCCCACATCCAGATTAGCGAGTGCGCAGATCAGGGCGTTGGTTCCATTGACAGTGGTGAGGCAGCGTTTTGCCCCTACTGTTTCAGCCCATGTTTTTTCAAACTCTGTAACCGTTTCCGAGCGTGACCAGACACCGCTGCGGATAACATCAAGCACGCGCTCTTCGTCTGTTTCCCGGTTCCACCGGGGCCAGGATGGCCAGCCAGCCGTCCGAACCGCTTTGCCGCCGAGGATGGCAGGTTCATCTGTTTGACTGATATCCCGGGCAAGCAGGGAGGGAGCCACACCCATCGAAAGAAAGGCCCCGGCTCCTGCAAAAGAATTGCTCTTTATGAATTCCCGTCGGGAATAGTTTTTTTTAGACATGGTATCGGACTTTGGCTTGGGAGTTACAAATATGAACATCCGTTCGGCGGGATAAGCTGACCGGCCGAATGAATGAACAGGATTATGACCGGCCGTCATTTCCTGACCAGCCGGTACAAATCCCTATCGTAAAGAACCAAAGTAAACCCTGAAAGACAAACAGTCTGTCGGACTTACTCTACAGAGCTGCGCATGCGATCTTTTTACACATTGG
>JBBDRV010000065.1:0-9459 GCA_040905285.1 Balneolaceae bacterium | reverse complement strand
GATCTAGTACCTTTATCGGTGTGGGGGTTCGAGTCCCCCCTCTCGTACATTGCTCCCCGGGCTTTTGGCAGGACAATGATTATTTATAACAGAACATTTTAGGAGATATATAGTGGACATTTCCGTTCAGGATCTTACGGCGGTAGACAAGGAAGTAACTATAAAAGCGAACAGGGAAGATCTGGCTCCAAAGTTTGACAAGGCTTACAAAAAGTACCGGGGACAGATTAACATGCCGGGGTTCAGGCCCGGAAAAGTACCGCTTTCCATTGTTAAAAAACGATTTGGCAGTGAAATTGAAATGGAAGAGATCAACAGTTACATCCAGGAAGTATTTGAAAAAGAAGTTGTTCCGGAACATGAGCCGGTTGGTGAAACCAAAGTGATGGATTTGCAGTGGGAAAATGATGAGCTGGAAGCCACGTTCAGGATCGGTACCAAACCCAGTCTGGAAATAGAGGACTTGTCCGGCATCGAGATTGACAAGATGGTTCATGATGTAACGGATGAAGAAGTAGAGGAGGAAATTGAACGGACACTTGAACGGCAGGGAAACTGGGAAAATGTTGACGGGGAGATTGCCGGGGATCACCGGGTCGTCGTAGATGTCCAGTCCCTTGATGAAGAAGGCAATCCGGTAGAGGGGGAACAGGATGAGGATCAGACGCTGAATCTGAAGGATGAATCCGCCGTGGAATTCAGGGATGCGCTTATCGGCAGGAAAGCGGGTGATACAGTGGACATGGAAGTCGGGGAAGGTGACGGGAAGAATCGCTTCCGCCTTTTTGTGAAAAAGGCCGAGAAGCCTCACCGTGCGGAACTAACGGATGAGTTTGCCGGAGAACAGTCGAACGGGGAAGCGCAGAACGTCGATGAGTTCCGGAGTTTTATAAAAAGCAAAATGCAACAGTATTACGACCAGACAAGTGACGATCTTTTCCGGCAGGATGTAATTTCCGCATTGACTGAAGCTCACGAATTTGAGATTCCGGAAGTTTTTGAAGAGCAGATTCTTAATAACTATGTTGAATACCTGAAGCAGCAGTCAGGGGATCAGCTGCCACCGGATTTTGATGAGGAAGACTACAAGGAGCGGATGAAAGAGCAGGCCGTTCAGGAGGGTAAATGGTATTTCATCAATTTGGAATTGCAGGAAAAGTTTGATGATATTGAAATCACCCCGGAAGATATTGATGAGTATATTGGAGGTGAGGCAGCTAAATACGGGGCAACTGTGGATCAGATGAAGCAGTATTTTGCCCAGAATCCAAACCAGCTTGAGAGTCTGAGGACCAGTATCCGTGAAAACAAGGTTTTTGAAAAGTTGAAAGATGCTGTTAACATAAGCGAACTGATAAAGGATGAATTCCAGGAAAAGCGGAAAAAAGAGAACGATTAGAAATTAATTTTACTTACACCTGAAAAAAAGACGTCGAATTATGCCGACCAACCAAGTACTGTCAGATTTGTCGAATATTGAAGATTTTTCACCGATACAAAACAATCTGGTCCCGATGGTCGTCGAAACGACCAGCCGGGGTGAGAGGGCCTATGACATTTATTCCCGCCTTCTCAAAGACCGGATTATTTTTTTGGGAACCCCTGTCAATGATACTGTTGCAAGCTTGATAGTTGCCCAGATTCTTTTCCTGGAGTCTGAAGATCATGAAAAAGACATTAATCTTTATATAAACAGCCCCGGCGGTGTTGTTTCCGCCGGTCTTGCCATCTATGATACGATGCAGTATGTGCGCTGCGATGTAGCTGTTACTTGTGTTGGCATGGCGGCCTCCATGGGGGCTGTGCTTCTTGCGGCGGGAGAAAAGGGAAAACGGAATCTGCTGCCGCATGCGCGGGTGATGATCCATCAGCCCCTGGGCGGTGTTCGCGGGCAGGCAAGTGATATCGAAATCGAGGCACAGGAGATTCTCCGAATCAAACAGATGCTGAACGGAATTCTGGCCAAACACTGTAACAAGGAGCCGGAACAGATACAAATAGATTCAGACAGGAATAAATGGATGAGCGCCCAGGAGGCTCTGGAATACGGACTGGTAGACCAGGTAATGGAACGGAAGGATGAAAAGAAGAATAAGTAAATAAGTAAGACAGTTGGAGAGGAGTTGTTATGAGCAAGAAAAAAAATGACGATCTGGTGCACTGCTCTTTTTGTGGCCGATCCAGCAATGAGGTTAACAGCATGGTTGCGGGCCCAGAGGTCTATATATGTGACCGTTGCGTGGATGATGCTGCCAGCATAATCAAGAGCGACCTGGCTTCACTGGCACGACGCCGGGACAAGCAGTACAAGACAAGCCTCAGACCCCTGGAGATAAAAACCCGCCTGGATGAATATGTAATTGGGCAGGAACTTGCAAAAAAGACGTTGTCTGTAGCCGTTTATAATCACTATAAGCGGATAAATGCAGTTGAAACGGAAGAGTTTGAAGATACCGAGATCGAGAAAAGCAATATTGTGCTGCTGGGGCCGACAGGCTGTGGCAAGACCCTTCTTGCACGAACCCTTGCCGATATTATTGATGTGCCTTTTACAATTGCAGATGCCACTGTTCTCACGGAAGCCGGTTATGTAGGTGAGGATGTGGAAAGCATTTTAAGCAATCTCCTGCAGGCCGCTGATTATGATGTCGAACGGGCCAAACGGGGTATCGTTTACATTGATGAGGTTGACAAGGTTGCACGTAAAAGTGATAATCCTTCTATTACCAGGGATGTCTCAGGAGAGGGAGTTCAGCAGGCTCTCCTGAAAATCCTTGAAGGAACGGTAGCCAATATTCCCCCCAAAGGCGGACGCAAGCATCCCGAGCAGAGCTTTATTCAGCTGGACACGACGAATATACTCTTTATATGCGGCGGTGCTTTCAGCGGGCTTGCGGATATCATTTCACGAAGGCTGTCAACCAGCTCCCTTGGTTTTCATTCCGAGGAACAGGTGAAATATGACAAGGAAGATCCGAATATTTATACCCATGTAGAGGCTGAGGATTTACAGAAATACGGCCTTATTCCGGAATTGATAGGAAGACTGCCGGTGATCTCCGGACTGCAGGAACTCACGGAAGAGGCCATGAGGGAAATCCTTGTCAAACCGAAGAATGCCATCACCAAGCAGTATAAAAAACTGTTCAAGATGGAAGAGGTTGACCTGGTATTTGAAGAGGAGGCACTCGAGGCAATCGTCAAAAAAGCCCTTCAGCGGAAAACCGGTGCCCGGGGACTTCGTTCCATCCTTGAGGATGCCATGCTCGAAATTATGTTCACCCTGCCTTCCCAGAAAAATGTTAAACGCTGCATTGTGACCAGGGAAACCATCGAGAAGAAGGCGCCTCCTGTATTTGAAAAGCAGAAAGCTTCAGCCTGATAAACCGGGAAAACAGATTCAGGGCCGGGCCGGTTGCCTGCCCTGGCTATTTCCGTATTATTATCCTGTCCCTGCCTGTATCATTTTCTGCCTTTCCGTCTCGCCCCCGGGTAATAAAACTGCTGCTTATGTCCGCTGCATTATCCTGACAGTTCACTTCCCTGCGACCGGTATTTTTTGGATATTGCCGATGACCTGTTTATTTAACATGAGAATGTATGCAACTCTTTCTGCCTGCGAACCGGATCAAAATCATTCTGGTGACTCTTCTGATCGTACTCGGGACCGGTTCCTATATGTATAATCAGTACCTGATTGAAAAAATCAGGGAACAGGAAAGTTCAAGTGTCGAACTGTGGGCAAAGGCCATAGAGTTCAACAGCCAGCCTGTACATGACCGGGTAAGTTCCAATCTTAGTGGTGCTGTACGTATCCTGTCCGGCATTACCCAGGTACCGGACAGTGTGTTATATATGATAGAGGAAGCTGAACTGACGCAGTCGACGTTTGATTTTGTAACTGAAAACCTGGTAATAGGCGATCAGTTTCAGGTGCCGTCCATTGTTGTGGATGAGAATGAGGAAATTCTTTTTGCCAAATTTGTTGAGGATGATAAACTGGGTCCGGCTCTGGTCCGTCAGTTTGCCGCGCTGCATGATCCGGTCAGAATAGTTATCGGGGACGGGCCGATGCAGCAGACCCAGTATGTCTACTACGGGGAAAGCCAGACGATTCAGTACCTTCGCTATTTTCCCTATTTCCAGTTTGGTCTTCTCGCGCTGCTTCTGGGGATTGGATATACCACCTATAACAGCATTACACGATCTGAGCAGTCAAACCTGTGGGTTGGAATGGCAAAGGAGGCCGCTCATCAGCTGGGTACTCCGATTTCGAGCCTGTACGGATGGATACAATTGCTCAGGGATAAAAAGCCAGACGATAAAATGGAAGAATCAATTGTCGGTGAAATAGAGAATGATATACACCGGCTTCAAAGAGTTGCAGAGAGATTTAACAAGATCGGCTCTGAACCCGAACTTACGGAAATGAGCCTGGAGCCGATTGTAGATCAGGTAATAGATTATATGGAAAACAGGTTGCCCAGGCTGGAGAAACGTGTAACAGTAAAAAAGTCGGTTAAGACCGATGCCAAAGTGCAGCTAAACGGGGAACTTTTCCACTGGGCCCTGGAAAATCTGATCAAAAATTCAATGGATGCCATCCGGGAAAATTCAGACGGTTCATTTCTGGCGATAAATGTAAATCAGCTTGAGGACGAAGTCCGTATAGACATCATCGATTCAGGGAGCGGAATCGACAGAAGGTATCTGAACGAAGTATTCAAACCCGGCTTCAGTACCAAGAAAAGAGGCTGGGGCCTTGGCCTGAGTCTTACCAGGCGTATCATAGAGGATTACCACAAGGGCCGGATTGATGTACTCCATTCCGACCCCACGGGAACCACCATGAGGGTCACACTGAAAACGCTGGACAACGGTAGCCGGCAGAACGATGATGATCGGGTGAATTCTTAACTGCTCTGAAAGCCTCTCTTCTGTGCATAGTCGATGAGCTGGGCTTTCAGGAGATTTCTGCCCCGGTGAAGCCGCGATCGGATTGTGCCTATCGGCACGTCCAGCATATTGGCGATCTCTTCGTAAGTAAACCCTTCAACATCACAAAGCAGAACGACGGTCCGGAAATCTTCCGGCAGATCTTCAAGGGCTCCGGTAATATCATCATCCATCAGGTCCCTGTACATCCTGTCCTCCAGGTCGGACGTATCCGTACGTTCAGCTCTGACTGTTTCATAAAAGGTGGAAACCTCATCGTAATCAACCTGCTGGGGTTTCTTTGACTTTTTACGGTAGTTGTTGATGTAGGAATTTTTCAGAATCCGGAAAAGCCAAGCTTTCGCATTGGTTCCTTTCTCATAGCTGCTGAAAAACCGGTACGCTTTAACGACCGTATCCTGAACAAGATCTTCAGCATCGCTGGGGTCCGTTGTCAGTCTCAGGGCAAAATTATACAAGGCGTCCAGATGAGGTATTATTTCCTCATTAAACTCTTCTTGTTTGCGTATTTCTTTCTTAGTTAGCTCTGTCATCCCGCTTGTTTGTGAGCTTTTGATTAAGCTTGTAATACAGTAACTCTGCAGCTCAGTAAAAATTGTATTATTTGTCTGATTGATCTAATCAAAAAGCTGATTCATCATCACTGTAAATGTATCGACAGGAGAAGATTACTGCTAATTGATAGTTTTGATCTGCCTGTTAGGAGAAAGCAATCAATTTGAATTTTAATCAGATTTCTGATCCGAAAAGTACTGTATACGACTCTCTGTTTTTCTCTCTATGTTGATTTATTACAAGTATATCATAAAAAGCATGAGTGAGTCCATGCTGCCATCCCAAATCCTCTCATAACATAAATAAGATTTGGTGCTAAGCCAAATCGAAAAGCGAAATAAAAGCGAATCGGGATAAAAAAAATTACCGGAACGGGTAAAGCGTCAGCTCTTGTGAACTACCCTCCGCTGATCAATTTTCCTGATAAATAGAGGCTGTGGCACGCATTCCTGATTCAAATCCCAACACCTCGATGGTCTTCCGGGACAGCTTGATTCCATCACCGGAAAACCGGTCATTTATTTTAACATAGGTTCCCCGGCCATTCTCCGGATTTTCTATAAAAATGACACTGCCCAGCGCAATATTTGAATGGGCAGCTGTCAGCTGGTCCGGGTTATACAGCTCACCGCTTGTAGTGGTTGTCGCCATATCATCCTCGCTGTATCCGGATACGTAGATATCTCCCAAATCCTGCAAACCGGATTGCTTGCGGTAGGGATTTTCTGATACAGTAGTGGCCGGGAGCAATATAGTAATCCTCTGGCCCTGGCTTAGTGACTCGATATCTGATCCGGGATTCAGGGCTTCAAGTTCCTCTTCGGTCATGGAAAAACGCTCGAGGACAGACGTTTTGTTTTCCCCTGTTTCAAGCCTGTAACTCACGAAACGTCCCTGGGGCGTTGATTCTTTCAGATCGTCGTCAACAACAGGAGTCGACCGGCTTTCCCTGACAATCAATCTCTGCCCGACACTGAGCATGTCGTTTTCAAGATTGTTGAGGCGGCGAAGCTCATCCGTTGTCATGCCGTGTTCATTGGCGATCCTGTTCAAATAATCCCCGGTCTTTACCGTGTAATAGGTGCTGGGGGCCGTAACCGGCCTGACCATCGATTCCCGCTCCACTCCTCCGGAAACATCACCGGATCCGGAGAGTTGCTCATGTTCCCGGTCTGCCGCATGAATAATCAGTTCCTGGCCTTCCGAGAGTACAGTGCTGTCCAGGCGGTTCCATTCCTGAATTTCGGCAATGGTTACATTGTATGTCCGGCTGACAGAAAAAAGGGTTTCGCCCGGGGCCACTGTATGTGTAACGGCCTCCCTGCTTTCGGGAGGGCTGACATACAGGGTCAGACCGGTTTGCAAATCATTATTTTCAAGGTTATTCCACTCCCGGATCTCTGTAACCGTAACATCGTGCTGTTGTGAAATTCTGTATAGTGTTTCTCCCGACTGCACCACATGGGTATCTCTGCCGGATTGTGAAAAGGCAGTGTCCGAAATCAGGAGAAAGGCAAGAATCAGCATGCCTGCCTGAATGAACCGGAAAAATAGAGGGTTACTGTTATTCATGTTTTTTTTTCCTCCTCAAGCATTCTCAGTGCTTCTTTCAGTTCAGATAGTGTCTGGCGTTCATTCTGTTTTTCAGCAAGGTCGATCCCTTCACGAAAGCATGTTTCCGCCTTGATGCCCCGGTGAAGATCCTGGTATAATTTACCAAGATGATAGTAGATTCCAAGATAGTCCGGATCGCGTTCATAGATGGATTCAAAAAGTACTAACGCTTTTCCCCCCTGATTGTTTTTTAGCAGTTCGAGGGCCAGGGCGAATTTGGAGAAGGAGTCATCCGGATTTTTGCTGACATATCCGGCAAGCCGCTGGATGTTTTTTTTGTTTTCGCTCATTTGTTCAGATCTGTTATTCTGCCTGTTGCCTGTTGCCTGTTGCCTGTTGCCTGTTGCCCTGTTGCCCGGCTTTCCTGTTGCCCTGTTGCCCGGTTTTCCGCAGAAGCAAAAGGTACGGACAGCGATGCCACATGTTATACCAGTGTTATATATCCAGGCACCTCCAGGGAGCTGAACAGGCGGATGCCTCTGCCGATGGCAGGACAAGCTGGTGATCTTCAGCATGATCAATGGGAAAAATCAGCCGATCCGCTTTTCACGGCGTTTTTTGGCGGTAACGTTCAGAAATTTCCTGAATGGAGTCGCCGCCGTACTTTTCCAGAAAGGCGTTTGCCAGGACCGGCGCGATGACATTCTCGGCAACGACTACCGCCCGCGGCAGCGCACATACATCGGACCTTTCGTAACGGGTATCCTGCTCTTCCTTGGATACAAAATCAACGGTTTTCAGGGGCTTTATCATCGTGGGTATCGGTTTCATGGCTCCACGGATGATCACGGGCATGCCGGTGGATATCCCCCCCTCGATACCTCCGGCACGGTTTGTTTTCCTTTTAAATTCATTTCCGGAGTAGGTTATCTCATCGTGCACTTCGTGTCCGGCACGTGCCCCCGCTTCGAACCCGAGGCCTATCTCCACCCCTTTCATAGCCTGTGTGCCCAGAATGGCCTGAGCGAGGCGACCGTCCAGTTTCCGGTCCCAGTGAACATAACTGCCGAGGCCCGCCGGAACACCCGTAATGATAATTTCATAAATTCCGCCCAGGGAAGAGCCTTCCTTTCTCCTGCCTTTGATTTCTTCACGCATGTCAGCTCCAAGATCATCATTAAGACAGCGGACGTCGGACTGGTCGGCACGTTTGTACAAAGATTCGGCACCCTGCACTAGAAACGGCTCTGTCTGCTCACGTGTTTCTTCCCAGCTCCTGTAACCCACAGAACCGATACGGATAACGTGAGCGCCTATTTCAATTCCGAAATGCCGCAGGAACATCCTTGCCACTGCACAGCAGGCTACCCGCATCGCAGTTTCACGTGCACTGGATCGCTCAATGACCGGACGGATATCGTCAAACCGGTATTTCTGGACGCCGACCAGATCAGCGTGGCCGGGGCGGGAGAGGGTTATCGGGTCCACATCCCTGCCGTCGCCCTCTTTGGCCATCACCTCGGGCCAGTTACTGTCATCCTTTCTATAGGCACGGTTCGGCATTTTCATGGCAATGGGGGAACCCATGGTTTTCCCAAAACGAAGGCCGCCTGTGATTTCTGCACGGTCCTTTTCAAAAGCCATCCGTCCACCCCGCCCATATCCTTCCTGGCGGCGGGCAAGCTGATGTGCAATGTCATCTTCGGTCAGAGGCAGTCCGGCCGGTACGCCTTCTACAATTCCTGTGATTTCCGGTCCGTGGGATTCACCTGCTGTTAGATATCGAATCATATATCTGAATTATTCTCGTCAAAAATAAATGAAAGATAGAATTCTGGCTTCGTAAAACGAACTACAATTGGAAGAAATCTTTTGTAATATCTCCGGGGTCTGTCGGATTGGGAACTGAAATCGGGCAGGATGAAATTTTTGATGCATGGATACGCTTTTTCCATTAAAATTCAGATCCATATTTCAGATCCTTATAATCGTTAGCACAGATAATATTAGTATAGATAATATACTGTCCGGGTGGACAAAAAACACATGTACAGCTCTGCAGTGACTGCGCAGCCTCAATGAAATCTTATTCTGTAAAAAAGGACAGATGCTTTTTACAGAGAGAAAATCAGTGCCCATAGATCCATGTATGCACTACAGGAATTAGGAAAGTACAGCAGGCTTCTTTACCAGGCGTTACGCTCATTAACGGAATTCAGTACATATCGTCACAACCTGCTGAATGAATTGATCAAGGTGGGATACGATTCGCTCGGCATCATTATGCTCACCGGGGTTTTTACCGGAGCTGTACTTACCATTCAGACGGCCTATCAGCTCGAATTCGCTTTTATTCCGCTCTCGACCATCGGTTCAATTGTTTCCGAATCCATC
>JBBDRV010000064.1:0-9542 GCA_040905285.1 Balneolaceae bacterium | reverse complement strand
GAACACGACTTTTGAGGTTCGTAGCGGTGTTACGGAAGGAGAAAGCGGGATTCCAATGTGTAAAAAGATCGCATGCGCAGCTCTGTAGAGTAAGTCCGACAGACTGCTAAGAGAGAACCGAAATGCAAAGGAAGTGACACCGGCACGGATACAGCCATTGAGACAGTTGCAGCCGTCTCCCAGCCATCCGTAGTCTTTCACGGTGGGCGGGGTTCGTTATTCAAATCTGTTAATCAGTGCAACGGCATGAATTGCAGATAGTATAACCAGGGGTATCCCACCGCCGGGATGGGTGCTTCCCCCGACAAGATAGATCCCTCCGATTTCACGCAGTTTATTTCTGGGGCGATAAAAAGCGGATTTCATGTTGTTGGACGAGGTGCCGTATATGCTTCCGCGGTCGGACCTGTAATTTTTGTAAAAATCCGGCGGCGTTATTATCCGCCGGACCTGTATCGTGTCCGACAGGTTCTTCAGACCCTGTTCTTCAAGCTTTTTAACAATGACTGTCGGATACTGTTTCCTGTATCTGTTCCAGTCCTGTCCCGGAGACACTGCCGGTGCGTTTACCAGGACGAATAGATTGGACCCGCCGGCCGGAGCATGGTCCGGATCAGAGAATGAGGTGTTTGCCACATAGATTGTCGGGTCATCAGGCAGCTGCCGGTGCTGAAAAATCTGTCGGAATTCTTTCTCATAGTCACCGGAGAAAAAAATATTGTGATGGCGCAACTGGTCCCACTGCCTGTTCGTGCCCAGAAGCATTACAAATCCGGATGCCGAGGCGTCCGTTTTTGCCTGCCGGCTTTTTCTTTTAACCAATCGCGGGTTATCGTCAAGTAGATTCAGAATGGTCTCGCTGGCATCACTGTTGGAGACCAGAAGACTGCAGCGCATGGTTTCCCCGTTTTCGAGCTCTACACCGCATGCATGGTTGTTGCTGACCAGGATTCTTCGCACACCGGTATTGTAACGGATTTTGGCCCCCATCCCGAGGGCAAGACGTTCAAGAGCTTCTGCTATCCTGTAGAGTCCTCCCCGTACATAATATCCGCCTCTGATGATTTCGATGTATGGAATTACATTCAGTGTCGCCGGTGCCTGAAATGGAGAGGATCCGCTGTAAGTAGAGAATCTTTTAAAATACTGCCTGAGCTTGTCCGAACGGAAACGGCTGTCGATCCTGGCGGATACGGTTGTAAACGCATCGATAGAAAAGGCATCCGATAAATGAACATGTTTGAGATCCGACCACTGATAGAGCGGGTTAAACAGAAATGATTTCTCCGTTTTCTGATAGAGCTTTTTTGAATAGTCAAGAAAACGACGGTAGGAAGGCCCTTCACCCGGTGCAAAAGATTCAATCTCGTCCACGGTTTTGACCGGATCCTGATGGTTGTCAAAAACCGTGTTATCGGGATAGACATAACGGCAGAGCGGGTCGGGTTCCGTTAGAGTCAGATAATCGTCCAGTTCCGCGCCGCATTTCCGGAACAGATTTCTGAGAATGTCCGGCATCGTCAGCAACGAGGGGCCGGTGTCAAAGCGGTATCCGCTTATCTTTAACTCCTGCATTTTGCCGCCGGGGGCTGCATTTCTTTCAACCACCCTGACGCGGTATCCGGCAGCGGCGAGCTGACTGGCCGCAGCCAGTCCGCCCAAACCGGCTCCGATCACTATGATGTCCTGTTTCCGGTCTCTGCCTGTCATAAATGAAAACGTTTCGATCGCATGCGCCTCGTGTTCAGGATTTTGCCGGACCCCGTGTTATCTGCGGGTTAGTCCGGCAACCGCTTCAATATGATATGTCTGGGGGAACATATCCACAGGCTGTATTTTTTCCACCTTGTATGCCTCCCCGAGCACTTTGAGATCCCGGGCCATTGTAGAGGGATTGCAACTGATATAAATCAGCCTGGGCACCTTGAAACCGGCGAGCTGTTTGACCACATCCGGATGCATGCCCGACCGTGGAGGGTCCGTGATAATGCAATCCGGCCGGCCGGCTTTTTCAAGCAGAGACTCTGTCAGGGCCTCCTTCATGTCGCCCTTGTGGAATTCGGCATTTTGAACTTGATTGGCAGCCGCATTCGCTATTGCATTCTTGACAGCGACCCCGACCAGTTCAATACCGATTACTTTTCTGACGCTGTCACTCGCAAAAAGGGACAGCGTTCCCACGCCGCAGTAAAGATCATACAGGATGTCGTGTTTCTGCAATCCGGCTAAATCAAGGGCAATCCGGTACAGCTTTTCAGCCTGGAGAGTGTTGGTCTGGAAAAAAGCGTTCGGGTTGATTTCAAAGACATGTCCTCCGATAGAGTCGGTAATGATCCCCGGGCCGTAAAGAACATGCTCTTCACGGCCGACAGCCGTGGGATTCGGCTTGTCATTGATATTATTGACTATGGTGGTGATATCCCCGAATGTTGCCAGAAGATGGTCAGCCAACCCCCCGATACGTTCCGGCTGGTAGGAATTTGTAACAAGATTGACCATCAGGTCTCCGGAGTAATGTGAATTCCGTATGACCAGATGACGCATAAATCCTTTATTCGCTGATGTGTCGTAGGCGGGAATCTCTTTTTCAATGCAGTATCTGCGAACCTCCTCAAGTATCTGATAGGATTCAGGTATCTGCAGATGGCACTCTTTCAAATCCAGTATTTTATCATACCTGCCCGGTGCATGCAGTCCGGCGGCAAACCCGCCGTCATCCACATATTCTTCCCGGTCCACCTCTTCGCGTGAAAGCCATCGCCTGTTGCCGAAGCTGTACTCCATCTTGTTTCTGTAATAAAACTCCTGATCACATCCGGCTATGGGCTGTACGACAGAAGGGTCCATGTGAGCAATTCTCTCGATATGATCTTTTACCTGCTCTTCTTTTATTTGCAGCTGAACTGCGTAAGGCAGGTGCTGCCAGGTACATCCCCCGCACTCTGAAGCATGTCTGCAGCGGGGTTCAATCCGGTCCGGAGAAGGTGTCAGGATTTCCAGAAGCCGGGCTTCCCGGAAATTCTTTTTACGTTTGACAATCTGTGCCAGCACGGTATCGCCGGGAGCCGTATCCGGAACAAATACAGCCAGGCCATCATGCCTGGCGACACCCTTGCCCTTAAAGGCCGCTGATTCTATGGTCAACTCAACAATCGATCCTTTCTTCAGTATCATTCAGATTTGCTTCTTCACGTCGTCATCATAGGTTGAACTGATCCTGACTTTAAATGCAGTAAGAATATCCGCGGATTCCTCCAGTTTACGTGTTGTGCTGTCGAGCTGTTTTACAACCAGATTTGTCAGTGATTCGAGGAATTTTACGGCAATGTCCGGCTGACGCTTTTTTAGTGTTTCAAAATCCGGTTTAAAAAATCCCAGTAATACACAGTCGGACAGGCACCTGGCAGAACACATCCGCCGCACATCATATCCGACGGAGAATTCTCCAAAACGTTCTCCCTGGCTGATGCTGAACATCAGTTCCTGCTTCCTCTGTTCACTTCCCGCCTGTTCCACCAGCAGCTGGACCTGTCCGTTTTCAATGAAATACAACCCGGTTCCAGGATCGTTCTGGTAGTAAATATATTCTCCTTCAATGTATTCCCTGCGGTGGCAAAACTGTAGAAATTCATAACGCTGAAGAGGGGATAGCGTCGATAAAAAACTGGATTTCAGTATAATGGAACCCTGGTTTTTTATTTTTTCCACTGATCTTTTATATAACATAATCGGAAATTAGTTAGAAAGAGTGCCCGATCCCAAAGCTGAAATAGGCACGCCTGTTGTTAAACCACCCCAGCTGAAGATCATGTGCCCTGAATGTAAAATCTACACGGGCGACAATAAAATCCCAGTCCAGCCGCAGGCCGAGACCGGTACCAACGGCAATTTGATCATAAAATCGGTTAAAGAAAAATTTACCGTCTTCCAGCAAATCCTGCTGCTCCTCGTCATTGAAGTCATTTCGGGGGCCATACCAGATATTGCCGGCATCGGTGAACCAGGCAAGATACCAGTCGGCATTCAGAATATTTTCAAACATAATCTGCCTTACTTCTGTAAATGCAGCCAGTTTAATTTCACCGCCGCTGACGGTCACACTGTCTGCCTCAATTTCTCCCGGACCCAGTCTGAAGGGAGCCCATCCCCGGATATCATTACTGCCCCCCGCAAAAAAACGCCTGCTCAGGGGTATGGTTTCACTTTTATTGTACGGATGTGCGTAACCGGCAAACCCGCGGATCGCAAACACGGCGTCCGGGCCGATCGGAAAGTATTTCCTGTAGTCGGCTGACGTTTTAAAAAACTGGCTGTAGCCCAGGGCGTTCTGGGAGAGCCCGAGAGGGGAGGGCAGGGTCCCCTGGATCTCACCCGGACTGAATATATGGCGGTCGATAAGATAAGGCATATTACCCCCGACGGCGAACGAGTACTCACTGAAGTATCCGTAATTCCTTTTGATCAGATTGGTATTCTGGCTGCGGAATGTATAACGGATGATGGATGAAAACTGAGGACGGAAATCCTCCAGTATACGCTGAAACTCAAAGCGTCCCTCCACTACCTCATCCGGCTCCCCCGGTTCCCGGCGGAACTGGTCGCGTAAAAAATCGAGGTAATCCTGGGAAGGATCGGCATCAATGATATCCAGCTGTATCAAATCGAGGAAACTTGAAAAACGGGGAGTGTGAGATACCTCGTAACGCAAATTAAAGCGAACATCGGAATTAATATCAAACAGGGGCTGATTGGACTGACCGTATGTCAGTTGATACCGGGTTCTCCCTCCGGTAAAAAATGGGCGCCTGTCCAGTCTGGCAAACGGAAAATTGAGTCTGGGTACCGAATAGTCCGCCCGGGCCTGATAGCTGTTGAAGAAAGTGATGTCATTCGTGAATTCCCTTGACGTAACCATTTCCAGATTGGCATTAAAGCCCAGCGTCAGATTTTCAGCTCTGCCGAACAGGTTGCTGTTGCTGTAGTTCAGACCTGCCCCCGTTCCGAACCCGTACCGGCGCATTCCAAAAAATTCTGACCGGACAGAATGCTTGGGCAGCGTTTGCAGATCGAAATAGACGGGAATTTGATCTCCCGAAAAATCCTGCATGGATCCGTCTTCGCTGAGGCCGAATCCGCGGATCGTGAGCATGCCCAGGTTTTGGAACTCATTCACGCTCTGGAGATAGAGCGAATTATTAAAGGTTTCTCCGGGCGTAAAAAGAATCTGTTCGGTCAGAAGGTTAAATCTGGTTTGGGCCGATTCCTGTTTTTCCATATAGATGGACTTGCCGCCCGTCACATCGGGTTCCTCATCAATCACCCGGGTTTCATCGTATGTATCATCATCATCATCAGGACCTGCAAGCTGGATAAACAGATCTCCGAAAACGTACTTGCGGCCCGGATTAATCTGGAAAAGTATATCCATGACGAGCGGATCCGTTTCGTCACGTTTTATGAGAGCCCGAACGGAATCTCTGCCTACGGAGGCATATCCGTTATTCTTGAGATAACTGATGATCCTTGACTGTTCAGATCGTAATTGCTGTGCATTGTACTGTCTGCCGACATAGAACGAAGAATCATCCAGGGCCGACCGGCCAAGTTCCGTGTCCCCGTAAAAACGTTCTGACGCTTCGATATCTTCGAAGTCGGGAAGACCGGTATAGGAGACCGTTCTGATCTCGGACGCGGGCCCTTCCTCAATAAGAAAGGTTACTTCAACACGGTTCTCACGGTATTCAACAATGGATGTATCGATTGTGGCTTCAAAATACCCGATATTCTCGTAGTACAGTTCAATCCTTTCGATATCATTGCCGGTTGTCTCCCTGTTCAGAAAAACAGGGGATTCGCCAAATCGTCCGGTAAGCTGGTGAATATAATACCAGGGGGCAAAGCGGGGGATACCCAGCATTTCCCGATTTGTCCTGGTCCGGATAAGAGACCGGAGGGTTCGCGTCCGGACATTGTCATTGCCGGTAAAGCGAATTTTCCGGACAACCTTTTCTTCATCAATTTGCTCAAGATTCTGAAAAGAAAAAGCTTTCTCACTCCCGAAGAGCACAGTACAGAATATAAATAATGTGATAAACCAGGAGTATCGGTGCACAGATCTGCCGTCTTTGGATATGAAAAACGGTTGCAATCATTCAGAATGCAACCGTCTTGCGGAGAAACTCTCAGCCTGACGTCTGTCAGATTACGTCATAATAATAAATCTCGCCTACTTATATACACGCCACTCTGGTCAAACGTCGTCATAGTCAAAGCCTTCATCCTCCTCGCCGTGGAAGAAATCCTCTTTCCGGATATAGTCCGGCCATATATCTTCAATTCCTTCATAGATAGTGTCTTCGCCCTCATCGATTTCATCAAGTTCATAAAGATTATCTATAAGCTGCTGAGACAATCCGTTCCTTTCTGCCCATTCGATTAACTCTTCTCTTGTTGCCGGGAATGGTGCGTCGTCTAATGCCGCTGCTAATTCAACTGTCCAAATCATGTCATTAAGTTATTTGAATTTCGTATCCTTGTATCTGGTAGCTATAAAATAGATGCTGGGGAAAAAAGCAAATATTTCACCGATTTAAAAGAATAATTTATTTTCCGATTTACTAAAGGTCTGGAAAATATTTTTTATCTTGGTGTTCTTCTTAATTGTTTCAACATAACCGCTTAAAAAGAGGATTATTTTATGGGAAGTTTTGGAGGATTAGAGTGGATTGTAATCGGCCTTGCAGTGCTTCTGCTGTTTGGTGCTAAACGCATTCCTGAACTGGCCCGGGGACTGGGCCAGGGTATCAAAGAATTCCGTAAGGCTTCTGATGATATCAAAAGGGAAATTGAGGAAGGAAAGACACCAGAAGAGACAAAAAAAGAACAGACTGTTAAAGAGCAGCCTGTCAATACCGTTAGCACGGAAACTGCGGAACAGAGCAAATCGAACGATAACGTCGACAACAAACAGACTTAATGAGTGATTTCAGTTCAACTCGCAGGCCATGGCTCCATGACTCGCAGAGTTTACCGGATCTGGTCGAGAGTTATATCAGCCGGATCAGTGAAAAGAACCCGGAAATCAATGCATTTATCTCTGTTGACGCAGACACTGTAAGACGGCAGTCTCAGGATATTCAAAAGAAAATTACGGCCGGAAGTGCAGGGAGGCTGGCCGGCACGGTCATAGGGATCAAGGATGTGATCTGTGAAAAAGGTGTAAAGACGACGTGTGCTTCCAACATACTCCGTAACTTCACAAGTATCTACGATGCCACTGTCATCAAAAAGCTTCGCAGTGAAGATGCCTTGCTGATCGGCAGGTTGAACATGGATGAATTTGCGATGGGTTCCTCCAATGAGAATACCATCTACGGACCTGTCCGCAATCCCCACAACCCCGCCAAGGTAGCCGGCGGTTCCAGTGGAGGAAGCGCTGCTGCTGTTGCAGCGGACATGTGCAATTCGGCACTGGGGTCCGATACGGGAGGATCTATTCGCCAGCCCGCTTCTTATTGTGGCGTAGTCGGATTAAAGCCGACGTACGGCAGGGTCTCCAGATACGGACTCGTGGCTTATGCCTCTTCTTTTGACTGCATCGGTCCTGTAACGTCCTCGGTACGGGATGCGGCAGACTTGCTGAGCGTCATTTCCGGCCATGATCCGCATGACAATACCTCATCAACTGTGACTGTGCCCGACTTTTCCGAATCACTGGAAGATGACACCGTGCTGAAGGTAGGGGTTCCTGAAGAATATTTCGGTGAGGGGCTCAGTGACGAAGTTCGTGCGATCACCCAGGATGTTCTCGGTGATCTTGAGGAAAGTAAAAAGATCAGGCTGGTTCCCGTCCACCTTCCCCATATGAAGTACGGCATAGCCACATACTATATTTTGGCTACGGCTGAAGCTTCCAGTAATCTCGCGCGCTATGATGGCACCCGCTATGGCCACAGGGGTGATATCAATGAAGTGAGAAAAGAGCTGAAAGAAGAACGTGAAGCCATTGAAGAGGAATTGAAAAATGCCCCCCGGGCCGGAAAAAACGCACTGGCCGGGACACTTGAAAAAACAGATTCCCCACTGGTCCGGCTCTACAAGAAATCGAGAACAGAAGGCTTCGGACGCGAAGTCAAGAGACGTATCATGCTGGGCACATATGTGTTGAGCGCCGGGTATTATGAAGCCTATTACGGAAAAGCTCAAAAGGTACGAAGACTGATTAAGGAAGATTTCGATTCCGTTTTTTCTGATGTCGATGTTCTCGTTTCACCAACTGCACCGACACCTGCGTTTGACCTGGAATCCAATTTAAATGATCCCGTTCAAATGTACCTGAACGACATTTATACTACATCTGCGAATCTGGCCGGAATATGCGGCATCAGTGTACCTGCGGGATCCTCTTCTGACGGCTTGCCTGTCGGAATCCAGTTTATGGGAGATAAATTCAGCGAAGGAAAAATATTGAGAGCAGGTCATCTTGTAGAAAAAATCCGTGGATAGCGGTTTTCGGACTGGCACAAACAGAAGACCGGAATTCAACATGGAGGCGACTTGTTCAGGTGGCCGGCAGCGCTGCGGAAAGGCAGAGATCAGGCAACAGCCAAAACAGCCGTCCATTCCGGAATGGTAAACAGATACGATCTATGAGAAGAAATGTCCTGACTATCCTGACATGTTCCAGTCTTCTTTTCACGGCTTCATGCCAGAACGTGGAAGAACCCCGGTTCAGCTTTGAGGAACAGGGCAGGGAAGTCCCCCGGTTCTCATCAGAAAATGCTTACGGCTTTATTGAAGACCAAGTTGATTTCGGACCAAGAAGCCCCGGTTCCGATGGTCACATGCGGGCCAAAGACTATTTCGTGGATCAGCTTGAAAATTATGCAGGAGAACGATTTGTATATGTCCAGTCATTCAGTCACACAGGCTATGACGGAATCAGCCTGCCCCTGCATAATATTATAGCGGCATTCAACGTGCAAAGCAGGAATCGGATCCTGCTGGCTGCCCACTGGGACACCCGTCCGCGTGCCGAAGAAGATCCGGATAAACCGGACAGCCCCATACCCGGTGCTGACGACGGCGGCAGCGGGGTCGCTGTGCTGCTCGAGCTGGCTCGCATACTGAGTGAATTCCCGCCGCCAGTCGGTATTGATATCATTCTGTTCGATGGAGAGGATTACGGTGAATCCGGGGATCTGGATAACTATTTTCTCGGTTCCAGATACTGGAGCATGAATCAGCCTGTGGAGGGCTATAGTCCCCGCTTTGGTATTTTACTGGATATGGTGGGAGGTGATGATGCCCGGTTTCCCAAAGAAGGGTATTCCGTCCGAATCGCCCCCCAGCTTGTGGATGCCGTCTGGAGAACAGCCGCTCAGCTCGGATATGAATCTTTTTTTCCTGACGAGCGGGGAGCCATGATTTCCGATGATCATGTGATCGTTGAACGGAATACCGGCATCCCGGTCATTAACATTATAAACCACAGAAGGAGTGAAAATGGCGGTGCGGAATTTCCGCCTTACTGGCATACGACG
>JBBDRV010000063.1:0-50133 GCA_040905285.1 Balneolaceae bacterium | reverse complement strand
CGGTATCCTGTGCATAGGGGTAGGGCTCCCAGCCGAAAAGCTCGCCCGTTTCAAAATCATGGAACAATGTATAGGGAATACGGGCGGGAGGACCATCCGGAGAGGGTTGGCTTGATGAAGGTTGATCTGTGGATTGCTCTGTGGGTAGCTTTGTGGGTAGCTTTGTGGGTAGCTTTGTGGGTTGCTTTGTGGGTTGCTTTGAGGCATGCTCTGTGGCATGCCCGGAGCCTGCGGCAACGTATATGGACACCAACATGAACACCATGAGAAGCAACAGTACTTTTTTCATAATTACTTGCATAAATCTTAAAACTGAATCCTGGTTGCAGTTGATACTGTCTTTGGTGACAGTTTGGGAATGGGTTTGACAATTGGATGAATAATGATCAATTCAGAAGAGGCCACAGATTCCGTAACCAACCCTGCATTATGAAAACTGAGAAAGATTAAAAAAAGCTATTTGGCCTAAAATAGCAACTGCCGGGAACAGTTATACAATATATCTGTTCCGCATATCTGTTCCGTCCCATATTCTTTCAGCCCGACCAAGCCCGGACTGCAGCCACCGGGAATTCTTTGGGGTATATACAGGGGGCAGGCAAGTTCGGCCGGCGATTGCCGGGCAGAACAGGATCATCTTTATGCAGGATCTTCAGAAATCCGTCTGCCCGAATATGTTTGCCTATTATTCGTGGTGTTATTAAGTTCAGAGCAAACAAGAACATAGTCAATACTTTAAAATGTATATTTAATCAGTAAATAAGTTCATTTTGTAATTGATAATATATAGAAAAAAAGACCTGTATATTGATTTTTATGCACTGATGATGTCTCTGATGATGTCACAGAGTAGTTGTAAGAGCAGCCGGATATTTATCACACCCAAATCATCAGCAGATTCGCAGAAGCAGATTACCGGATTCATCAGAGAATTAATCCAGTCCCTCATATTGTCTTCGATAAAACACTCGATAAAACATCAGAACGATACAATTTCAAAAACCAACTATTAAAATCATGGAAGAATTCACAGTAGACAAATTAAAGGTCCAGGTATACGACACCAACCAGTTAATGGGTGAAGCCGCTGCAGAAACCATAAGCAAAAAGATAAATGAGTTATTAAAAGAGAAAGATCAGATAAACATTGTTTTTGCATCTGCACCCTCACAGGAAAAGTTTCTGGAAGCCATTAAGAAAAAAGATGTGGACTGGAGCCGGGTCATTGCCATGCATATGGATGAGTATGTCGGATTGCCTGCCGATGCTCCACAGTTGTTCTCAAATTTTCTGAGAGACAGGCTGTTTGAAGAGCTGCCATTCAAGGAAGTGCACTACATGAACGCCAATGCGGATGACCCTGAACAGGAATGTGAAAGATATGCCGCACTGCTTGAAAAGTATCCGACAGATATCTGCATTCTGGGAATCGGCGAAAATACACATATAGCGTTCAATGATCCGCACGTGGCTGACTTTAACGATCCCAAGGTTGTGAAACTTGCAGACCTGGATGAGCAAAACCGGCAGCAGCAGGTGAATGACGGTATGTTTGAAACGATTGACGATGTCCCGACCCATGCCATCACCTTGACGGTACCGGCATTGATCAAATCCACATACACCTATACCATCGTTCCCAAGGAGCAAAAGGCAGAGGCTATTTACAATACCCTCAAAACCGACATACAGGAAAAATTTCCATCTACTGCTCTCCGTCAACATCCAAATGCAATTTTATACCTGGACAAAGGGAGTGCATCCAAATTGTAGTGTAACCAAGTTGCTGTCAAAAAACCTACGTCGGCAGCAGTATATTTGATCTTATCCTATTGGAAAATTATCGCCAAAGGATCAGATCATGATACGACGCTGCCGGCACCATTGAATTCCAACTCAATAAACACTCAAGTAATAAACAGATGAAAAAAGGTCATAACCGTAGAGAATTTCTTCAGAAATTAGGTGCTTTATCTCTGGCGGCGGGTGCCGGCAGTGCATTGCCCCTGACACCTTTCGGACAGCAGGCCCGGGCAGAATCCCTGGCCTACGGCATGCAATCCGGTACAAGACTTAAAATACATAACGGCCGTATTATCACCCCGTTCCGCATCATCGATTCCGGTACAGTGGTTGTAACCGACGGTAAAATTACCGAAGTGCGTGAGGGGAATATAGATGTCCCGGGCGCTGTGGAAATTGATGCGGGGGGACAATACATCGCACCGGGATTTGTGGATCTGCACGTTCACGGCGGCGGGGATCATGATTTTCTGGATGGATCTGTAGAGGCTTTTCTGGGTATTGCTGAAGCCCACGCACAACACGGAACGACATCCATGTATCCCACGGCAACCTCGGGCAACAGGGACCAGCTGATGAGAAACCTTGAATTGTATGAAAGTGCCGATGAGCAGAATAACTCCGGTGCAGAGTTTCTCGGCATGTTCCTGGAAGGACCCTACTACTCAATGGACCAGCGCGGTGCACAGGATCCGCGTTATGTGAGGGATCCGGATCCGGAGGAGTACAGGGAGATTCTTTCCAGCACCTCTGTTATAAAACGCTGGGATTCAGCTCCGGAGCGGGAAGGGGCGCTGGAATTTGCAGAATACCTGATTTCCCAGGGAGTGAAGCCATCCATGGGTCATACGAGTGCGGTTTATGAGGATGTAATTGTTGCATTTGAACATGGATACACGCTGGCAACTCATCTTTATTCAGGAATGCTCGGGGTAACCCGGCGCGATGCGTTCCGTTATGCGGGAGCTGTTGAAAGCGCCTATCTTATTGAGGAAATGAATGTTGAAGTAATTGCCGATAACCGTCATCTCCCTCCACCCCTGTTAAAACTGATATACAAAATAAAAGGACCTGACAGTATCGCTCTGGTGACCGATGCCATGAGGGGAGCCGGCATGCCGGACGGGCCCAGCATATTGGGCAACCGAGAGGACGGACTGGACGTGATTATAGAAGATGGCGTTGCCAAATTGCCGGATCGTACATCGTTTGCAGGAAGTGTGGCGACCACCGATCGCCTGGTCAGGGTAATGATCAATGAGGCTGATGTTCCCTTAACAGATGCTGTCCGGATGATGTCAGCGACACCTGCTTCAATTATGGGTGTTGACGACCGGAAAGGATCCCTGGTCAAAGGGAAAGATGCGGATATCGTCATTTTTAATGACGATATAGAGATAGATACGACCATCGTAAACGGACGCGTAATCTATAACGGGTAACGATGGCCAATGTGTAATGGAACTGCCGGGCTGCACCTCTGAATGCAGGCCGGCTTTTTTATTTAGTCCCTCGTTTCATGTTCATGAATTTCTATTTCCGGTGGATTATTGTATTTCAGCGCTTCGTTCTCAATGTATTCAACGAACTGTTCCTCATTGGTTCGTTTTACGCCATGGCTCCAGGCACCGGAAATCATGTATTCATAGGACAGGTCCTCAGTCACAGGTATCTTGAAAAGGTGATTCCCTCTCCAGTTGTCAATTGAGACATATTCCGGCTGGTACTCTTCTTTAACGATCAGGGCCGTTGCCTGCCACGGTACTTCCAGTGCCTCGTCCCCGATATCCTCGTCCGGAATCCGGGCTTCAATATTCTGTCCCATTGAGATGACGTATCCGTCGCCAACAACCGATTTATACTCTTCAGACTCTGTGATTCCGACCTCCCGTATACCTGCTCCGAACATGGCATCGCCCCGGGGAGCTCTGAACTGGCTGAATTTTACTCCCACCGTACTCCAGTCTTTATCCACCACAGCCGTATAAAACTGCTCAAGCTCATAGAATCCGCCTCGTTCCGAATTCCAGTTCCTGGTGGTCACCTTGATTCTGCTTCTGAGAGGTCCGTTGAACTCCACGTCATAGGTATACCGGGTATCTTTATAAGGCCCCATATCTCTCTGTGGCGAATGATAGGCCCTGGCCGGATTTTCCGTATCCTCCGGATCTTCAAAAATACACATACCGCCTGCACCGAATGTGTCGCGAACCTGCATGATATCCGTGCCCAGCTCCCATGCCATGTAATAACCGGACCGGTTTGTCTGATATTCAGGATAGGCTGTGAGCAGCGGCTCAACCTTGCCGTGGAGGTCCACGTCGTGCGGATACCAGAGCTTCCAGCCCATGTTTTCTGATTCCCAGAAAGGGACTGTCATACGACCATAATTACCGATGGCGCCGTGTGTCCGGTGTGCATGAATACCCCGTTCGTAAAAACCGATGTATATAAAGAAATCCCGGCTTTCCCGCGGCTCAAGATCGGTCACGAA
Organism: Balneolaceae bacterium; assembly: GCA_040905285.1. Taxonomy (GTDB): domain Bacteria; phylum Bacteroidota; class Rhodothermia; order Balneolales; family Balneolaceae; genus JBBDRV01. Next base: position 45,836 of record JBBDRV010000063.1, on the reverse strand, counting down.
AAAGATCTCATCCCAGATTCCGTCTTTGGTAATATCATCCACCTGTTGTGTAATGGTACGGCCATGGGTTTCTTCCCGGTACAGATACCCCCCGTACTCTTTCAGCTCATCAAGGGTGGGATCCTCGCGGGGCGGAAGATTCGGATCTACAATATTAATCCACCGCTCCGGTATTCCCTGTGCAGGCAAATCCGAATGCTTTATTACGACAGGCTGGTTTTCAAGCGGAATATCCAGCGGATTGGTGACAGTAATCCGGATTCGTTCGCCGGGAATGTTGTCATCCCCTTCCGTATACCAGCCATAGTCGGGCTGGTCCTGGGCAGCACATTGAATCAGCCCTGAAAAAGTCATTAAAGAAAATAATGCAACACCTGCGAGTAATCTGTACAACATATAGACGGTACTTTCGTGGTTATTAAATGAATGAATTTTGATAAATCAACTATCAAGGGGCCGGATCAACACGATCAAAAACGAGATACCTGCCTGGTCTTTACAAGACCACATAAATACTGAATCCGGCAAGAAATATCAATAACAATGTCACCTTATGAATCTAACATCCGGACCCAACAGTGGGTATTCTACCGGGGATTGCTGTCAGGAAAGAACCGGCCTGTTATACTCCGGCAGACTGTCCAGTTTCGGGCCGATCACCCTCATCGCATTTTCAGCGAGCATTTTTCTCTTCACATCCACCGGCAGCCGGGAAAAAACCACCCAGCCAAGCTGTTGACGGGGATCCCTCATGGGCAGGTCGGAACCGTACATGATACGGTCCTCACCGGCACCCTCCACCAGATATTCAATAATACCCAGATTGACCGGAGTCAGCGTTACCTCTGCATAGACATTGCTGTGCTGCTGCATAATCCGTATTGCATGATCCGCCCAGTTAAAATCCCCTCCGGCATGGGCAATGACCCAGCGTACATTGGGGTATCTGCCGGCCAGCGTTTCCACTTCAATAAAATCACTGCGTGAATGGTGTATAAGGGCGTACAACTGATGCTCATTGCCATATTCCCACCAGATATCGTAAGAAGGGTCGTGGTATTCCACTCCGTACATATGGTACGGTTTCATGCCGATAAAACGCCTGTCTTCGTAGACCCGGGGGATCATCGACCGCAGCTCTTCCTGTGAGTAGTGCGTCGGATCAAATGAAGCGAGGCCCCAGTAGCCCCGGGGAGCGGCATCCAGTGCACTTGCAACCGTTCTGTTTCCGGCCGGCGCGTCACTGCTGACCACCCCGTTCCAGCTCATAATCCCTCCCCCCTGGTAATCCAGGCGGTTTACAAGGTTAAATACCCCTTCAGGCCCACCGTCTTCCATTCGGTAGCCGGCACCACCCGCCCCGTGCAGCCCCTCGTCGAGGATATGCATATGCATGTCCAGCAGGTTTGCAGGAACCGGCCGGCCGGCACGAATGGCAGCCATCAATTCATCTTCATCCCGGTTAACCCGGTTTGACGGTGGCTTCTGGCCGCCCAGCAGCCGGGTCAGATTCCCGCCGGCCACCATGGCCCTGGCATCGTCTGGTATCGCCGCATAATCAATATAGGTACGGTGGGCTCCTGCCGACATGGAGGGGGTGTCCGTTGCAAATATCAGCTGGTCGCTGTGTCCCTTTTTATGCAATGATTCTATTCCCTTGTTAATCTGCAGACGGTCGAAGCTGATGTGCAGATGAGGGTGCTTTTCAACCAGTGGCAATACGTATCGCTGTTCAATCCATCCGGAGCTGATCACCAGAACAGGAATGGAGGTATACTGCTCAAGAAATTCATCGAGGCCGGTCCAGCCGCCGACTTCATCTGATGTCAGGATAGTCAGTATCTCGTTCCGGTTCAGCCATTCAAGCAACTCCCCGCTGTGATCCGCCCTCCAGTCCCATCCGTTGGACTGCGGATGAATGGTGACAGCCCGCACATCATGCTCGCGCATCCGGCGGCCCAGTTCTTCCGGCGTGGGAAACTCGTCGGTATGGTGCGGCATCACATTCCAGATACCGAACAGATACGGATAGGAACTTATCTTGTCGCTCAGCTCAAGATTGGAATGCATCGGGTCATACATGACGGAAAGCGTATAGGATACCAGTGCTCCGGAAATGGAACAGTGATCCATTTCCTCGAGCAGGTGCTCCAGACTCCAGCGTGCCTCCGGGTGTTTGTGGGAACGCGGGCCGATCCGCGTAAAAGCATCAAAATAGAGAGTGTCATTCCGGCGGGCGGAATGGCTCCGCTCCGGTGACAGACTTCCGGCAATCAGCGAGGGAGCCAGCCCCATCGTACATGCGGCACCCAAACCGGTTATCGTATTTTTCTTAATGAATTCACGCCGGGAATATTCTTTTTTCATAGTCATGGATCCGTCAGGACTGTATGTGATTGTTGTACAGGATGTTAAAAACAGAGAATCGTTAGAAATCGCCGGTGCTTCCGGGAATGCCGCATCCTGGAATACTGCAGACTCAACAGAGTAATAAAAAGTCTTAATAAAAAAAAAGCATGAGCCGAAACGGCTCATGCTTTTTATCGAATCTGTATATAAGAAGGCGGCTCCTAATCTACAGGATCAGGAAACTCGCCTATAGGTCTCGCATCCCACCAGACGCGGGTGGCATTGCTGTCCGGCCCGTCAAGCATCGCTTCAGCTTCCTGAACGGCCTCGGAATTATTGGATATTTCGTCTGAAACGAATGTAAGCCTTCTCATCAATTCGTCACGGGCGACATCCGGGTTATCGCTCTCTATAATCGCATACCCGATCGGATATCCGGTCCGGCGCCGCTCACTCCAGTTTTCCCAGCCGTCATACCAGTTGGCTATGAATTTCTGCGTGATAATCTGCTCCAGCGCCGTTTCCTGATCTACAGGATTAAACAGCACAGGAATATCGGTCACCGGTGGTGACGGCCTGTTTTCCGGATGATAGGATGCGGTCGGTGATTGCGACGGCACTTCAACCGGAGTAGCGGTGCTCAGGACATAGGCCTCCACTTCTGAAGCGGACAAGTCCGGTCGACGGTCGGTGAGTGAAGAGCGGATTCCTTCATTATACAGATCAACCGCCACGCCCTGCATGTCCCAGCCTCTCACGGCACCTTCTGCCCGGAGGAAATAGACTTCAGCCGTATTCATGACCCGGTTGGGCGGGTTCGCGCCGACCTGGGCACCCCGGTGACTTGGCAGATAGGTTTCTGATACAAATGAGTGGTCGCTGTTGATGTCCGCACCCTTGGCCGATGGCGGCTGACCGTTCCGGAGACCCCAGTAGCCGGGTCTGCTTTCAGCTTCTGCGAAATAGGCCGGCAGCCGCGGATCGTCATACCCGTTCATCAGACTGTGCATGGTGGCACTCATCGCGAACTCGCGGATATAGGTCCACTGGGAGATCCAGTTGAAGGAATCTGCCGTAGTGATCAGCATGGCCTGGTCGTCATTGGACTCAAAGACACCCGCCGCTACGGCTTTTTCAGCTTCTGTCTCTGCCAGTTCGGGCTCAACATAGGCGAGGCGCATAGCAAGCCTGAGCCTCAGCGAATTGGCAAAAAGCCTCCATTGGTCCACATTTCCCTCATACATCTGGTCATGGGTACCGAAGGCATTTCCACCTGCATTCTGCTCCAGAACGGCTACCGCCTCATCCAGGGTCTCAAAGAAATCCCGGTAGATTGTCTCCTGGTCATCATATGGCACATCGACTTCTCCACTTCCGAATTCGGAATAGATAATCGGGCCCCACATATCCGTGATTCGGTGGTACATCTGCACCCGCCAGATTTTGGCAAGGGCATTCTCCAGCGGCATGTCATTTTCCGCGCTGAAGTCCTCAACAAAATCCTGCTGAGGCGCCGGTGTCTGGTAAAAGACCCTCATGCAGTTATTTGCCCATGCACCTACCTGGACAAACTGGTCGGACTGAAAGTTGGGGTGAGTTGTGGCAAACGTCTGCGAATATATGTCCGCAAAGAGCTGATAGCACTGCTGGTACATTACCTGTCCCAGCATTCCGGTATGCTGGGCCTGGGCAAACGCCTGTCCGAGCAGTGAACCGTCCACATCTTCAGCGGTGATCTGGTGTTCCGGTGTGTTCAGCGAGTCAAAGCCGTCCGTACAGCCAGCTGCACCGACAACGAGCAGGGCCGCCAGGCCCATGCTCATCGACTTGAAATAATTCATTTTGTTTCTATTCATAATGAACCTGTTTAATAGAATTTAGTTTGTTATGCACAATTTGATTGGTCATAAAATGATTTAGAAATCGATTTTAAGATTCGCACCGACGGTTCTCGTCGTGGGCGGAGCAAAGGACTGAAATCCTTCAGAAGCCGGGCCCGTTCCGACAAAGAAATCCGGCTCCAGACTGTCCGCTGCCTTGTAGATAAAGAGCAGATTACGGCCGACCAGGGACAACTGCACATTGGATACAGGCAACCGACCAAGAATCGACTGCGGCAGGTTGTAACCGAGAGTCACTTCCCTCAGCCGGGTGTTCGTCGCATCCTCACTGAACACTTCACCGGCCGGTGCATTACGGCCTCCGACAGCTCTCCACAGCGTTTCCGCATCGATTTCTTCGGTGTTCACATTGCCATTCGGACCGACGGCCGTTTCATCACTGAAGATATTGTCGCCGAAAACGAGTCCGCCTTCACGGCCTTCAGCTGTCGGGCCCCATATTCCGTGGCCCGCAAGAACGGCGTTGGTCATGGATACCATCTCACCGCCCTGACGGTGTTCAATCAGGAAACTGGCTGAGAAATTTCTGTACGAAAGCTCATTCGAAATGGCTCCCTGCCAGTCCGGGCTGAAGTTTCCAACCAGCACATCCATGCCCGAGGTTACCCGCGGTACACCGTCAGCCGTAACCAATACGTTGCCGTCGTCATCTCTCAGGAACCCTCTGGAGTAGATTTCTCCGTAAGGCCTTCCCTGTTCAATCCTGAACGAGCGGAGGTAGTCGCTGCTCACCTCGACACTTGGCCGCGCATCATTGATTTCATTAACCATGTTCCGGTTTCTGGAATACTGCACATTGAAATCCCAGTTGAAGCTGAGTGTCTGAACCGGCGTGGTGGTCAGCATCATTTCGATACCCTTGTTTTCAACATCGCCGCCATTGGTGAAAAACTCGCTGGCGCCGGATCCCCACGGCAGGGCAATCGTAAACAGCTGATCAAACGTGTTGGTCTGATAGGCGGTTATATCAAAGCCGAGCCGGCCTTCCATAAAGCGGAGGTCAAGACCGATCTCGTAAGCATCGGTCTGCTCGGGCCGCAGATTTTCATTCGGTAGGGTTGAATTCAGTCGCAAATAACCGTGATTGCCACCCGCGCTAAAGGATGCCGTGCGTGAGCCCCTGAATGCAGGCGCACTGTTGCCTACCTGGGCATAGGAAGCCCGCAGCCTGGCAAACGTAAACAGGTCGGGAAATTCAGGAATCAGGTCGGAAAGGATCACCGACAGTCCGACGGACGGATAGAAGTAGGACCGGTTGTCGGCCGGAAGCGTGGAGCTCCAGTCATTCCGGCCCGTGATATCCAGGTAGACGGCATCCCGCCAGCCAAGCTGGCCGAAGGCATAAACGGACTGCGTTTCATACCGGCTTCCGGGGTTGAATCCGGTGCTGGGGAGAGAGGTGTTGGAAAGTGCAAAGAAGTTGGGCACCAGAAGCGCTCCACCTGTATTTGAACTCAGCGAACCGCCTTCCTGTCTTTCCAGGCTGGCACCCACATTGGCGCTGACCAGCCAGTCTTCCGTCAGATCTTCCGTATAGGAAACCAGGGCATCCGCCATGAACAGCGAACGCTCGCTTCTTCCTACAGCAAATGAACCCTGCTCGGCCCGTGTAAAGGTATCGTTGTATATCCGTGAATTGGACGTGCGGCTTTCACCGTCGTAGGAGACACGGCCCATAACGGCCACCTGCTCGGTAACATCGAACGTCAGTGACGTCAAGGCTATCACCCGGTCCCTGGTGTCTTCACTCAGGTTGCGGTGAATCATCCAGTACGGATTCGCGCCGGTGGTTGTCTGGGGATTCCACCAGTTGTGACGTCTCAATCCAGTATCATCGACAAAATCAAAATTCTGCAGATGCTCTGAACGGATATTCGGAGGGGTGGTGTAGATCTGCCGCATCGGGTTGAAGTTGGACTCCCCCGTGGCTATCGCATTGTCAATCCCCTGCTGCATGTAGTCCAGCTTGCTGTCCAGCGAAAGCCTGTCGGTAAGCTGGTTGTTCAGCCTTACGGACACATTGTGTCTCTGAAGCTGGTTGCCCGGTATAATACCCTCGGCGTCCGTATAGGTATAGTTGAAAACCGTGGTTGAGGTTTCCGTACCCACGCTCGCATTGATATTGGAGGCATTGCTGTAGCCTGCCTGAAAGACATCATGCCTGGCATCGTTGCCCTGCGGACTAAAAGCGTACTGGGTGCCGGCATCGTCCGGATCCAGTGACCAGTGGTCAACCAGCTGGCCTTCCATACGGGGGCCCCAGGAATCCTCTGAATTTCGCTGATAGACACCGCCCGTTCCCTGGCCATACTCATTCTGAAAATCCATGTAGTGATCCGGCTGCTGAAGCTGGAACGTATTGCTCAAGCTCACGTTTACGACACCGGCCTGGCCTCTATGCGTCTCAATAACAATGGCACCGTTCTGTGCGGCGCTTCCGTAAAGGGCTGCAGCATTGGGGCCTTTCAGCACGTTGAGGGAGGCGATATTGTCCGGATTGAGGTCGGTGGGATTTCCACGGATGGGCACCCCGTCAACCACATAGAGGGGCTGGCTGTCGCCTGAAATGGACCGGTTTCCGCGAAGGACCACACGGGTGGAAGATCCAACCCCGCTGCCGGACTGGTTAATGGACAAACCGGCCACTCGGCCCTGCAGTGAATTCATCACGTTCAGTTCACGGGCTTCGGTCATCTGTTCCGTCTGCACACCCTGTGTGCTGTAGGACAGTGAACGCTGCTCGCGCTGAACGCCAAACGCCGTCACGACCATCTCTTCCCCGCGCAGCACCTGGGATTCCAGAGACACGTCAAGGTCCGACCGGCCGTTGAGCGGTATTTCCTGTGTCTGATAACCGATGTACGAAATCACAAGAGTTTCGTTCAGCGAGGGGACGTCCAGACTGAACGATCCGTCAACATCGGTCACAGTACCTATAGATGTACCCTCAACAACAACATTTACACCCGGCAGCGTAGCATCACCTGATGCATCTGTGACCGTACCTGTCACAGTTTGCGCCTGCAGATTCACTGCTGAGATCGCACACCATAAAAAAAGTGTAAGACACGTTAATAGTAGCTGTTTCATATCATTTCCATCCGATTTTTATTTTTAGTTGCAATTAAATCCCTTACCGAAACCTATGAATGAGTAAAAGACCAATACCAATAGAAAAGGTAAATAAAAGTAAAAGTTAAACAGCAAAGTAATTTGCTTTGTTTTCTTTGTCAAAAAAATATGCATTAAAATTTGTTCCCGATCAACCACAGGCCTGGCTGCTTTTACCTGAAAAATAAGTGTATGAGTAAATATTTATTTATTATAGGGTTACGTTTCACATAGAGGGTGTCTGATCTCGTGCATTCTTCCCGGTTCGTCCGGAAACATCGCCGCTCTGCATCATTTTCCGGTTGGAAAGGGGATTAAACAGAAGTTCAAGCAGGAGTTCAAGCAAGAGTCTGTACACCTCTGTATATTCCCGTGTATTTTCCGGCAAGGTTCTTTCCCGGCATGCCGGGCAGCCGGATTTTTAAATGAGCTGTACGGAAAATCCTGAAGAATCCGGACAGGACAGGTAAACCCTGTAAAACCGGTCTCCATTCTGTAAACAGCCCGGTGAATAAACCCGGGCAGAGCCAACATACAGAACCAACAGAGACAGATAAACAGAGACTGAAAACACTCACCGATGACAGATTCAATCAACCGCCGTAAATTTCTCAGAATGACCGGGGCAGCCGGCCTCGGACTGGGTGTGTTAAGCACCCCGGCCGCCGCTAATCTTTCAGCTGAAAACAGGGCTCCCTGTTTGCCTGATGGCATCCGGGCCGGCAAACCCGCCAGCCGGTCTTCAACCGACCCCTACGGCACAGAACATGCCTGGACAGCCGCAGAATTATGGAGCCGGTCTGTTTCTGACGGTCTGAATTATGTCAACGGGGCCATCGAACTGGACGACCATATACTAGTAGAGGATGACGCACCCGGGCTCGGTGCCATACAAAGCCAGGTTTGGGAGACGATAGAACCGGGCGTCATCCTGCAAAAACAGCTGCGTATTGACCGCTGGCCGGTGCGGCAGGCGATCCTTTCAATGATGGTCTACCCGGTTGAACCTCCGGCACCGATGAGCGGGGGAAAACTGCAGTTCCGCGTTAACGGAAATGAGCCGATCATCTATGAAGTAAGGCACTCCTGGACATCTGTCACTGTTCCGGCAGCGTACCTCCGGCAGGGGGAAAATACAATAGAAGTCACGGTCACTGATGACGGCATCGGATTCCGCACGCCGGTGGCGCTGCATTCCAACTACAGGTACGGTTCACGTACCCGCACACCACCGTCCCCGCAGCGCAGCCGGCGCAGCCGTGACGGGGGAACAAGCTGGGAACAGGGCCTTGGCGCCTCCGGGGATAACAGCGGTGAATATCCCATACGCCTGAAATTGAGAGGCTACCGGGAAAAAGGCTGGCTTCAGACGGAGATCATTGATTTGTCGGGAACAGCAGATGTACTGCATTTTCCGGCGGCTGTTGAATCCGCACGGATCGACCTGGATGCCTCCCGCACCGGTGGTAGCGGCAACCTGACTGTGTACCTGCGCCATGGCCATACCCACCGTCCCGAAACCGGAGGCTGGAGTGACTGGGAACGCCAGACACAGAGTGAGCTGCCGGCGGGGATGCAGAATCGATTCATCCAGTTGAAATTGGAGGCTGCCTCCGATACGGGAGATGCGACACCACGGATCCGGAATCTCCGGCTGAACAGCCGGCTGCAGCCCGTGCCCTCTGATGCACGAAAGGAGATCCATCTGACCGGTTCGCTTAACCGTCCCCTGATTGACAGTCCCTTTGATTTCCAGCATGAAGATCCTGTTTACCCCGCCCTGCAGGAATTGCGGGAAGAGTATGGACTGGATGATGTGGTTGAGGGAGCCCGGACAGAAATGGAAGTGATCATGCGACTCCGGAACTGGGCTGCGGCCCGGTGGAACTGGTTTATGCCGTCTTCCGATCTGGAGGATATGATCAGTTGGGATTCCCGCCGGATCCTGGACCCCGGCGATTCCCGCGAACCGGGCGGATACTGCCTGTACTTTTCCATTGTATTCGCACAGGCCTGCCAGAGCTTTGGAATTCCTGCCCGGATGGTCAATATCAACTACGCCGTTTTCGGTGGCCACGAAGTAGCCGAAGTCTGGTCGCGGGAGTACAACAAATGGATCATGATCGACGCGAACTTTGATTCCATGTTTGTTTCGCAAGAAACCGGTGAACCTTTGAACGTGCTGGAACTTCACGACATTTTTCTCGAAACCTATTATCCGGGCGGGGAAATCATCGACCGGGACGCCTGGACGTATGAAGAACGGGACAGACGATCCGAGCCGGTCGATCCCGAAACCCTCCCGATCCGGATGCAGACGGACGGCCATGCCCTGTCGGGACAGATCGGCAGCGACTATGTCTGGTGGAAAGTAACGGATGCGCCGGCCCCCGGTTATGCAGGAGGGTACGGCTTCTTCAACACCGCGTACGTGCGATGGCTGCCCCGCAGCAACTGGCTCAGCCGGCCCCTTCCGATGCCGATCACTCACGGCCGCACCCACTGGGGCTGGGACGGGTATCTCGCCTGGGCCGACCCGCAGACCCCCGAAACACCGGAACACCGGCATTTCGTCCGGCGGAAATCGGATATGTATGAGCGCCTCTTTACCGTGGATTTCAGCGCCGAACCTTCGGCGGATTCCGAAAAAAACGTGCTGGAAATCCGTATGGCCACAGACAGTCCGGGATTTGCTCATTACGAGCTGAGCGACAACGGAAACGGCCGCACCACCGGGGATTCGGTCTACAGATGGCAACTTGCGCCCGGGCTGAATAACCTGACGATGCGTACTGTCGACGTCCTCGGCAACAGGGGGCCTGAAAGTGAAGTGACCGTCAATTATATGCCGGCCTGACGATCGGGTGGTTCCGGTTGAGCGGTCCGGGCCGAAAGCAGCTGGATCGGCGGTCGGGCCGACGGCAGCGTTTCCGGATGAGACCGGGTCGATCTGCCGTGGCCCCGGCGAATTTCCGCTAGACCGGCTCCGCCAGAGGATGTCCGTCGTTTTCGATCAGACGGTCGATCTCCCGCAGGTTGAACATCAGCATACGCGGATAGTGGTAGTTTTCCTTCCGTGCGGTCTCGGGCCTGAAAGAGATTTCCCGGTCGGTGAACGTCATATGCAGCGGGTAACCGTGAGAACGGAGGGAGAATTTCTCATCCAGGCACTTCTGGTTCATGTCAAAATAACGGCGGGCCCGGTCCGATCCGGTTCGTACATACAGATTGAGAGTGGCCACCAGCGCCTCGGAAACCGACCACAGGGACTTCATATAGTGGTACTCCCCGGTTCCGTAGAATCGGTCGGGCATCCCCATCGGCTGCTCGTATCCCCAGTCGTAACACCCTTCGCCGACATTGATATAGTGAACAATCCCGTCATGGATGAAATCCCAGCCCGCTTCCAGGCTCTGCATCATGCGTCGGGCGGCAAGGTCGTAAAGCGACTGGTCTCCGAGCCGGATCGCCTCATGCATCACCATCCACATAATCTCGATGCCATGGCCGGGATTGGCCTTGGTCCGCTCGTCTTCCATCCGGGACAAGTCGTTGGCGAGAATTTCATTGAACATGCGGATTTCGGGATTGTAAAACCGGTTCATGATCACATCCACAGCCCGGGCGGTTATCGCCCCGACCTCCGGATCTTCCCAATACCGCAGGAACTGGGTGCCGATCTGCAGGTCCGCCATGTATGTGTTGAACGCTTCATGATCGACCGCATCACTGTGAATGAAGCGGCTGATACGTTTGTACATATCCAGGGCCCGGTTCCGGAGTTCTTCATCCCCGGTCGCGTACGCCAGTTCGAGCATCCCCTCAATTCCGAAATAGCAGCCGAAAGGATCTTCGGCAGAGGCCGGCTCCAACACCTCGCCTTCCCGGCTGACATTTCTCGCCCACATGATACCTCCGGGTTCCTCCGGAAAATGAGCGAGCATAAACTCCATGGTTTTTTGCGCAATTTCCAGGTATAGCGGATCCGGATCGATATGGTTGTAAAGATAGCTGAACCCGTAGACCGCCCTTCCCTGAAACCAGTGAAACTTGTCGGTATTGACCCGGGTTCCGTCATGATCGAGTCCGTGCATGACTCCCCCGAATTCGTGGTCGACCCCGTATTCCAGCCAGAAAGGAAGATACTCGTCAAACAGATCTTTCCGGTATTTTTCCCGCAATTCCTCCGGGCTCATTCCCGCCAGGGTGACATCGGAAGCCGGACCCGGCCGGTCGCCTGCAGGACCTCCCGATGTACAGCCGGTTATCATACCCAGCGACGCAGCAGCCGATGTTGCAAAAAATTCTCTTCGTTTCATATGAGCAGGTCCTGTTTTGAATTCAGGTTAATCGCCGGCTCCTTCCGGTCCGGCTACTATTCGCCTGCCTGTCAGCAGGCTCTGTTCAGGTTTAACCGATCAGTCCCGATGTGTTCCCTCCACGGCCGGCAATCCTTTCCAGAGACAACAGGTTGAGCATGAGGTGCCGCGGATGGTGGTAATTTTCCACCCGCTTGCCCCCGAACTCGGAAACAGTGCGGTCCCCTGCATGAATCCAGAATTTATATCCGGGCCGGACGTATGTATCCTGCACATAGGCGTACGTTTCGGCAAAACAGTCATGGGCCCAGGAGTCATTCGAATGTTCGATCATGGAGAGGGTACCGATCAGTACCTCTTCCTGCAGCCAGAGCACCTTGTCAACCTGCAGCACATGATCATCAACACGGTCAAGCGAGCGGAAATATCCCCCGTACACAGCATCACGGGCAACTGTCACATGACGTTTGAAGGATTCTGCCGTCCGTTGGTAAAGCTCCTCATCCCGCCTTCTGACAGCTTCATACAACACCATCCACAGGGTTTCAATACTTACACCCAGATAGACAAAATTATCAAATTCATTCCCGGGAAGGCTGAAATCATGATTTAAAAATTCATTGAGCAGGTGGTAGTCGGAATTCATATGATGATTCATTATCGCATCCACGCTCCGGTCCGCCAGACGCTCGATGTCCGGATCGGCCACGTGATTCAGTATGTGCGTGGAGGCAATGAGAAAGAGCATCCAGTGGCCGAGCACCCGGGGGCCGTAAATTTCCGGACCGATGGACGTGCGGTTGTGAAAACGGTAATCCGGCCGGTCATAAAGGTCCACACATTTAAAAATGAGTTCTTTGGCCAGATTCAGGTACTGTCCCTCCCCGGTTGCCGCCGCATATTCAGCCAGCCCCTCAGCGACAAAAAGATCTCCGTAGATATTACCGGGTCCCGATATCGGTTCCCCTTCCCGGTTGAATGACGCCGTCCAGAAGGTGTCACTGCCGGGCTGATGTCTCAGGACGAAATCCTTTGATTTTTCAGCAATGTCAAGAAACCGTGGATCCTGCTCGATATGGTTATAGAGGTAGGAATACATCCACATTCCCCTCCCTTCATACCAGGCCCTCTTGTTTGTAGACAGGCGCTCCCCCGTGCGTATGTCCACGTCACACATAAATCCACCGTATTTATGGTCGACAACACTCTCTTCCAGATTTGGAAGGAACCGGTTAAACAGGTCACTTCTGTACTCCTCCAGGAGCTGTTCCGGAGAAACTCCCCCGACAAGACCAATGTCCGTCCTGCCCGCACTCCCGGCCGGATCCCGGTTTCCTGCAATTCCATGTCCGCCGAGGGTTCCCAGGGATAATGCTGTCGCAGACGCAAGAAATTCTCTTCTTTTCATTGATAATTATATTGTTGGTGCAGCAGTGAGCATGTGCAGATTTTGTGCCGGATACAGCCACCGGGTTTCAGATCGTTTTCCCTTTCTCTCAAAGTCCGTCTGCTCTTCTGATAAATTCATCAAATACCCGGAAGCCGATCTCGGCACAATCCAGGGGAACATCCTTCGCATGGTCATCAGGACGATGGTAGACCGGGAGCGTCTTTTCATCGTATCCCCGGCTGTTCACGTGCATGGCCTGCGCTCCGGACGGGCGGAAAGGTGCTGAATCCATCACAAAACCGTCGCTGCCGCCAAACCGGGGAACAGCCCTTATATTCAGATCATCGTGTATATCCCGGATGATACTTTTCACTTCTTCCTGTTCGGAATTGATCCACAGGTTCGGACCGTACGTAAGGGAATCCAGATTTACGACAAACCTGATATCTTCCATCGTCTGTCCGGACAACCGTTTTTCTGCATAATTTTTGGCTCCAAGCTGTCCGTATTCTTCCCCGTCAGCGGCAATAAAAGTCAGTGTATGATCAAAAGAGCGGCCGGCCGCTGCATGGGCAAGCATAAGCATTATAACGACCGAAGCCGTATTGTCATTGGCTCCGGGAGAGCTGTATACGGTGTCCGCATGAGCGATAAAAAGGATTTCATCCTTCCGTCTGCCCGGCAGCCTTCCGACGACATTCATCCCCGGATCATCCGGGATAAAGCGGGACCACGCTTTCAGCCACGCCGGTGTTTTATCCCTGACTGCGTTCTCGAGAAGGGGAAGATCCTGCTTGCCGACCCCGAAGGAGACAGGTGAAGGCGGATCCGTTCGGGAACGGTAGCCGGGAATGGCCCTTCCGTACTGGCTGACAGTGATCCGGGCCTTTTCTTCCCCGGATCCGGGGTCAACCAGCATAAATCCGCTGCCGCTTTTTTCAAGCACGCCACTGACTCCGTCGGGCGGAGTCCCTTCGCTGCCGTGCGCCGGATAGGTTTCTATGTACTGGCCTCCAAGATCAAATTCTGGCTCCTCGATAAGCTCCCACCGTTCAAAGCTGTATCTGTCCATCTCCACCTGCGGCAGGGACCGTTCCATTTCCTTTCTGATAATCTCGGCACCACGGGCAAAAGCTGCGGTACCTGTGGGACGCGGACCTATATCCGTACATAATCTTTCCAGGAGGTCCCTTGTATAGACACGCCTTTTTTCAGGTGTATCGGCAAGGCCGTACTCCCCCCCCTGCTCCATGCCGCCACCGGCATGTCCCGGTGAATTGCCTTCCGGCTCGTTCCCTGTTTTGGCAAGAAAAGGAATGCCTCCCATCATGGATATGAAATCACGTCTTCTCACTGGACACATTTTTAAGGAGAATGATTTTAATTCAACAAAACCGTATAAACACCCGGGCCGGTTAACCGAAAAATCCCGATATTCTGCCGTCCCGATCGATCATGCGGTCAAGTATTTCGATAGAGTAAAAGAACCTCCGGGGATGATGCAGAAGCCCCTGTATGACGAACTTCTCTGGGTGGCTGTTATGAAGAGCCAGGCATCGGTTGTAATAGTCGATCGCCTGGGGATTGTGACTGTGCTCGATGGCCATCAGGCAATAAACCAGCATGTCATCAAGTGCGCCCCAGGCAAATGAACCTTCCGGTTCCGGTTTTGAACCCGGATTGTCCAGTCCCGCAAGGCCTTTGCCGTCAAGATACATTTTTTCCAGCGTGGACATGCCCATTTCCACACCCTGCCGGTAGGTAGGGGGATTTTCCACACGGAGTGATTCGTCCATGATCATCCAGCAGGCCTGAATGGAGTGCCATCCGCTGATGGTGGCATGACTCCGGTCAACTTCACCCCAGGCTGACACGTCAAATGTATAGGGACGGAAATGATCGTCCAGCACTTCGAGAAGCACTCCGGAATCCGGCTGCCAGTGGTGCTCGCACATAACGCGGACGCAATAAAGCGCAATTTGCTCAATGGCCGGATCCCGCCTGACCTTTAGCAGCGGGGTAAGGGCACTGAGAAAATGCTGCCAGCTGGGCAGCCGCCGCGTTCCCGGTTCCAGTGCAGTGACGTGGGCCTCTATATGCTGATAGGAGGGGGAAACCAGCCGGTCCATAATTGAATGCGCCGTATCGATGGCCAGTTCGATATCCCGTTCGTCATCGGTTGCCTTGTAAAGCTCCGTCAGGCCGAGAACCATGTATATATCCCCGTAATGATCCAGCGGCTTGCTCTGGGGTTCCCCCCGGCGGTTTACAAATGACCTCCAGCGGTTATCATCCGTAAGAGCATTCTCCACCAGAAAATCACGTCCCCTGACAGCGGCCTCAAGATGCCGCTCATCTCCGGTAATATGATTGTACAGATAACTGAAAACCCAGACGGCACGTCCCTGGTGATACATGCCTTTTCGTTCAAAGTCCGGTTCACGGTCGGGATGCACGGCATTGGCAAATCCGCCGTAGTCCCGGTCGATCCCGCGGTTCCAGTTCGGAACATAGGTTTCCATAAGATAGTCGTAATGATAGTCGCGCAGTTCACGCAGTGTCATTCCTCCCAGGCGATCCAGCTGCCTCCCGTTCAGAATATCAGCGGCGACAGAGGAGTGCTCCCTTCTATTGCCAAACCCGTTCAGGTTATTTGACAGAGCAGGCAAAAGCAACGCACCGCCGGCCATTCGCATAAAATCTTTTCGTCTCATAAATTACCCCTTTAAATCATCCCTTCCGGTTAGTGAAAGCAGAGTACCAAGAATATTTATTTAATACAATCCCCAAACAAGTCGATCAGGGCATCGGGTAAGACGTCTTCGGCAACCGATACCGTTTTTACAGGCCAAACATCCCTGTAATTCTGCCGCCCCGGCTGATCATCCGTTCAAGCGAGAGAAGATTCAGCATGAGGTAACGGGGGTGGTGATAATTTTCTGCACGTGTGGCACGATAATCAGAAACTTTGCGGTCACCGTAATCAATCCAGAACATGTATCCGTTTCTGACAAATTTCTCCCGGATATAGTCTTCCTGTTCAGAGCTTGATTCCGGACTTCCCTGTAGAGATAGGCTTTAAGAGAAGATTGAATTTGCCAGATTTCCCTGCCGTTCCATATTTTCAAAAATACATCCTGTACAGCATCTCTTGAAAGTTCGCTGCTGTTGGTATACCGCACCCCAATCTGCACAGGTAATAGTAATATTCGAAAAAGAGTTGTTCAAAGGCTTTTTTATCCCCGAGCCGGGTCTCCTCTATTATCCGGGACTCGAGTAGTGGACTCCCGGGACTATTCTTAATGTTTCTGTCCATACCTTGAATCAGGAAAAGATTCCATCAAACAGGTAACAGTAAAGCTTCGGCAGCAACGATCGGATCAGGATCATAGGCCTCGCCGGATTCTTATGCATACCTGTATTATCTATAATTACAATAATTTTCTCGATTATCCTGATATAGAGGATTATTTTTTTCCCACCCCGGATTTCTCAGAGAGAAAACAGAGCCCCGGACGGGGACTCTCCCTGTCGTAAATCCCGGTTTCCACGAAACAGCAATCAGGTTAGCACTCAGGCAAACCAGCCCGTAATACGACCGCCGCATTCAATCATCCGTTCAACGGCGAGAAGATTCAACAGGGGATGGTGATAGTGTTCCGCACGGACCATGTTGTGTTCCTCGAGCTTTCGGTCGGCACCGGAGGTCCAGAATTTGTAGTCGGGCCGGCATCGCATCACTTCAATTCCGTGAATCAGGCTCCAGACCGTGAATTTCGGCCAGGGTTTGTCCATACATTTTCGCTCGTGTTTCGTCATCGATACCGGCGGCATCCAGGACCTTGTTAAACCGGATGATATTATCTTCAAATCCGTCCGGTGGTTCATCCGTTGCAAAAACAATGGATTCCCAGGCAGGCTGCGAATTTTCTCCCACGTGCCGTTTGCCGATGTGAGGAGTCCACCAGAGCAGTTCTCTCCAAAAGTCGGGATCATGATCCTTTTTGATCAGGGATGAGCCCGACAACTCAAAATAGAGATTGTTGTTCAGCCGGGCGGCCTCTGCCGCCTCATTATACCAGGGGTTGCCGAAATGCAAGCCGATAACCGTCAGATCGGGTTGGCTCGAGGCAATCGTCCCCAAAAATGACGGCCTCATTCGTGCAAAATTGCCACTTCCGTGTATTCCTGTATGGAGAGCGACAACCATGCCCAGCTCTTCTGCCAGCGACCAGATGGGTTCGTATTGGAGGTCGTCATAATCCCACTGGTTTCTGGCAAATATTTCACCCAGACCTTTAAAGCCCATCGAATGTACCTGACGGATATCTTCGAGGACATCCGGACTGTCAATTTCTATCATCGCATACGGGATGATTCGATCGGAATGTTCCCGGGCGAATTCTATGCCCCTTTCAAGGTCCTCCATCCTCACCATCAGACAAGCGGTCGCATTGTACCGGGTGTAGACATCCAGAAAGGAGGTTTCCCATTCGGCAGTCGGTCTGTAATGAACGTGGGCGTCCATAATAAATGGTGGTACCGAAGAATTCGGAACGTTCTCTCCCTGACTGCAGCCCACAAAAAGGACGGGAATAGAAAGAAGCAGAAATAAATTTCTCAAGCTCATAATTTTTTGGGTTTATATTTGTAATATGCGCCGGGCGTTGCCGGAGCGGATCATCTCCTTCGTCTGTTCGTCCGTTTCTTCAAACACCGCCAGGCGGATAAACGGGGAATAATAGTCGATAAAGGGAGCGCCGGTCCCGAAGGCAATTTTCCCGGCGCCAAAAGTGTCCCGCAGATAATGAAAGCTGGAGCCGTTCAACCCGGCAATCGGCGTGCCGCTGGCGCGCGTACTGTCAAACAGGATATCCGCTTGCTGCAGAATGTCGCGGGCTTCGTCGTCGGCGCGATGCCGCGTGTCCAGCATCATGTATTTGGCATCAGGGATTTCACGCACCAGCATGGCGATGTCGTGATAATCCAGTTCGTCGCTGACGTCCAGCCAGGAGCGCTGCCGGATATCCACCATTCGCTGCGGAATGGCCACAGTCAGCCCCCGGTCCCGGGCGGCTTCGACCATTTCAATGCAGCGGCTGCCGGTCAGTTCGTACTCATGATAGAGCGGATACAGGCGGATCCCTTTCATGCCCATCTGCTCGATTTCATCCAGGGAGCGTTCCCACCAGGGCAGGACCGGATTCATGACGGCAAAGGGGATAAACCGCTCCCGGAATTCACTGTTGGACTGGATCGCCTCGTGCAGTTCCTCGTTGGCGAAGTCGCCGGCTTTGTAAAAAATGCCGTTGATGTTTGCCACAACCGCCCGGTCCACCCCGAACTCGTTCATCCGTTCGAGCAGGGCATCCAGGGTATTACTGCGGAGTTGTCGGAACGGCCAGTGGCCGATGTAAGCGTTTATGTCAATCAACATGGTTCCCTGCCGCTCTGAGTAAATTGTTAAAGTTGTCGAAGAAGATTTTTCTCCGCTGCTCTTCTGTAAGTTTTGCGTGCATGACCTTTCCAACGCCTGTTTCATAATTGACGTCGGTCGCAAACAGGAGCCGGTCCGCTCCCAGACTTTCCACAGCCAGGTCGATCATCGCCTCGTCACTGACACTTCCGCTGGTTTCGGCATAAACAGAGGGGGCTTCCCGCAATACTTTACATGCATATTCCCAGTCACCGCCACCGCCGATATGACCGTAAATGATCATCGCTTCGGGGTAGCGTTGTCCGATATCGACAAAATCTTGCGGGGTCGAGGTCGACAACGGATTGTCGGTGTGGTATTCCGGCCGCCACTGTCCGAGATGGGCGGCCCCGTGCATCATAAGGGGAATCTTATGATCGATACACCGTTCGATGATCGGGTAATAGACGGGGTCGTTGATTTTGTAGTCTTTATAGAGTTCGCCGACCATGACCATTCCCTGATCCACACAGCGGTCGATCTCTTCAAGAGATTCTCGTGTAAAACCGGGATTGATGTAACAGGACCCCATGATCCGATCGGGGTAGGCTTTCATCGCATCCAAAACAACGTCGTTGTTTTCCCGGATCTCTCCCGGATCTGCCCCGAGAATATTCGAGACAACCGTACGGGTGATCCCCACGCGCCTGCAGCTTTCGTCAACACTGGCCGCGTTGCGCTCTTCCAGGTTGATATGATTATGCAGATCGATTTTCCGGTAGCTGACGGCTTCATGAACCTTGTCCATATAATTGCCTCTTTCCGGAGCTCTGTCAACGGCCGGGTTTTCTGAATCAAACATTCTGCGGACAGGCAAAGACAGACCCGTCAATGCAGCAGCTCCGCGGCCGATAAATTCTCTTCGTTTCATAACCTGAATATTTTGGTTTACAGTAGTATATGCACGGGGTTCACAGCTGCAGTACCTTCGGTGCTTCTGATTGCCGGTTCTTTTTACGGACCCGGAGGCGTCCAGTAGTCTATCGGTTTAAAACCCTCCTCTTTTTCCTCCATCACCAGCCCCGCAATCCGGGGCGGGTTGTTATACTCATGTACAGTATCCAGCACGTACTGCTGAAATTCCTCCGCGGTTGTGTATTCGGGTGCATCACTCCACCCCGCAGCGATCAGATATTCATAGGAACGATCTCCATTGACGGGAATTCTGAACGTATGATTTCCTTCGAAAGAAGAGATGAACTGGTATTCCGGATGATATTTTTCTTTCACCGCCAATGCGACGGCCGCATAATCCAGAGTTCCCCTTTCGCGATCGATGGTCTCCGGATTCGGGTCGATGACCGGCATGTTTCGTGCCGTAGAGATGATCACTCCGTCCTGAATGTAGTTGTCCGTTTCAAACATGATCTTTCTGATTCCCGCCGCAAAATTCGTCTTTGCATTCAGGGGATACCACTTCCCGTATGAAACCTGACACGTCGAATAGTATTTGCCTTTATAAGCTGTATAGTACTGTTCCAGCTCATATTCTCCCCGACCTGTCCGCCAGTTAAGTGTTTTTACCCGCACGATGCTTCGTATCGGTCCGCTGGAAACAACTTCAAAAACGTACCGGGTATCTTCCAGCGGGCCGGAAAACCGGTGCGGACTAAAACGGGGACGGGAGACGAAATTCCTCTGTGCCGATTCGAACAATCCTATGCCCCCGCTGCCGAAGCTGGTTCCAACCGTCATGATGTCCGTTCCTCTCTCATAGGCAAAGTGATAACCGGACATATTGTTGACCAGCGAATAATACCCGTTGAGAATCGGTTCCCGTTTGGCCTGTATATCCACGTCCGTGGGGTAGAATAGCTTCCACGTCAAGACCTCGGATTCCCACATCGGCACAGGATGCCGTGAATAGTCGCCGATCGCGGCAAACGTTTTGTGAACATACTTGCCCCGGTTATTGTAGCCCAGATACAGATAGACGGTTTTGGTTTCCCGGGGCATAAGATCCAGCACAAAGAACAACTCGTCCCAAAGGCCATCCCGGTCCAGATCGTCCAGTTGATAGGGAATGGCAGATCCGTTCGTTTCTTCCTGAGTCAAATGCCCCCCGTGCCTGAGCCTTTCCTCTTCGGTTGGTTCAGGACGGGACGGGAGATCCGGATCCACCACCATGACCTCACGGGGACCGAAATTTGAAAAAGGAAGATCCGGCCGGTGAATGGAAACAGGGGTGTCTTGACGTTCGATATTTAATGGGTTGACGATCGTCACTTCTATTCTTGTTGTCGGTGCATAGTCTCCTTCCGTGTACCACTCCCCCTGTGCCAGGGCCTCAGAGCTGAAGCACACGATCATTCCAAAAAGCATTCCGATAATTTTATCCTCACATCTTTTCAGGTCCATAAAGGAAACACCCTGGATTTCATCCTTTTCGCTTTACCGTACGGTCAAATCATGACGACCTGCAGGGATACCGACCACAAGCATTTGCGCCCGTGAATCATAGTCCCATCCGGTAATCTCTTCTCCGTCCATCATCACCTGTGCCGGTTGACCGGACGTCGAAAATCGTATATCTGTTGCCTGATCCGTCTGAATTTCGAGTTCCAGACCGGAAGCATTCCGTGCCATCGCACAGGTTAGGGGAATTCCGTTACTGTCCACCGTCAATCCCTCCCCTTCAAAAGAACTTCCTTCGAAATAAACCTTCAGCAAGTTCCCGGATCCGTCAGAGGAGACCGTGAAACGGCTGGCATCTGTCGTGTATCCTTCGATGGACGCTGCGGCATCTCCGGTCGTTCGGAAAAAACCCAGGTCCACGGCATCCGGCCTTTCCACCCGGGCACCGATCCATCCTTGTCCGTCAATTCTGGATGTCTGCGGATCCGCCTGATAGGAACCTCCCGACGATCTGGCCTCCGGTATCAAAACCGCCAGGAAAGTCGTTTCTGCAAGTTTGGGGCTGTTCAGTGTCAACCAGCTTTCCGGAAACCGGTCATCGTTCCTGTCTGTAATACGACTCGATTCGATTTCCGGGGAAATCACATCCATTGTGAGCCTGGCTTGCGGACGTTCGACAGTCATTCGAACATCGGCAAAACGGATGGACCGTTCATTGCCGTCGTTCTGAGGAGCATGAAAGAGCCAGTTGTAGACATGTCCTTCCGGCGAATTGCTTTCCACGCGGTCAAAGAGAAACAGAGGACCCGACTTCGTGTAAAGCAGAGTTCTGGTATAGTTTTTGAGTTTATTCTTGTACACCGAGGCGAGATCCCCCTCGATCGCATCTGCAATCTCACCGGCAAAAGCATGAGTCATTTCGGGCCAGTCTTTCAGGGCCTCGATGCCGATGTCGTAGTGAGCGGGCACCTGGCTTTCACTGTCGTGATCGACAAGCATGACGTTGTGAGCGATTGAATGGATGTCATAAACCGTGAACAGCCCTCCGTAATATCCGCCTGAGCCAACGCCAGGATCCGTCAGCAGTTCTTCGCCGTTTGTCATGAGCTGAAAACTTCCCTGGTCGTAATGATAGTGGTTGGAGTTGGGCCCGACACGTGTGGTAATGATCGTCGATTCATCCTCCCAGCCCGATCTCATCACCATGCCCTGAGCATCGTAAATACCGGAAGTGGGAAAAGTATTTCTGGAAACGGGAGTGATGTCATCCCGAAACCAGAGATAGCTCATGTATCCCCCGTTGCCTTCTTCCCAATAGGGCTTGACATAATCGTATACATATGGGTTACCGAGCTTATGGACAAACCACCAGGAGTGGATCTGGTTAAACCCGCTATAGGATCTGCCCGTATCTCCCCAGCTGTGCATCAGGTTGTCCGGACCGGTGGCACGCAGCGGGTACTTGTAAAAATTCTGCATGTCGGTCGTTGTCGTCCAGTCCACACCGAAATTCCGCTCGAATACCGCGACGATCTCAATAAGCGAGCGGCTGGCCATATCCATGTAACTGTACGGTTCTCCGTAGCTGCCGTCTTCATAGTAGGTACGGTCAATGAATGTTTTGGCTTTCGTCATGACCCCTGAAAGAAAAGGCTCCATATAGGGATTTTCCGGGTCATCTCCGTAGATCGCGGCCGCGGCAAGTCCGTTTCCTGCAGAAAGAACCGCCATATGATTGGTCACATTCGACGGCATGCGGTTCATCTCAACCATGTCCCGGTGATACAGCTTGAGTCCTTTTTCCACGATCGCATCCCGGACAAACTCTCTCTCCTCTTCGCTGAGAAGGTGATAGAGCATGTCGTAACCTTTCGCCACAGGTTTCATAGTATAACCGGACGGATACCATTGCCAGTTGTGGGTTTCATACATCCATCGGGGAGACCAGCGCTCAAACGAGCAGAGCTTCAATAAAGCCTCCTTCGCTTTTTCACCCGCAGCCCGGTCCCCGGTAAACGAATAGCGGAAACTGCCCTCTTCAATCACCTCGCCAAGGGTTCTCATCGGGTTGCGATACAGACCGGAAGCACGAAACCCGTAAGAGTATTTCCCGTAAGGACCTCCCGCCATAGCTTCGCCGGCTACATCATCGTATTCATTGACAGAGTCGATGTCGATATCCATAAAATCGGTGTCTTCAAGCGCCCGGTCGAGAATCCCCTGTGCCACGGGAGAATCTTCACTGGACAACCGCTGCTCCAGTTCGTCAGCCGTAAAGAAAAGCCGCGGATGTTGGTTAACAGGGGAACCGGGCACCAGAAACCGAAATCCCCAGCGAACCTCGGTACCCCTGTACGTATGTCCGGTCAACCGGATTTCCCACTGACCTCGCGCATCTCCGTTCTGGACTTGATGAATCGAATCATTTACCCACACACCATTGCGATAATCAAACGGAATATTCTCCCTCACCAATTGTCCGTCACCGTCAATCAGCGTTCCCGCCACCCGGCGGAGAGAGACCTCCGGAGAAAGATTCTCGATTGGAGTCGAATACCCGCTGACACGGGTTTGCTGGGTCCCTTCTTCAGGGGTGATACTAAGTGAGATGGTCTCCCCATAAAAAAAGTGCTTGTTCAGAATGGAGGTATCGAACATCTCGAAATCCGTTGAGACCGGATTCGAGGCAACGAACCGACGCTGACGTTTTCCGTTCAGCGTGAAGTTATCCATAACCATCGTGTAATTGGTCAGATAATAAACGGTGTCATAACTGCCTTTGAGGGTTACCACCTGAATATTCTCACCCGGACCGAGAGGTTCTCCGTCCATTCTGAATGCCCTTGCGGGGATATTCAGTTCCAGCCATTGATTCGCCTCGGGATTTTCGATCGTATGCATGTAGCGCCGTCCGTCAAAGGTCCCGAGGGAAATCTCCAGCGTTTGCGGATTGCGGTCCCCCTGCAGGAAAACAGCAACCTGCAACCGGGTCTCCGGAGTCGTCCAGATATTTAACCGCTTTGTAAAGCCGTTATAAAGCTCGACGCCGTCATTGGCGGGCATCGGACGGTGAAGGGCGTAACGGCTGTTATCGAGTGATGGAGATTCGCGGGTGAAAAAGTGTCGGGTCGTCCCGACATCCTGCTCGTAAGGATAGGCTTCCCAACCATATTTCTCGCCCGTCTCGAAATCGTCAAAAAGCGTATAGGGAATCAGATCCGGCGGTGTGGAAACCGTGTCGGATGCAGACCGGCCGTTGCCCGCATGTACAGAATTCGTCGAAGAACACCCGCTAATACATAGCGCCAGAATAAAGAGGATCAATCGATTCATAATATCAAAATTTATAGTGGTTAACTGTTCATGTTGAGACATGCTTATTCTCCCTTTGCTTCATATTCGTGAATCTCCACAACGGGGGGGTTGTTGTATTTCAGCGCTTCATCCTCGATATACCTGATGAATTCTTCTTTGGTGCTGTTGATTTCTCCAAAACTCCAGGCCCCCGCAATCATATACTCGTACTCCAGATCCCGAGTCGCCGGCATCTTGAAAAGATGATTCCCCCCCCAGTTCTCTATGGCCACATATTCCGGCTCATATTCTTCTTTGACAACAAGGGCAATCGCTTGCCAGGGAACCACCAGGACCTCATCCCCGATATCCTCATCGGGAATTCTCGCTTCAATATTTTCCCCCATGGAAATGACAAACCCGTTTCCGGTCACAGCTTCCGTTTCCTCCGACTCATTCGTCCCGATCCGGCGAATCCCGGCTCCGAACTGAACCCGGTCGTTCGGAGGCAGGAACCTGGTGAAATTCACTTCCACAGTACTCCAGCTTTTATGAGCCACGGCTGTATATCTCTGTTCCAGTTCATAAAATCCCCGTCCGGAATCCCAGTTCATCGTGTTGACTTGAATCATGCTTCTCAGGGGACCATTGTAGACAACATCAAATGAAAAGCGGGTATCATGGAAAGGGCCGGAATCTTTGACGGGAGAGTGATAGGCCCGCGATGGATTTTCAGGGTCGTCGGGATCTTCAAACAGGCATATGCCTCCGGCACCGAACGTATCGGCTACCGTCATGATATCCGTGCCGAGTTCCCAGGGCATGTAATACCCTGAATTCCCCGTGGAATACTCATAATAGGCGGTAAGAACGGGATCGATTTTCGCGTGCAGATCCACATCATGAGGATACCAGAGCTTCCAGCCCATGGTCTCCGACTCCCAGAAAGGAACATCGTGGCGCCGGTAGTCGGCGATCGCCCCGTGAACGAGATGCGGTTGAATGCCCCGCTCATAAAACCCGATGTAGAGATAAAAATCACGTGTTTCCCCCGGTTCCAGATCC
Source organism: Balneolaceae bacterium (assembly GCA_040905285.1). GTDB lineage: Bacteria > Bacteroidota > Rhodothermia > Balneolales > Balneolaceae > JBBDRV01. The sequence continues at coordinate 20,576 of JBBDRV010000063.1, read as the reverse complement.
GTAAGATAAAACAGTTCGTCCCACATCCCGTCCTTGTCCAGGTCATCCAGCTGGGGATAGATTGCCCGGCCGTTCGTCTCTTCCCGGTAGAGGTATCCCCCCGACGTCTCAAGTTCCTCGACCGTAGGAGCCGAGCGCGGAGGAAGATTGGGGTCGACGATATTGACCGATCGCTGGGAGATGTTTTGAACCGGCAACTGATCCCGAATAATCACAACCGGCTGATTTTCCAGAGAAATATCGAGTTGATTCGTGACACTGAAACGGATGCGCTCAGCCGGACGGTTGTCTTCGCCTTCTGTATACCAGCCATAAGACGACTCGTTTTGAGCTGTGCATGAAAGAGGGTGAATCATCAGAATAAAACAGATCCCGGATATTCCGGCCATAAGTTTTAACATAAAGCTCCAGTTTATAAGCGGTTGTTTCTACACGATACTCTTTCTGCCGATTAGGTTGATCCCGCCATCTGCCGGTCATAAATGAGTTTCCCTTTGACAAGCGTCTTGTCAATCCGGATCTCCTCGTCAAAAATCACGATATCCGCATCTTTTCCTTTCACCAGCGATCCTTTCTCATCATCCACCCCCATAATGGAAGCGGGTGTGGCGGACATCATTCTGACAGCGTCGGCCAAAGGTACACCGGCCTCATCCCTCATCACACGGACAAGACGGTCTGCTGTTGCAACACTGCCGGCAAAGGACGTCCTGTCCGGCAACATGGCAACTCCATTTTCAACAATGACGATTCGGCCCTTTTCCCGGTTTCCTTTGATATATTCGCCGTCCGGCATTCCGGCGGCTCTCATGGAATCCGTGATCAGCGCGATGCGATCCGCTCCTTTGATCTTGTAGATCAACTTCAGCAGCGGCGGGGGAAGGTGACGGTTGTCCGAGCAGACTTCGACGTTCATTTCATCGATCAGGAAAGCAGCTTCCACGGCTCCGGCATAGCGAAATGCATCTCGGCGTGTCACTCCCATCATTCCGGAGTAAAGATGCGTGGCAAGAGTATACCCGTGCTCGAAAGCCACAACGACCTCTTCATAAATCGCACTTGTATGGCCCATGGACGGCATCACCCCCTGCGACAACAAATATTCGGCAAACTCCAGAGCCCCCTGGCGTTCAGGAGCTGAATCCCAGCGCTTGATCACGGATGTCCGTGAAAGCAGATCCTGATACTCCGCCGGGTCGGGATCTCTGACATACCGGGGATCCTGTGCTCCCCGCTGTTCCATGGAATAATACGGTCCTTCCAGAAACATGCCGAGAAACTGAGCCCCTTTGGTGTTCTGCTTGTCGGCCTGTTCATACAGTTCCAGAATTCTCATGAGCTCGTTCAAATCCCCTGAAGCGGCCGACGGATACATCGAGGTGGTTCCGTGCTGTACATGAGCTTCGGCCATCCCCAAAAAAGCCTCCACAGAGCTGTCCAGCAAGTCGTGTCCGCCCCCTCCGTGAACGTGGAGATCCATAAAACCCGGTGCAATGAACTTGCCTCCTGCATCGATTTCCAAAGCGTCCGGAACGTCGGCATTCCCTTCTTTGATTTCGACGATTTTCTCACCCGAGATGACGACTGTACCGGAGTGGAGCGTGCGGAATGGGGTCAAAATCCGGCCGTTGAAGATCTTTTTACGCGGGTTTGACAGATCCCCCTTCACAGCCGGTATCTGTCCGCCTGAAGCAGATGTAAGGGCAATATTTCCTGTCCCCGCCGCCAGAGACAGGGAACCCAGATTCTTGAGAAATTCTCTGCGATCTTGAATTTTCATAGGTGAAAAAGCTTATAACTGATTATTTATTCCGATAAGATCAGATCTCCAAAAGACTCGGGGGACCGAAAGGGTTTCGCCCCGGCCCAGTCGAAAAAAATCCGATTCTCGGCGTTGGCAAAATCCACTCCGAGCCTCAGCCCCGAAAACGGTTCGACGCCCAGCTCTTCAAATGAAACGGCAACCTCTACAATATATCCGTCATCCACATCGCCGGTATCGTTGAGCGTCCCGAACAATTGCACCGCGATTTCCGCGTTTCCGTCCCAGTTCCGGTCGGGCGTGCACTCGGGAGTTCCGCGATCCGTTTTTCTCATGCCGTTAAGATTGATATGGTAGATGATGTTATCACGATTCCAGCAAGGAACCTTCTTGTTGCTTCTGTCGATTAAAAATTCCACAATATCATCCGAAGAGATCCTCGCATGCTCCTGCACGGTTTGTTCGGACTGCAGATCTTTATCAAAAACCCGAAAAGCGATATAGAGGTTGGTTTCATCCCACAGAGTGCGGACCTCGACTTTATTCTCACTTTTGCGAGGAAAATTCCTGAACACGTCGTCTTCAAACAGAATGAGCTCTGTTTCCTGCCAAACGGCCTCCTCCAGATCCCCGTCCATGACCGGCGGAGTATCGGTATACATGCTGATGATTTTATATTCCGGGTTGCCCCCGCCTTTTTCACCGGCAGCAAAACATCCGTAACAGAAGATTACAAGGGTAAAGGGGAGTAGGTATTTCGGCATATCCTTCGGTTCTGACTTCAGTATGATTCCCTGCTGTGTGTGTTCTCAGGTTGCGATCCGAGTCCCTCAGAAGACTTTCAACGGAACGGTTCCCGGTTCAGGACCGGAGCCCGTGAAAACCGCACCCACTCGGGAAAGTTTTCCGGGCCACAGTCGCAGAACCGGAGAAAAAGGTTCCGGCTTTGTTTTATTGCGTCGGAGTCGGATAATCTCCCAACGGTTTTTTATCCCACCAAACCCGGATGTGGTCGCCATCGGGTCCTCCGAGCAGATCAAGGGCGGCTTCTACAGCAACAGCATTGTTGGAGTATTCCTCGGAAGAGTATTTTTGCCTCCGGACCAGGCCGGTTACCGGAATATTCGGATTGATGGAATTGATCACCGCATAACCCACGGGATAGCCGGTCCTTCGACGTTCCGTCCAGGCTTCGATTCCCTCCGGAAACAATGCCAGCCACTTCTGGGTGATGATCTGTTCGAGCTGTTTCTCAAAACCCGCACCCGGTTGATATAGAACCGGAATGTCTGTCATCGGCGGAGTCCCCCACGGATCATCAATTCCGACAGGCAAATCAGTACCGGTGATGTAGTCTTCAATTTCTGCAGCTGAGGCGCCGATCCTGTCTTGGGACAGAGACATCCTGATTCCTTCATTGTAATACTCCTCGGCCGTGCCACCCCCCATATCCCAACCTCTCAGGGCCCCTTCAGCTCTGAGGAAATACACCTCGGCGGCCAACAAAACTTCAACAGGCGCATTCACTCCGCCTTCTCCCCAAGGACCGGAAAACAGCGGCCGCCACCTGTTGCCGACGGCAGAATAGTTATTGGTCAGGAAAGTCCGGTCTTTTTGATCCGCAGGAAGTCCGTTGCGCAAGCCTTTGTACCCGCCTCCGTTCCATACTTCGGCCAGGTACACCGGCAACCGCGGATCGTTCCACCCGACCAGGACGCTGTGCAGAGTTGCACTCATGCGAAACTCATCATGATACGTGATGGAAGAGAGCGGGTTTTCGGAATTGATCGTCGTTACCAACTCCGCGTTGTCTGAATTGCCCGTAATGATTCCTCCTGCAATCGCCTTTTCCGCTTCCTGCTCAGCCAGTTCCGGTTCGACATACACGACGCGCGTCGCCAGCCGAAGCCTCAGTGAATTGGCGAACAAGATCCACTGGTCTACATTCCCCGCATACATCTGGTCGTGCGACCCGAAGGCGTTGCCGCCCCTGTTCTGTTCCAGGACCGCGATCGCTTCATCCAGAGTCTGGAAGAAATCCATGTAGATGTCTTCCTGCGCATCATAGGCCACACTGGTTTCACCATTTCCGAACTGGGAGTAGATAACCGGCCCGTACAGATCCGTCATCCGGTGGTACGCCACCACCCGCCATATTTTGGCCATCGCATTGACGACCGGCAGGCCGTTTTCAGCGCTGTAGTTTTCCACAAACTGAAGCTGGGGGGCTGTATTCTCATAATAGTTATTGTTGATCAGGATCATGTGCCGGTTGGCCACTTCAAGCTGATCCATATCAAAGTTCGGATGTATGGTCGCCTTGTACTGCGAGTAGGCATTTCCATAGTGGCTGTAGGCGGCCTGATAGTTGTTGCCTTCTCCGAAAAAACTGGACATTTGTGCAAAAGCAAACGCCTGTCCCAACAACGATCCGTCGACATTTTCCGCGACGATTTCATCCGGCGGGGTGTTCAGTTCATTAAAATCCTCACAGGCAACGGAAAGAATAATAAGAATGAACATTCCGGCAGCAGCACAGATCTGTTTTTTTATCTCATTTCTAATCATAATAATCCTCTTTACAATGCAGTTAATTTTTTATGGTTCGACCCTCATAAATCTATTTGAAAATTCACACCGTATGTTCTGGTTGTCGGAGGAGCAAATGACTGGAAACCTTCGGCGATCGTGCCCGTTCCAACCAGGAAATCAGGATCGAGTGAGTCAGAAGCCCTGTAAATGAACAACAGGTTCCGGGCGACCAGGGAAATCTTGATGTTGGAAACCCCCAGCGGATCCAGCACGGACCGTGGCAAATTATACCCGAGTGTTATTTCCCGGAGTTTTGTACTGGTCGCATCTTCGACAAAAGCTTCGCCGATCGGAGCGTTTCTGCCCCCTATATTTCTCCACAGGGTTTGGGCATTTACCTCGATATTGTTGGGGGTACCGTCATCCAGAACGGCCGTTTCATCCGAAAAGACATTTTCACCAAAGACAAGCCCGCCTTCCCGGCCCTGGAGCGTTTCCACCCTCTGTCCGTCTCCATAAAGAATGGCGTTGGTCAGAGACACGCTGGTACCGCCCTGCCTGTGGTCGATCAGAAAACTGCCGCTGAAGTTACGGTAAGACAGCATACTGGAGATGCTTCCGGTCCAGTCGGGATTGAAGTTGGCAACTTTCGTAGCTCTGGAACCGGAACTTCGTGGAATACCGTCTGGATCTACAATTACCCGTCCCTGATCATCTCTCAGAAAGCCCCTTGAATAGACTTCGCCGAAGGGTTTTCCCTGTTCGACGACATATTCCCGCATATAGGTATCGCCGCCGACACCGACCCGCGGTCGTTCGTCGGAAATCTCGTTGACCATGTTGCGGTTCAATCCGAAGTTGAAATCCATGTCCCAGTTCAGAATGCTGCCTTGTACCGGCGTGGTTGACAAAAGAACCTCCAGACCTTTGTTTTCAACATCTCCACCGTTGGTGAAGTACTGTCCGGCTCCGGATCCCACCGGCAAAGCAATCGTGAAAAGCTGATCGTAGGTGTTCATTTTGTAGACCGTGACATCGAACCCGAGTCTGCCGTTAAACAGACGCACATCCAGGCCTGCTTCTACAGATTCTGTCATTTCGGGTTTGAGGTCCGGATTCGGCAGTGTGCTGTTCAGGGCAAGATACCCTTGATTGCCGCCTCCCTGGAAACTGGCGGTACGGTTCAACATATAGGGCGGCGCGCTGTTTCCCACCTGTGCCCAGGACGTTCTCACTTTTGCAAAGGAGATCGTTTCAGGGAGACTGGGAATGATATCGGAAAGAACCACGGACAATCCCACCGATGGGTAAAAGTAGGAACGACTCTCTTCCGGCAGAGTCGAGCTCCAGTCATTCCGGCCGGTGATATCCAGATAGATCGCGTCTCTCCAGCCGATCTGGCCGAAGGAATACAACGACCTCGTATCCTCCGGGTTGCCCGGATTGTAGCTGGACTGATCATCCAGGGTATTGGACAAGGCGAAGAAATTGGATACCAGTAAACCCTCCCCCGTACCGGAGTTCAGGGAACTGTTTCGCTGTTGCTCAATACTGCCGCCGAAATTGGCATTGATCAGCCAGTCCTCGGAAATATCCTCTGTATAGGAGAAGAGAAAGTCGCTGTTCAACTGCTGGGCATCGCTTCTGGAGATGGTGTAACGTCCTTCAGGGGCTCTGGCGTAAAAATCGCGGTATAATTTTTCATCACCATTGTTGTTTGCGCCGTCATAGGAGGTACGGATCATGAAATTCAACTGTTCCGATATGTCATACCTCAGCGAGGTCGTTGCAATGACCCGTTCCCTTGTATCTTCACTCACGGCACGATTTAACAAATAGTACGGATTGTAGCCGTTGGTGGAACCGGGATTCCAGAAGTTCTGACGCACGATCCCTTCGGGGCTTACATACTCAAAGTGTGTGGCGTCACCCGTACGAATATTCCGCGGCATTCTGTATAGTTGCCTCATCGGGTTGAAGTTGTTCTCCCCCTGGGAAAAGGCGTTTTCAATGCCCTGCTGCATGTAGTCCACTTTCCCGTCCAGAGTCACGTCGTCTGTCAACTGGGTGACGATCCTCATCATGACGTTGTTTTTCGCCAGCTCATTACCCGGTACAATCCCCCGGGCGTCGGTACGGGTGTAGGAAAACACCCCCTGGATATTTTCCACTCCGACACTGGCACTCAAATTCGTGGCAGTGTTAAACCCTCTCTGGAAGCCGTCGCGAACGTTGTTGGGCTGTGGAGTAAGAGAATATTGCCTTCCGGCATCGGCCGGATCGAACGACCAGTGATCGACCATCTGCCCCTCCATTCTCGGTCCCCAGGATTCTTCCGAACTGGCTGTGTAATTCCCCCCGACACCCTGGCCGTACTGATTTTGAAACGGAATGGAAAGGATCGGATTCTGAACCTGAAATGTATTGCTGAGGCTGACATCGACGACGCCGCTCTGTGGCTGTGTCGTCTCGATAACGATCGCACCGTTTTGAGCTGCACTTCCGTAGAGAGCTGCGGCGTTCGGTCCTTTCAATACGTTGATCGACTGGATGTTGTCCGGATTCAGATCCTCGGGATTTCCACGAATGGGGACCCCGTCGATGACATACAGAGGCTGGCTGTCTCCGGAAATGGATCGGTTTCCGCGAAGAATAACACGTGTCGGCGCACCGACACCCGAACCCGCCTGATTAATGGCCAAACCGGCCACTTTTCCCTGCAGGGAATTCATGACGTTCAATTCACGTGCCTCTGTCAGCGTTTCGGTATCGACGCCCTGAGTGCTGTACGACAGAGATCTTTGTTCCCTCTGCAGTCCGAAGGCCGTCACGACCATCTCCTGACCCGAAATGACCAGAGGCTGAAGCACAACATCCAGCGTGGTGCGACCTTCCAGCGCAATTTCCTGGGCCTGATAACCGATATAGGAGATCACCAGCGATTCATTCAAAGAGGGAACGCTGAGACTGAAATTTCCGTCCGCATCCGTGACGGTTCCCATATTTGTTCCCTGAACGACAATGTTGACCCCCGGGAGGGATTGTTCTGTCGTCGCGTCCGAAACCTGCCCCTCCACAACCTCCTGGTAAACATCCACCGTTTTCTCATCGGGTTCGAGAGGGACTTCGGGGGTCGCTTTGGGGAGTAATACGATCTCGCGCGTTTTGGAAATCGCCGGTTCATATCTGCTGCCCTTCAGGGCAAACAGAAGCGCATCCCCCACCGAGATCCGTTGAAAATCCAGATTCACCGGCCGGTTCAATGCCTGCAGTTCGGCATTATAAGCAATCCCCAGACCGGCCTTCCCGGCAATTTCCTCCAAAACTTCCTTTAGCGGAGTGTCTTCCGCCCTGATGGCGATAATTTGCTTCAGTTCGACAATGTGATCCGAATACGTATGAACTTCGTAAAATAAGTTGTTCTCGTATAAATTACTGGCCAGCGAAGTGTAGGTATCCGACTGGAGTATAGTGGACTGGAGTACTGTGGCGTTTACGTGCAGGCATCCGATGGAAAACAGCACCAGAAAACCAAAACATTTCAACGAATGCTTTGTAATTGGACATAACATATTGCCTCCTTGGGAGTTGAGTAATGTTGAGTGAAACCACTTTATCTGAGATCCACCGTCTGTACTTCAACGTCCGGCGGAAAAAATTTTATTACGCTCAGTTACGCCTCTATAAATGCGGTCTCTTGATGACCGGAACCTCGGGATCTAATTGAAAAAAGTTATTGTCTGCTGATCTGTTTCAAGATAATCGATGTCCAGAGAAGCCGAGATGACGTTCAAAACACTGAGGATCGAACGTCCCTTGAGTTCTGCCGTCAGTTTCATCTCCGCCAGCTCCGGATTTCTGAACTTCACCTGGACGTTGTACTTGCGTTCCAGCGTTGCGGCGACCTCTTTCATGGAAGCGTCCTGGAACTTCAGATACCCTTCGGTCCAGCTTAGATACAGTTCCACATCCTCGACCTTTTCAGAGGCGATGCTCTGATCGGCAAAAGAGAAAAGCCCCAGTTGTTCGGCCGTTAATACAACTCCGCCGTTTTCCTCGCCGTCCGGAGCCAGTGAAACGGTTCCTTCTTTCACCACGACCCGCACGCCGTCATCCTCCGGATAGGAACGGACGGAAAAAGAAGTCCCCAGGACACGGATGACAGATCCGCCGGAATGGATCAAAAACGGTTTATCGGGATCTTCGGCCACTTCAAAATAGGCTTCTCCTTCCACCAGATGTATTTCACGCTTGTCGGGACGGAAGAATTCGGGCATGCTGATCTTGCTGTCGGCGTTCAACTTGACGTTTGTCCCATCGGTAAGCATAATGTTGGACCGCTGCCCTTTTTCCACGGCGATTTCCCGAACGGTGGGCCCTTCTTCCACGGGTGAAATCATATTGACACTCTGCCATGTCAAAGCCCCGATTAAAGCTCCGAATAAAAGGATCGCAGCTATTTTCGCCATCTGCGTCAGTCGGGAATGAAGGAGTGGAATCGCACGTGCGGACGGTTTCTTCGAACGGGTTCCGGATCCTTCTGATATTTTTAGACCCTCCTCTCTCCCGATGCGATAGGCAAGATTTCTCCAGTCTTCTTCAGCATTGAAGGGATCGTCAGGCTCTTCCGATGACGTCCTCTCACTCGCTTTCCAGATTTTTTCCAGCTCTTTCAGCTCTATGCGATTTTGAGGATCTTTTTCCAGCCATTCCTCAACCCTTTCTTTTTCTCGTTCGCTGCATTCACGGGACAGGTAACGTACTAAAATCGTCCGGTTCACTTGTCTTTCCTGTTTATTAAAAATTTACCAGCGATATCATGAATTTACCAGCGACATCATGATTCCTCTTTGTCTCTACCATAAGACTGAAGAAAAAACGGACACCCCCAGTCCTTCAGAAAATTTTTCCGGTTCACCGGAAAAACGGGAAGGGAACGCAGCATGGAAGAACCGGCCCGATTTAACCCAAGAGAACGGCTAACGTAATCGCCGGATTTTGAAAATGCGGATCTACGACCCTCGAGAGTGGGCTCAGATAGAGTCCCTGAGAGTCGGTTCAGAGAATGTTTCATATAGGATTCTGGAAGAGTAGGCCCAGATGTCCCTGAAGTGCAAGTTGAAAGTCCTGGAGAGCGGGCTCTGAAATCCCATTCAACCGAATAATCAGTCGGAATCGACGTGAAGTTTATCTCTCAGGTCCTGCAAAGCTTTCGCCATATGGTTTTCGACCGTTTTCGGAGCGATATCCATGACTTGCGATATTTCGGCGTACATCAACCCGTGTTTGCGGTGAAGTTCGAAAACCGTTTTGCGTTGAGGAGGCATCTGATCGACAATCATCCATATCCGGTGAACCAGAATGTCCTGCCGACCGGCAACCGGAAAGTCAAAATCTTCTTCCGCAAAGGTCTCTTCTTCCGGCTCTTCTCTGATTTGAATATTATAGTCATCGATGAGCATCTCCCATGAATCCTGTTTTTCCATCACACTCAAACCCTGATTCCGGACAGCTTTGTACAGATAGGCCTGAAGGGAACTCTGAATATTCCAGGTCTCTCTGTTTTTCCAGAGCTTGAAGAAAACATCCTGTACAATATCTCTTGCAAGTTCACTGCATCCCGTCAGTTTTAAAGCAAATCTGCACAACGGATAATAATAGTCGAAAAAGAGTTGCTCGAACGCGCTCTTGCTTCCCCAACGGATTTCATTGATAAGCCGGTGATCCCGGATATTTTTCATGTTTTCCATCCTTTTTCTCCCAAAAAGGATACGTAGTAACCTGTTATCTCATATCAATCATCTATTTCGCTGCTTCTGCAGGTTTGTACATATCATTCCGTCCCGTGTTATAACAGCGCCAGGACGTATCCTTTTACTAAGAATAATCCGGATAAATTACAAGAAGTGAAGCAGGTTAAACTGAAATTACGTATAAAATCCTGCTGGAAGGCTGTGGAATACGTTCAAAAAAGAAGCTCCACTTGACAGTCCTCTTACGGCAAATTCCGACCTTAGTCCTGCAGGTCGAACTCCGGAATTCCGGCCACTACAGACTAGCAGGGAGCTATTTTCTTTCCTGAATTCCTGCCGGGGGAATACCATGAAAGGCAGACCATCTCCATCCGTCTGCCTTCTCTCCGGATGTATAAAAATTCTGTAAATCGGACAGACCTGTCGCAAGGACATTGCCCCGGATTTTTCAGAGGATTTCAGAGAGAAAACGGAGCCCCGGACGGGGACTCTCCCTGTCGTAAACCCCGGTTTCCACGAAACAGCAGTCAGGTTAGCACTCAGGCAAACCGGCCCGTAATACGGCCGCCGCGTTCAATCATCCGTTCAACGGCGAGAAGATTCAGCATGAGTTGCCGGGGATGGTGATAGTGTTCCGCACGGACCATGTTGTGTTCCTCGAGCTTTCGGTCGGCACCGGAGGTCCAGAATTTATAGCCCGGCCGGGTATATTTTTCCCGAACGTATGCATCTGTATCTGCAAAGACCTTTTGGGCCCACGGATCACCTGTGTGCTCGATCAGGAAGAGGGTTCCGATGAGAATCTCCTCCTGGAGCCAGAGTACCTTGTTCACACCCCAGTTATAGTCGTTCACGTGCTCCAGTTGATGAAAATAGCCTCCGTAAACCGCATCCTGCGCGACGGTTATATGCCTTTTGAATAAATCGCGCGCCGTTTGAAAGAGCTCATTGTCCTGCCGTCGCTCAGCTTCAAACATGACCATCCAGAGGGTCTCGATGCTGTGCCCCGTATTCGAATAGTTGGAATACTCGTTCTCCGGAAGGCTCAGGTCATGGTTCAGGTATTCATTCATCAGATTGTATTCGGAGTTCAGATGGCCTGTCAGCAGGGCATCCACACACCGGTCGGCAATTTCCTCAAGCTGGGGGTCCGCTTCATGCTCGAGCATCTGAGTCACCAGCCGCAGAAATATCATCCAGTGACCGACAACCCTGGTATTCGGAATTCCCAGACTGTCGGACCGATAGCTGTAGGAAGGATCCTCGTAACGTTCAAAGCAGCTGAGAACCATCTCTCTGGCACGATCGTAATACTCCCGCTCACCGGACCCTTTCGAATATTCGGCCAGCCCTTCGGCTATAAACAAGTTGCCGTAGATGTCACCCGGTCCGCTAAGGGGCTCACCATCCCTTGAAATGGTAGTCGGCCAGAATTCATCTCCGGAAGGTTCGAGCGGCAGTATAAAATCTTTTGATTTGCGGGCTATCTCAAGGTATCTGCTATCCTGTTCAACGTTGTTAAACAGAAACGAATAGACCCACATCCCGCGACCTTCGTACCAGGCCCGCTTGTTGTCATTCGTCCGTTCACCTGTCTGGATATTGACCGCACACATGAATCCGCCGTTTTCGTGATCTATGACACTTTCATCCATGTTCGGAAGAAAGCGGTTAAAAAGATCATCCCTGTACTTGTCCCGATGCTCTTCAAGGGTCATTCCGCCGAGGGTTTCAATGACCGGACTGTCCGGATCCTGCTCCACGGAACGCGCCCTCCCAATGCCATATCCCCCGATTGTCCCCAGTGAAGCTACTGCTGCTGTCGTAAAAAACTGTCTTCGTTTCATTTTTATCCCTTTTATTGTATGGTTTCAAAAATCCGTTTGGTTCAGATGCCCTGATTAATTACTCTATCGGAGCTTGTGATCGGGGCTCGTGTTTTGCCGATGGCCGATGTCGGGTAAAATGTGAGTATATATATAAAAAATAACAGATGAACTATCCGTTTTCGCAAGAGCATGTCTGTTTTCATTTAATCTGTTTGCACAAATCTGTCCGTTTCGGAATCATTCGCGATTCTCCTTACCGGTTCAGCCGGTCAGCTCCTATGCCTGTCCCTCCCTATCAATCAGTCGTTCGATCGCAAGCAGATTAAGCATCAGGTGTCTCGGGTGATGATAGTTGCCCGCCCGGGTGGTGTTATGATCCTCCACAATGCGGTCTCCGCTGACAGGCCAGAATTTGTAGCCCGGCAGAACAAACTTTTCCCGGATATAGGCATCATTTTCGGCAAAGATCTTCTTTGCCCACGGATCATTCATATGCTCTATCATCAGCATGGTGCCTATCTGCACCTCCTCCTGGAGCCAGAGCACCTTGTCCACTTTCCAGGTATGGTTATCAACATGATCCAGTGAGCGGAAATATCCCCCGTAAACAGCGTCCTGAGCTACTGTCACATGTCTTTTAAATGCATCAGCTGCCTCGCGGAAAAGATCCCGGTCTTGTCGTCTGGCCGCTTCAAACATCACCATCCAGAGGGTTTCAATGGCATGGCCTGTGTAGGAATACTGTTCGTAATTATCGGCCGGCCGGTTCATGTCATGTGTCATATATTCATTGAGGAGATTATACTCCGGATTTAAATGCCTGTTCATGATCGCTTCCACAGATCGGTCGGCTACCTGCCTGATTTCCGGATCCTCCTGCTGTCTGAGCATCTGGCTGGATGCGATGAGAAAGACCATCCAGTGGCCCAGCAGCCTGATACCGGGGGTCTGTTCCCGATGCTGGTAATCAGGCTGATCGTAACGGGAAAGGCAATCAAGCAGGATGGATTTTGCACGGTCAAAGTATTCGCTTTCTCCGGACGCTTTCGCGTATTCGGAAAGTCCCTCGGCGATAAACAGGTTGCAGTAAATATCTCCCGGACCTTCTGAAGACGGCTCGCCTTCACGGGTGTATGAAGCTCTCCAGAAGCTGTTGTCCGCCGGCTCGTGTTCCAGTATAAAATCCTTTGACTTGCGGGCGACTTCCAGAAAGGAGGGATCCTGCTCGATATGGTTGTAAAGAAAAGAGTAGACCCACATCCCCCGTCCTTCAAACCACGCCCTCTTGCCGGTAGACAACCGTTCTCCCGTACGGATATCCAGGTTGCATATAAACCCGCCGTATTCATGGTCGATCACATGGTTTTCCATGGCAGGCAGAAAATCTTCAAAAAGATCCCTCCTGTATATGTCCCGGATTTCTTCCAGGCTTTTTCCGGCAATCGTGCCGATCTTTCCTGAATCGCGGGGAAGAGAAATCCCGGATGCCCGCGAACTGCCTAATCCGTATCCGCCGAACGAACCCAGGGAAGCGGCTGCCACTGTAGTAAAAAACTGTTTTCTTTTCATGCCGGAGACCAGTCAGGTTTTGGTTAATGGATAGTGACTATTTTATTTCAGTACGAAATCAGCAGTGCCTCCAGGATCAGCAGTGCCTCCAGGGACATTACAAATGAGCAACGGCAGATTCAACAGAGAAAATGCGCCACCGGGTAATTGCAATCTGTTCATCCGTGGGTATCCTCCGCTAAAAAACCGGATGGTTTGCCGCCCCTTTCAATCATTCTTTCTACAGCCAGAAGATTCATCATAAGATGCCGCGGATGGTGATAGTGTTCAGCCCGTGAAGTGCGGTACCGGCTGACAGTGCGATCGCCGCCGGCTATCCAGAATTTGTAGCCGGGCCTGCGGAACGTTTCCCGGACGTAGGCATCCGTTTTCAGAAAGCGTTTCATGTCCCCGCGATTACCGGTATGTTCCACCAGAAGCAGAATCCCGATAAGCACCTCTTCCTGAACACCGAGGGACTTATCCAGGGTCCATTTATTCTTTTCCACATGACTCAGCGATCGAAGATAACCACCGTATACCGGATCTTCCGCTACCCTGACATGCCTCCGGAAGGCATCGGCAGAACGGCGGAAAAGCGTCCGGTCCTGTCGCCTCACCGCTTCATACATGACCATCCAGAGGGCCTGAATCCCCAGCCCGACACTGGCCGTCTGAAGATCGCTGTTCCCCGGCAGACTCATGTCATGATTCAGCACATCATTGAGAAGCCCGTACGCCGGATTCATATGATTCTCCATCAGGGCATTTACACAGCGGCCGGCAATCTGTTCGATTTCATGCGTTTTTTCCTGTTCAAGTATCCGGGTTGCCAGAAACAGAAAAACCATCCAGTGATTAAGGAGCCTGGGTCCGCTGATTCCGGATGCTGAGGGGGAATGGTACTGGTAATCCGGCTGATCATAGGAAGACATCGAATCAAGGGTGATCTGCCTGGCAATCTCAAGATATTCATCCTCTCCGGAAGCTTTTGCATATTCCGCCAGCCCCTCTGCTATATACAGGTTGCCGAAAATATCCCCGGGCCCGGAAAGGGGCTCTCCCTCCCGACTGTATGAAGAAGCCCAGAAACTGCCGTCAGCCGGACGATGCTTCAAAATGAACTCTTTCGACCTGCCGGCTATCTCCAGGAAATGAGGATCCCGTTCGATATTGTTGTAAAGAAATGAGTAAAGCCAGATTCCGCGGCCTTCATACCAGGCCCGCTTGGTGGTTGAATTCCGTTTTCCTGTCCGGATATCCAGGTCACACAGGAATCCACCGTAGGTATGGTCTACGACATAGCTGTCCATACCGGGAAGAAAGCTCCTGAAGAGATCGTCTCTGTATTTTTTTCTGTACCGCTCGAGTACTTTTTTATTGATGATTTCACAGTTGGTTTCACCGATGGTCTCACCGGGAATGTCTCCGGCGGCCTGCGGGGAGACCACGGTCCCTCTTTCGGCTCTTTCCAAACCGAATCCCGCAATAGCACCTGCCGATGCGGCAGCGGTGGCAGTCAGAAATTGTTTTCGCTCCATTGTATTGCATCCGTTCAATTGAAAGCAGATTCATCATGTGTTGCCGGATGGGCAAGCGATATGTATCCGACCAGTCCGGACTTTATCCAAACAGACCCGACACACTGCCTCCGCGCTCGATCATCCGTTCGACAGCCGTCAGGTTCAGCATCAGATGACGCGGGTGGTGATAATGTTCAGCGCGTCCGGTATTGTGCTCGGTGAGGGTCCGGTCGCCGCCGGACGTCCAGAACTTGTAGCCGGGCCGCTTGAATGTCTTTCTCACATAGGAATAGGTCTCCGCAAAACGCTCCCGTGCCCAGGGGTCGTTCATATGTTCAATCAGGATCATGGAACCGATAAGCACCTCTTCCTGCAGCCAGAGTACCTTGTCAACTTTCCAGGTGTAGTCGTCCACATGATCAAGCGAGCGGAAATATCCGCCGTATACAGCATCCTGAGCTACTGTCACATGCCTTTTAAAGGCATCAGATGACTCCCGGAAAAGATCCCGGTCCTGACGGCGGACCGCCTCGTACATCACCATCCAGAGGGTCTCTATACCGTGACCCATATATGCGAACTGGGAAAATTCATTGTCCGGTATGGTGAAGTCGTGATTCAGCCCTTCATTCAGTAATCCATAGGCCGGGTTGAGATGGTGCTCCATGATAGCTTCCACACAGCGGTCGGCCAGCCGCTCGATTTCAGGATCAGAATCGTGTTCAAGGATCTGTGTCGCCCCGATTAAAAAAACCATCCAGTGGCCCAGCACGCGTGCGCCGGGTATTTCCGGCGACGCATCGCCGGCCAGATAGCTTATATGATAATCATAGTCGGGACTGTCGTAACGGGCAAGACTGTCCAGGGTAATCTTCTTTGCACGTTCGAGATAGTCTCTCTCACCGGAAGCAATGGCGTACTGGGCCAATCCCTCTGCAATGAACAGGTTGCAGTAGATATCTCCCGGACCCGAGAGGGCCTCCCCCTCCCTGGAGAATGAGCCAGCCCAGAATTCTCCGTCCTGCGGCTGGTGTTTCAAAATGAAATCTTTTGAATTGCGGATTACTTCAAGATAGGAGGGATCCTGTTTGAGGTTATTGTAGAGAAATCCATAGGTCCACATGCCCCTGCCCTCATACCATGCCCGTTTATCTGTAGACATTGTTTCTCCCGTCCGGATATCCACGGAACACATAAATCCGCCGTAATCATGATCGATAACACTGCGGTCCATATTCGGAAGAAAATTATCAAACAGATCGGCCCGGTAGGTTTCCCTCAATTCTTCAAGACCCAGTCCCCCGACCGGTCCAATTTCAGCTGCACCCCCGGTGGCGGGTTTGTCTGCTGCCCGGAGCTTGCCGAACCCGTAACCGCCGAGAGAGCCGAGAGAGGCAGCTGCAACCGTAGCAAAAAACTGTTTACGTTTCATAGGGAATACCTGTTTAAAAATTAGGATTATAGCTGGTTCATCTGATTCTGAATTCTCCCGGAACAGGAATCACTTCCAGACCCGATCAGGTATATTTACCATAAAAAAAGCTATAAAAAAAAGATGAGCCACAAATAGACCTATTCATGACCCATCTCTCCTGAATCGTGATGGAATTAATCAACGATCGTGGACGATATGTCCGGGTAGTCATCTAATGGTTTGGCGTCCCACCATAGCCTGGTCGTCATTTCGTCCGGACCATTCAGCAACGCCTCGGCTGCCTGCACGGCCGCTCCGTTGTTGGATCGCTCATCGGACGTAAATGTCCGCCGCCTGATCAGCTCGTCTTCCGCTATGTCGGGATTTAACGAGTTGATAACCGCGTATCCCCGGGGATACCCCGTTCTCCGTCGTTCGGACCAGGCTTCCCAGCCGTCCGGATAGAGCGCTATCCACTTCTGGGTGATGATCTGTTCCTGCTGCGTTTCGAAGTCTGCCCCGGCCTGGTACTGTACCGGTATGTCGGAGACCGGAGGAGTGTTGTAATTGTCATCGACCGCTGCGGGAGTATTGGTACTGACGATATAGGCCTCAATTTCAGCAGATGAAGCATCCGTCCTGTCACTTATGGACATCCTGATGCCTTCATTGTACAGTTCTTCGGGTGTTCCACCCATATCCCATCCGTTCAGTGCCCCTTCCGCCCTGAGGAAATAGACTTCTGCCGCATCCATTATCCGGTTCGGAGGATTTGCACCGCCATTGGGCAGCGTATACCATTTTTCATCGACGAAGGAATTTTCGGTATTCAGAAAATTTCCTTTTGCAGAACCGGGCAATCCGTTCCTGAACCCTTTATAGCCACCGCCGTCGACAGCTTCGCTGAAATATTCGCTTAGCCTCGGATCCTCAAAACCGGTAAAGATGCTCTGGCTTGTGGCACTCATGCGGAATTCATCTATATAGGTCCAGATCGTCAGCCAGTTTCTGTTATTGACCGATGTCGTCATGGTGACATTTTCCGAATTATCCAGTATGACACCGGCATCCAGCGCTTTTGCCGCCTCCGCCTCTGCCAGGTCAGGCTCTACATAGGAGATGCGCATGGCAAGCCGGAGCCTCAGTGAATTTGCAAAGGTACGCCACTGGTCGGTATCCCCTCCGAAAATCTGATCGTCAGCTGCAAAGGCAGATCCTCCGGGATTCTGGTCAAACACGGCCACGGCCTCATCCAGCGTCTGGAAAAAATCCAGGTAAATCTCTTCCTGTGAATCGTAGGCAACACTGGTTTCTCCGCTGCCATACTCAGAGTAGGGGATCGGTCCGTAATAGTCTGTAAACCGGTGATAGATATTCACCCGCCACACCTTGGCTACTGCGTTCTCGAGGGTCATGGAATTTTCTTCCGTAAAATTCTCCACGAAATCGAGGCTTGACGCCGGACCGCTGTAAAATGGATTCCAGCAGTCGTTATTCCATACGCCGGGATCGACTAGCTGGTCCGACTCAAAATAGCCCGGCGTCTGGCTGAAATATTGCGTCCACAAATTGCTGATCTGAGTCTGGCACCTGAAATAGGACGCGGCCATCATACCGAAATACTGGGCATGTGCAAAGGTTTGCCCGAGTTGAGGGCCATCGATATTATCTGCCACTATCGAATTATCCGGCGTGTTGAGACTGTCGTAATGATCCGTGCAGGCAGCCAGACCAACAGTCAGAATTGCCAGGAGACCAATACTCAACACCTTGTTATTTTTAATCTTGTTTGTAGTAATCATAATTAATTGTTTTTAAAAAATTATTTTTAAAGTCAATTACTAAACCCTTTAAAAGTCTATTTTAAGATTGGCTCCCAGTGTTCTTGTAGCAGGAGGTGCGAAATTCTGGAATCCCTGTGATCCGGCACCGGTACCGACAGTCATGTCCGGATCCATGTTTTCAGATGCTTTATAGATAAAGAAGAGATTCCTGCCCACCAGGGATACTTTCACATTCCTGAGGCCCAGCTGTCCCACCAGCGACTGCGGCAGGTTATACCCAAGTGTCACCTCCCTGAGGCGTGTATTGGTTGCATCTTCGGTAAAGACTTCACCCGCCGGTGAAGACTCACCTCCCACTGTCTGCCAGAAAGATTCGGCATTGGTTTCAATATTGTTGGGCGAACCGTCTTCAAGCACGGCCGTCTCATGTTCAAAGAAATTATCCCCGAAGATCAGTCCTCCTTCTCTGCCCTGAAGCGTTTGCTCCAGTTGTCCGAAGTCAGCCAGAATGGCATTGGTCATGGTTGCCAGAGCGCCTCCCTGCCTGTGGTCGATCAGAAAACTGGCACTGATGTTTCTGTATGAGATTGTACTCGAGATGCCTCCCTGCCAGTCAGGGTTGAAATTGCCGATATTTACGGATGAGGAAGAGGTGATTCTGGGCAGTCCGTTGCTGGAGACGATCACTCTGCCCTGGTCATCCCTATCAAACCCTCTTGAATACAGTTCTCCGAACGGCCGGCCCTGCTCAACAAAAAGATCGAGGAAATAAGGGTCTCCCCCGATCGCCACCCGTGGGCGTTCATCCGAGATACTGTTCACCATGTTGCGGTTAAGGGCAAAATTCACATCCAGGTTTACGTTGAGCTCCCTGGTTTGAACGGGGCGCGTCGACAGGACAAACTCCAGTCCCTTGTTCTCTACATCCCCGCCATTGGTGAAAAAGGACGTGGCACCGGAAACAATGGGCAATGCAATTGTAAACAGCTGATTCCGTGTGTTGGTCTTGTATGCAGAAATATCCAGGCCTATCCTTCCCTCGAGCATACGCAAATCCATCCCCACTTCGATTGACTCGGTCTCTTCCGGCAAAAGGTTCTCATTGGGCAGGACGCCGCTCAGTGACATATACCCGTTATTCCCGCCGGCCTGAAAATTGGCCTGCCGGAAACCCATATAGGGAGGCGCGCTGCTGCCCACCCTGGCCCAGGACGTCCTGAGGCTGGCAAAGGAAAACACGTCGGGGAAGGCCGGGATCAGATCGGAGAGGATTACGGACATGCCTACCGACGGATAGAAATAGGACCGGCTGGCCGCCGGCAGTGTTGAACTCCAGTCATTCCGGCCGGTGATGTCCAGATATACCAGATCTCTCCATCCGATCTGGCCGAAACCGTAAAGAGACTGCGTCTCATAGCGTGAACCCGGATTATGGCTGGAGGAGACACGGCTTGTATTGGAGAGGGCAAAATAATTGGGAATAAGGAGCCCGTCCCCGGTATTTGAACTGATGGAACTGTTTTCATGCCGTATAAGAGATCCGCCAAAATTGGCGTTGACATCCCAGTCTTCAGCAATGTTTCGTGTATAGGATAACAAGAAATCCCCGTTGTATTGCTGGGCATTCCCCTGATTCACACTGTACCTGCCGAAATCGGCCCTGGTAAAAGTATCGTGATAAAATTTTTCGTCGCCCCTGTTATTTTCCCCGTCGTAGGATCCGCGGACCATGAAACTTACGGATTCCGAGAAATCATACGTCAGCGAGGTCATCGCGATCACCCGTTCGCGGGTATTTTCCCGGATGTTCCGGTATAGCATCCAGTACGGATTCGAGCCGGTGGTTGTTCCCGGATTGTACCAGTTCTGCCGGTTGAGCCCGTTCGCATCCTCATATTCAAAATTGGACAGGTGTTCGGTCCGGATATTCGGCGGTATCATATAAATCTGCCGGTTGCGGTTAAAGTTGGACCGGCCCTCGGGTACCTGGCCGTCAATTTCCTGATTTGAATAGTCCACCTTGGCATCCAGCCGGAATTGATCCGTCAGCTCGCTGTTTACCCTTACAGAGACATTGTGCCTTCGCAGCTCATTTTCCGGTATGGTTCCCACAGCATCCGTATAGGTATAGGAAAATACCGTTTGGGTTCGTTCACCCCCTATTCTGGCAAGCAAATTACTGGACATGTCATATCCCCTCTGATATACATCCGACTTGTTATCAGGCTGTGGGGTAAAGGCATACTGGGGGGTGTCGGCATCTGCAGGATCCAGTGACCAGTGATCCACCATCTGCCCCTCCATTCTCGGACCCCAGGAACGCTCTGCACTTGGGGTGTATACTCCTCCGTTACCCTGTCCGTACTCGTACTGGAAATTCATGTACTGAACCGGAGTCAGGGTGTTAAAGGTATTGTTTAAACTGACATCC